>NZ_CAACUY010000246.1 GCF_900659615.1 Actinomadura fibrosa | reverse complement strand
CGCTGACGCTACCCTCCCGCGGAGCGAAGGACGGCACGGTTCACCACCTGGAGCTCCGGCACGCAGAAAATTCGCACGGGTCATGACGGTCACGGTGACGACCTCCCCTGCCGCTACCTGTGCGGTCGGCGGTCCCGCTCGTCCGGTCAGGCTCGCTCGTGCTGATGACCGGAGAACGCCAAATCGCAACGGAACACCCTTGATCTCAGCGGGGCTGGCGCGGTTTTGTCGTCCACTTGACGCACCACTGCTCGCCGTGGGCACGGCGAGCTTCCCGGCCCGCGGCTCATGGCGGGGGAGGTTGTCGGTGAGCGGTATATCGCCCGCTTTGCCCTGGCACTTGCTGGGTGCAAACCCACACTGAGGTGCCCTTTTCGGGTGGGCTTTTTTGGCTACTAACGAGTACGTTAGCGGATGATCTTGGTTGGGGTCTCGGCGGTTGGGTTGATTTGCTGGCTTGGTGGAGGTGAAAACGTGATCTTGGGGGGCGGGCCTCAGGTGGTTTTTGGGGTGGCTCGGTCGATGATCGGGGCCAGGTCCAAGCCGGGTGGGAGGGTGCCGAAGGCGGTGCCCCAGTCGCGGTCCAGGCGGGACGCGCAGAAGGCGTCCGCTATGGCCGGGTGACCGTGTCTGACCAGCAGCGATGCCTGCAGGACGAGGGCCAGGCGCTCGGCTACGCGGCGGGCGCGGTGCTCGATCGTCGCGGTGTCGGTGAAGCTGTCCTTGGCCTCTTTAACGGCCCTGTCGAGGCGGGGGTCGGCGCCTTGGGCGAGCTCGACTTCGTCGAAAAAGGCTTCCAGCGTCTGCGGCTGGCGTAGGGTTGCACGTAGGAGATCGAGAGCAGCGACGTTGCCGGAGCCCTCCCAAATCGAGTTGAGGGGGGACTCGCGGAAGAGGCGGGGCATGCCCGACTCCTCGACGTAGCCGTTGCCGCCCAGGCATTCCAGGGCCTCGGCGGCGTGGGCGGGCCAGCGCTTGCAGACCCAGTACTTGCTGACGGCGAGGCCGAGCCGCTTGAAGGCGGTCTCGGCGGCGTCGCCGCGGACGGAGCGGTCCGTGGCGCCGGCGAGGCGCAGCATCAGGAGGGTGGCGGCCTCCGACTCGACGGCGAGGTCGGCGAGGACGTTGCGCATGAGCGGCTGGTCGGCGAGGTAGGCCCCGAACGCCTTGCGGTGCGCGGCGTGGTGGGCGGCGGTCGTGACGCCCTGGCGCATCCCGGCGGCGGCGCCGATGACGCAGTCGAGCCGGGTCATGTTGACCATCTCGATGATGGTGCGGACGCCGCGGCCCTCGTCGCCGACGCGCCAGGCGACCGCGTCCTCGTACTCGATCTCGGACGAGGCGTTCGACCTGTTGCCGAGCTTGTCCTTGAGGCGCATCAGGCGGAGGGGGTTGCGCTCGCCGTCCGGGAGGACGCGCGGGACGAGGAAGCAGGTCAGGCCGCCCGGCGCTTGGGCGAGGGTGAGGAAGACGTCGCACATGGGCGCGCTGGTGAACCACTTGTGCCCGACCAGGCGGTAGGTGCCGTCCGGGTGCGGGACGGCCCGCGTGGTGTTGGCCCGGACGTCGGAGCCGCCCTGCTTCTCGGTCATGGACATGCCGGCGAGGAGGCCGTGCTTGGTGAGCGGCGCGCGGAGGCCGAAGTCGTAGCGGGGCGCGGTGAGGAGGGGCTCGTACTGGGCGGCCAGGTCGGGGGACTGGCGCAGGGCGGGGACGGCCGCGTACGTCATGGAGATGGGGCAGCCGTGGCCGGCGTCCACGCGCCAGGTGTAGAACTTCGCGGCGCGGGCGACGTGGGCGCCCTCGCGGGTGTCGGCCCAGGCGGAGCCGTGCAGGCCGTGGGTCACGGCGACGTTCATCAGCTTGTGCCAGGCCGGGTGGAACTCGACCTCGTTGACGCGGTGGCCGTAGCGGTCGTGGGTGCGCAGGACGGGCGGGTGCTCGTTGGCGAGGCGGCCCCAGTCCTGGGCCTCCTCGGTGCCCGCGAGGCGTCCGAGCTCGTGGAGTTCGGCGGCGGCCCAGCCGGCGCCCTCGCGCTCCAGGCCGTCCAGGAGGGCGGGGTCGTCCGCGAGGTCGTGTCCCGCGAGCGGGGGAACCTGGTTGAACACCTCGTGGGTCGTCACGCGCCGCTCCTCCTGAAGTCCGTGGCCCGGTCGCATTCGGCGAAGTCCGGTCTACCGGGAAGAATACAGAATGTCGTTCGGCGTAAAGATGATCATGTCAGGGGCGGCCGGCCCCGGCATCCTCCTGAAGGGGTGGGGCGATCTCGTCCGCGCGACGGATTGCCCGCCGGTCGCGGGGGCATACTTTCGAAATCATGAGTCAGTCCAGTCCGCAGCCCGGGGGGACGTTCCCGAGCCGCCCGCAGGACCGGCGGCAGGACCTGCGTCCCGCCCCCGATCCCGTCCCGCCGGCACCGGCGGACCGGACCGTCCCGCAGGCACGGGCGGACCGGACCGTCCCGCCCGAGGCCGTGCGCGCCTCCGACGCCGAGCGCGAGGCCGTCGTCGAGCGGCTGCGGGTCGCCTCGGTGGAGGGGCGGCTGACCTTCGAGGAGCTGGCCGAGCGCACCGAGGCGGCGTGCATGGCCGTCACGCGCGGCGACCTGGAGCGGATCACCACCGATCTACCCGGCATGGGCGCGCCCGGTGCGAACCCGGCGCCGTTGCAGGTCAGGCGCAAGTTCAGCGCCATCATGGGGGACTGCAAGGAGCGCATCGTCGGCCGCATCGCCGAGCGGCTCGAAGCCGTGTCGGTGATGGGCGACGTGGAGCTCGACCTCCGCGGCGCCCAGGTCCCGACGTGCGCGGTCACCGTGCACGCCACGGCCGTCATGGGCGACATCAAGATCATCGTCCCGGACGGGGTGACCGTCGAGCTCACCGGCTACGCGGTGATGGGCGACCGGCGCGTCGCGGTCCGCGAGGCGCGTCCCGGCGCGTGCGTGCCGGTGGTCCGGGTCGCCGCGCACGCCATCATGGGCGACGTCACGATCGTGGACGACGAGCACCACGCCCCCGTCCGCCGCGCCCTGGCGTCCTGGTGGAAGAACCGCCAGTAGGCGGGCCGGTCAGCGGTTGGCGGCCGTGCGGGCGCCCAGCCAGAGCGTGTAGAGCGCCACGCCCGCGAGGCCGGCCTTGCGCGTCCGGTCGGTGGCCATGGCGAGGCCGAGCGCCAGCTCGGTGGCGCCGTTGCGCTTGATCCAGGCCTCGGTGTCCTGCGGGAACGCCGCCTTGGAGATGGGCTCGAACGCCTTCGGGACGGCGAAGTGGGCGGCGCCGGTGGCGGCGAGGACGAGACCGGCCGCGCGGATGAGGGCCATGTGGGGTTCCTTTCAGCGTGCGGGCCGGAGTGGGGTGTGCGGCCCGGTCGGCTGAGGATAGTTCCCCGGTACCGCCGTGCGCGGGGCGGGGTGCGGGTCATCTCTCGGACGGGAGGAGCAGGGCGAGTGCGAACGCGGCGGCCGGGACGAGGCAGAGCAGGGTGAAGACCGGGGGCGTGCCGTGGGCGTCGGCGACGAGGCCGAACAGCGGGGTCAGCAGGCCGCCGGCGCTGACGCCGAGCCCGAGCGTCACGCCGGCGGCGGTGCCGGGACGGGCGGGCAGGTAGTCCTGGCCGAGCCGGACCAGGACGGCGAACGGCATGTTCAGCGCCAGGCCGGCGAGGACCGCGAACGCCAGCGGCGCCAGGGGGCCGGGGGCCAGCCGGAGGCCGGCGAGCATCGGCACCGCGAGCAGGGCGCCGATCCGGACGGTGCGGACCGGGCCGATCCGGTCGGCGAGCCGCCCGCCGGCGAGGGTGCCCGCGACGCCGCCGCCGAGGAAGCACGCCAGCGCGGTCCCGGCCATGACCCGCGATCCGTCCAGGTGGGCGATCCAGTACAGGCCGATGAAGGTGGCGACGGCGGCGAACACCGCGGAGCGGACGACCGAGATCAGGGTGAGGACGGCGAACGGCCACCAGCGGTCCGGGCCCGCGAAAGCGGTGGCGCCGGCGGACTCCTGCCGACGGACGGCCCGGGTGAGGACGAACGCGGCGAGCACCGCCGGGGGCAGGAACGCGACGGTGCCGCCGAGGCCCCAGGCGCTCAGGGCGGGGACGGCGAGGACGGGCGCGAGGAAGAAGCCGACGCTGCCGCCCGCGGCGAAGACGCTCATGGCGGTGACGCTGTCGCCGGCCGCCTGCCGGGCGGCCTTGCCCGCCGCCGGGTGGAACATCGCCACGCCCAGACCGGACAGCAGGAGCAGCGCCCATACCGCCGGGTAGGGACCTGCGAGTCCGGCGAGTGCGAAGCCCGTCCCGGCGAGCAGGACGCCGGCGGCGGCGAGGCGGGGGAGCCGCAGCCGGTCGACGAGGACGCCGATCAGCGGTTGCGGGAGGGCGCCGCCCAGCGTCGCCGCGAGGGTGAGCCCGCCGGCGGCGACGTAGCTGTAGTGCCGTTCCAGGACGAAGTAGGGCACGGACGCCGGGACCAGCCCCTGGTAGAAGTCGTCCACCGCGTGGGCGGCGGCCCACGTCCACATGCGCCGCGGGACGGGCGGTGCGGCGGTCTCGATGCTCGCTGTCACCCGTCCAGGATCGTGATCGCCGCCGGTTGCGGGCTAGCAGTATCCTGCCGTGATATGTCGCCTACCCGCCATGATGCGCGTCCGGCCGGTCTCCTGCCGCTCGGACACGGGGAGCGGGTCGACTGGCACGACCACCCCCATCACCAGCTCGCCTATCCGAGCCACGGGGTGTTGCAGGTGTCGACGGACGCGGGCACCTGGGTCGTGCCGCCGTACCGGGCGGTGTGGCTGCCCGCCGGGGTCGCGCACACGCACCAGGCGTACGGGCCGACGCAGCTGCGCACCGTGAACTTCGACCGGGCCGTCGCGGGGTTCGCGGAGCCGGCGGTGCTGGCGGTCTCGCCCCTGCTGCGGGAGGTCGTCATCGCGCTGACCGGTAAGGACGCGCCGTCCGGTGAGCGGCGGCGCAACCTCGAACGGGTGGCGATGGATCAGCTTGAGCAGGTGGAGGAGCTTCCGCTGCGCCTGCCGCTGCCCGCCGACGACCGGCTGCGGGCCATCGCCGCGGCGCTGGCCGACGACCCCGCCGACCAGCGCACGCTCGCGGAGTTCGGGCGCGCGGTCGGCGCGTCGGAGCGGACGCTGAGCCGGCTGTTCCGGCGGCAGACCTCGATGACGTTCCCGCAGTGGCGGACGCAGATGCGGCTCCAGCACGCGCTGATCCTGCTCGCGACCGGCGCGTCGGTGACCAGCGTCGCCGCCGCCTGCGGCTACGCGGGCCCGAGCGCGTTCATCCAGGCGTTCCAAAGCGCCTTCGGCAGCACGCCCGGGCGTTTCCGAGGCCCCTCGACGTGAGGCGGGTCAGCGGGTGTCGTCGTGGCGTTCGGCGTCCTCGACGCCCGCCTCGTCGGCGGGGAGCGAGTCGGGGTGCCCGACGTCCACGCCGGGCGTGCCGGTGCCGCTGATCTCGTCCTCCTGCCGCCCCCGCGCCTCCTCCTGGTCGCCGCCCTCCTGGCCGGGGACGCTCACCGGCACCGGCGTCCCGGGGACGGTGCGGCCACGGGAGTCCGAGCCCTGGTTGACGGGGGCGAAGTCGCGGTCGTGGGTGGTCTCGGGCTCGTGCCCGAGGTCTTCTCGCTCGTCCATGCGGGCCGCCTACCCGCACGGACGGCGATCACACGGCCCGGCCGCGGGGGGTGGGTCACACGGGGCGTCAGACGGCGGCGGCCTCGCGGGCGGTGCTGAGGGCCTCGTCGTAGCGGTGGACGACCAGCTCGGCCACCTCCGGGGCGGCGCCGAGGACGGGGGAGACGGCCGCGGCGCCCGCCGCGAGGGACTCGGCCCGCACCTTGTCGGCGAAGTACCCGGGCGCGAGGAAGTAGGACGCGACGGCCACCCGGGGGGCGCCCGCGTCGCGGAGCGCCGCGACGGCCTCCGCCGGGGCCGGCCGCGCCGCCGACGCGTACGCCGGGACGACGCCGCGCCAGCCGCGCGACCGCCACTCCCGCGCGAGGCGCCAGATGGTGGCGTTGGCCGACGGGTCGGACGAGCCCGCCGACACCAGCACGACGGACGTGCCCGGGTCGCCGGGCTCGACGCCGGCCTCGGCGAGGCGGCGCTCCAGCGCGTCCGTCAGCAGCGGATGCGGGCCGAGCGTGGCGGCCGTGCGCAGGTCCAGCCGCGGGCGGCGGCAGCGGACCCGGTTCAGCACGCCGGGGATGTCGGTCTTGCTGTGGTAGGCGGCGGTGAGCAGGAGCGGCAGCACGACCGCCTCCTCCGCGCCGTCGCGGGCCAGGCCGTCCAGCACCCGGTCGGGGGCGGGCGGCGCGTGGTCCAGGAAGGACGCGTGGACCGGCACGTCCGGGCGCAGCGCCCGGACGGCCTCGGCCAGCTCCACCACGGTGGCGGCGGCGCGCGGGTCCCTGCTCCCGTGCGCCACCGCCACCATGGGCGGGCTCACAGGTGGATACCGCACTCGGTCTTGCCCATCCCGGCCCACCGGCCGCTGCGCGGGTCCTCGCCCGGGGCGACCGGGCGCGTGCACGGCGCGCAGCCGATCGACGGGTAGCCGTCGTAGTGCAGCGGGTTGACGAGCACCCCGTTGTCCTCGATGTAGCCGTCCATCTGCTCCTGGGTCCAGTCCAGGATCGGGTTGACCTTGACCATGCCGCGCTTGCGGTCCCACTCGACGACGCGGCGGTCGCGGCGGCTCGCGGTCTCGTCCCGGCGGATGCCGCTGAACCACGCCATGTAGCCCTCCAGCGCCCGCCCGAGCGGCTCCACCTTCCGCAGGTGGCAGCACAGGTCGGGGTTGCGGCCGAACAGCCGCGGGCCGAGCGCCGCCTCCTGTTCCTCGACCGTCCGGGACGGCGTCACGTTGATGACGTTGACCGGGTAGACGGCCTCGACGGCGTCCCGGGTCCCGACCGTCTCCGCGAAGTGGTAGCCGGTGTCGACGAACAGGACGTCGATGCCCGGCTTCACCTTGGACACGAGGTGGATCAGGGCCGCGTCCGACATGGACGAGGTGAGGCAGATGCGGTCGCCGAACGTGGCGACGGCCCAGCGGATGATCTCCAGCGTGGACGCGCCGTCCAGCGCCTCCGCGGCGGACTCGACGATGTCCTCAAGATCGAGTGTCGGTCTGTCGGTCTCCAGAAGAGTCACCGAGGGATCTCCTTGCGTGTGTGGGGGGCTCCAACACCGAGGAACTTCAATTTGAAGGAGCGGACGCAGTCGTTGCAGAACCACGTCGCTTCTTCTTCTAGGGGTTCGAGGTTCTCTTCTCCGCAGTACGGGCAGTAGAACGGCGCGGCACGTTCGCTCATTCCGATCTGCCCGCTACTTGAGGTCGGCCTCGTCGGCGCGCTGCACCCAGGCGGCGAAGGTCTCGCCGTCCGTCCGCTGCGCGTCGAACCTGCGGACCACCCGCTCGACGTAGTCGGTCAGGCCCGCGGAGGTCGTCTTCAGCCCGCGCACCTTCTTGCCGAAGGACGCGCCCACCTGGCCGCCCAGGTGGATCTGGAAGCCCTCGACCTGGTCGCCGTTCTCGTCGACGACCAGCTGGCCCTTCAGGCCGATGTCGGCGACCTGGATCCGGGCGCAGGCGTTCGGGCATCCGTTGACGTTGATGCTGAGCGGCTGGTCGAAGTCGGGGAGCCGCTTCTCCAGCTCGTCCATGAGGTCCATCGCGCGCTGCTTGGTCTCGACGATCGCGAGCTTGCAGTACTCGATGCCCGTGCAAGCCATCGTCTGGCGGCGGAACGTGGACGGGCGGACCTGGAGGTCGTGCGCGGCGAGCGCGTCGGCGAGCGCCTCGGTGTGCTCCGCGGGCACGTCCAGGATCACCATCTTCTGCTCGGCCGTCGTGCGGACCCGGCCCGACCCGTAGCGGGCGGCGAGGTCGCCGATGGCGCCGAGCAGCTCGCCGTTGACGCGCCCGACGCGCGGCGCGAACCCGACGTAGTAGTTGCCGTCCTTCTGCCGGTGGATGCCGACGTGGTCGCGGCGGGGGAGCGGCGCGGCCGGCTCGGGGCCGTCCGGCAGCGCGTACCCGAGGTAGTCCTTCTCCAGCACCTCGCGGAACTTGGCCGCGCCCCAGTCCTTGACGAGGAACTTGATGCGCGCGCGGCTGCGCAGCCGCCGGTACCCGTAGTCGCGGAAGATCGAGACGACGCCCTTCCAGACCTCGTGGGCCTGCTCGGGCTTGACGAAGACGCCGAGGCTCTGCGCGAACATCGGGTTGGTGGACAGCCCGCCGCCGACGAGGACCTGGTAGCCGGTCTCGCCCTCGTCGTTCACCACGCCCACGAGCGCCAGGTCGTTGATCTCCGGGACCGTGCAGTGCGCGGTGCAGCCCGACATCGCCGTCTTGAACTTGCGCGGCAGGTTGGAGAACTCGGGCGAGCCGATGTAGCGGTCGTGGACGTCCTGGAGCTGCGGCGTCGCGTCGATGACCTCGTCCTCGGCGATTCCGGCCAGCGGACAGCCGATCATCACGCGGGGCGTGTCGCCGCACGCCTCCATGGTGGAGAGGCCGACCGCCTCCAGCGCCTCCCAGATCGCCGGGACGTCCTCGATCCGGATCCAGTGGAACTGGACGTTCTGCCGGTCGGTGATGTCGGCGGTCCCGCGCGCGTACCGGGTGGCGATGTCGGCGATCGTGCGGAGCTGGGGGCCGTCGAGCTGGCCGCCGTCGATCCGCACCCGCATCATGAAGTAGCGGTCGTCGAGCTCCTCGTCCTCCAGCATCCCGGTCTTGCCGCCGTCGATCCCGGGCCGGCGCTGGGTGTAGAGCCCGAACCAGCGGAACCGGCCGCGCAGGTCGGCGGGGTCGATCGAGTCGAACCCGGCCTTGGAGTAGACGTCGAGGATCCGGTTGCGGACGTTGAGCCCGTCGTCGTTCTTCTTGTTCTCCTCGTTCTTGTTCAGCGGTTCGCGGTAACCGAGGGCCCACTGGCCCTCGCCCTTCTTACGCTTGGTCGCGGGTGGCACGGCGCGCGTCCTCATCTGTTGATGTGAGGGACGCGTAGCGCACCGGCATTCTCGGACGCCGGCTCGGCACTGAGCAGGATGAAGTCAAAGGTGACGCCGATGCACCACGCGCCCGTCGAGTCAGGGGCGTGGTCGGGGCGTCACCGACAGATCGCGCTGCGGACGCGGAGGAAGTCGACGTGCCGGCGCTTGGCCAGCAGCGGGTCCGCAGCAGTCATACCTAGACTCTGACACGTCGTCTCGCGGGCTGTCCAGTGACGTCCGGTATGCGGACGCGTGACGAGGATCATCCCTGCCTCCGCCAGTTCACCCGCGGCTCCGCCGGCGTGGCGTCGGCACCGCCCTCACCAGCGCCCGCGCCGGTGTCCCGGTCGGCCGCGCGGGCGCCCGCGGCGGCCTCGCCGCGGGCCTCGGCGCCGGTTCCGGGCCGGTGCTGGCAGTCGCACCACGAGCCGCCACGGCACGCTCCGTGACGACGCTCCCGGCACGACTGGCAGATCATGTCCCCATTGTCGCCGATGGTCGGGGATGCTCCTGCCTGGGCCCGGAGTCCCAATGATCATGGTCCGGGCGACGTTCCGGGCCGTCGAAGCGGGTATGGGCGAGAGGACGGCGGCATCACGGGGGCGCATCGCGAGGGAGGCGTCCTCGCGGTGATCGGGCTCGGAGGTGGTCGGGCCGAGGGGGCGGCCGGTACGCGACGCGCGGGATTGGATCACTGAAATGGGCGATGCGGCATGTTCCGGGCAGGCGACGCTCTACGGTGGAGCGCTGTGACCACCGTCTCCGACGCCGCGGGCGTCGCCCCGGCCGGAGGCCCCGGCTCCGGGGGGCCGCGCACCGGCCCGCGCGGCCGCGCGCTGCGGGCCGCCCGCGCCGTCCGCGGCGCCGCCGGATCGGCCGGCCGGATCGGCTGGAAGCTCAGCCGGGGCACCGCGGTC
Organism: Actinomadura fibrosa; assembly: GCF_900659615.1. Taxonomy (GTDB): domain Bacteria; phylum Actinomycetota; class Actinomycetes; order Streptosporangiales; family Streptosporangiaceae; genus Spirillospora; species Spirillospora fibrosa. The sequence continues at coordinate 2,443 of NZ_CAACUY010000246.1, read as the reverse complement.
GCCGCGTTCCGGTACCGCGTCACGGGCCTCGCCGCCGAGGCCGCGTTCTTCGCCCTGCTGTCGCTGCCGCCGCTCGTCATCGGGCTGATCGGCACGATGGGCCACTTCCGCGGCGCGCTCGGCGACGACACGGTCGGCGACATCCGCGCCTGGGTGATCGAGCACGCGCGGACCGTCCTGACGGGCCCGGCGGTGAACTCGGTCGTGGTCCCGCTGATCGACGACGTCATCAAGGGCGGCAGCCCGGACATCGTCTCGCTCAGCTTCCTGCTGTCGCTGTGGGCGGGGTCGCGGGCCACGAACGTCTACGTCGACACGATCACGATCTCCTACGGGCTGTCGGGCATCCGCGGCGTGATCCGGACCCGCATCCGGGCGTTCGTGATCTACCTGCTGGGCCTGCTCGTCATGCTCGTCCTCATCCCGCTGCTGGTGGCCGGGCCCACCCTGGTGCGGCGGGCGCTGCCGGAGAGCGCCGGGTTCGTCCAGGTCTTCTACTGGCCGGTCGTGGTGAGCCTGTCCGTGGTGTTCCTCGCGATGCTGTACCACTCCAGCGTCCCCGTGCGGACGGCCTGGTGGCGCGAGGTGCCGGGCGCCGTCCTGGCCCTGCTGATGTGGATCGTCGGCAGCGTCACCCTCCGCTTCTACCTGAGCGGGTCGCTGAGCGGGGTGTCGGTGTACGGGTCGCTGGCGGCCGCGATCGCCGTCCTCGCCTGGCTGTACGTGGCGGCGCTGGCCGTGCTGATCGGCGCCGCGCTGAACGCCGAGATCGACCGGCTGTGGCCCAGCGCCGGGACCGCGCGGGCGCGGGCCGTCCGGGCGGCGGCGGGGAGTGACGACGACAACAAGGGCAAAACGTAAAAATCTACCCTGAATCACCGGGTTAAAAGCCGCAACATGTCGTAATCTCGCGTGGCATGACCCCCCGTGAGGAGACCGGCCGGCTCCGGACCGTGACCGGCACGATCGCGACGTCCGACATCACCGGGCCGGTGCTCTCCCACGAGCACCTCCAGCTGGACCTGCGCTGGTCCGGCCGCCCCGCGATGGTCGACTCCGACCCGTACCGCTGGCTGGACGACGAGAAGGCCGTCATCAAGGAGCTGTCCCGGCTGCGCGCCGAGCGGGGCCTCGGCCTCGTCGTGGACCTGACCTGCTCCGGCATGGGGCGCAACGCCGCCGCGCTGGCCCGGATCAGCGCCGGCGCCCGGGTCGCGGTGATCGCCGGGACCGGGACGTTCACCGAGCCGTTCCACGGCTCCGCCGTCCGCGAGGCGCTCGCGGGCGCGCCCGGCACGGCCTCGGCGGTCGAGCGGATCGCCGAGCGGCTGCTCGCCGAGACGGGCTTCGGGCTGGACGGCACCAACGCGCTGCCCGGCGTCATCGGCGAGATCGGCGCCTGGGGCGACGCGCCGACCGAGGCGGAGGAGCTGTGCCTGCGCGCCGCCGCCCGCGCGTCCCGCTACTGCGGGCTCTCCGTCGCCACCTACGGCCGCGCGGGCCTCGCGCAGCTGGAGATCCTCACCGCGGCCGGGCTGGCCCCGGACCGGGTCGCCGTCGGCCAGCAGGACCTGGTGGACGACCCGGGCCAGCACCGCAAGATCGCCGAGACGGGCGCCTACGTGTCGTTCGGCTCGTCGGTGCTCGCCGGCGAGGACCACGCCGCCATCGGCGCCCGCGTCCGCGGCGTCATGGACCTGCTGGAGGCGGGCCACGGCGACCGCGTGCTGCTGAGCAGCGGCGTGTCGCGGATGGCGCAGATCGTCCGCAACGGCGGCGGCGGTTTCGGCCACCTGTTCGACACCCTCCTGCCGGCCCTGCGCGCGGCCGGGGCCGACGACGCCACGCTGGACGGCATCCTGCGCGACAACCCCCTCCGCTGGCTCACCGCGGCCGCCGCCTGACCCCCGGGCGCCGGGCCTCAGCGGGTGCCGGACGCGGGAGTGGGTAGGGCTGGGGCAGGTCTCTTTCGCGACCCCGGAAGGGGGTCCGCCATGCCCTGGAACAGGATCGCGCGCGACGGGCCGCAGAAGGCCGAGACCGTGCGGCTCCCCTACACCGACCGCGCCGAGGCGGGGCGGGTCCTCGCCGAGCGCCTCGTCCCCGCGGGCCTGGAGGGGGCGGTGGTGCTCGCGCTGCCGCGGGGCGGCGTCCCGGTGGGGTACGAGGTCGCGCGGCGCCTCGGCGGGCCGCTGGACGTCCTCGTGACCCGCAAGATCGGCTATCCGCGGCAGCCGGAGCTCGGCGTGGGCGCGATCGCGGAGGGCGGCGCGCCCGTGTTCGACCGCGCGCTGCTCGGCCGGCTCGGCCTGACCGAGGACGACCTGGCCCCGACCGTGGAGGCCGAGCGGGCGGAGCTGGCCCGCCGCGTCCGCGCCTACCGCGGCGACCGGCCGCTGCCGGAGACGGCGGGGCGGCCGGTGGTGCTCGTGGACGACGGGCT
>NZ_CAACUY010000245.1 GCF_900659615.1 Actinomadura fibrosa | reverse complement strand
GACCGCGCGGCCGGGCCGGGGGCGCGGCGCGCCGCCGCAACGCGCGCCTCGAAGTCGTGCGCGTCGACGGCGGAGCGCGGCACGACGAGCCGGTACGCGCCCGGCCGGGACTCGATCGCGTCGCGGCCGATCGCCGTGCGCAGCCGGGAGACGAGCGACTGGAGCGCGTTGGGGGCGCCCTTCGGGACGCCGTCCTCCCAGAGGGCGTCGATGATCCGGTCCGCGGGGACGGTCGCGCCCGGGTCGAGGGCGAGCAGCGTCAGCAGCGTTCGCAGCCGCGCGCCCCCGATCTCGACGGGCGCGCCGTCCGCGAGCACCTCCAGAGGCCCCAGGATCCCGATGCGCACGCCCCGATTGTCCCCCACCCGGCCCCGTTCCCGTCCGGACGCGGCGGAGCCCCGGTGATCGCGAGGATCACCGGGGCTCCGGGAGGGACGCGCGGCGGGCGCGCCGGGCGTGCCCGTCAGGCGGCGTTCTCCTTGGCGGCCTGCTGCGGCCGGGCGTCGTCCAGGGCCGCGAGCTCGAAGTCGGCGCGCGGCTGCTCGACGGTGGCGAGCGAGACGGTCTCGCGCTTGAGGAACAGCGCGAGCGTCCAGTCCGCCAGGACGCGGATCTTGCGGTTGAAGGTCGGGACCATCGCGCCGTGGTAGCTGCGGTGGAAGAACCACGCGGGCCAGCCCTTGAGCTTGAAGCCCATCGGGTTCGCCACGCCCTTGTGCAGGCCGAGCCCGGCGACGGCGCCGAGGTTGCCGTGCACGTAGGGCTTGAGGGTCTTGCCGCGCAGCGAGCGGACGATGTTGTCGGCGAGCACCTTGGCCTGCCGGACCGCGTGCTGGGCGTTCGGCGGGCAGAACATGCCCTCCTGGGTGAGGTCCGGGATCGCGGCGTTGTCGCCGGCGGTGAACGCCCGGACGAGGCCCTCGATGGTGAGGTACTCGGTGCCCTTGACGCGGCCGCGCTCGTCGATCGGCAGGTCGCCGTGCCGGACGACCGGGGACGGCTTGACGCCGGCGTTCCACACGAGCGTCCCGGCGGGGAAGCTGCTGCCGTCCGACAGCTCGATCTGCCCGTCCACCGCCGACTGGAGGAACGTCTTCATCTTGACGTCGATGCCGCGGCCGCGGAGCTGCTCGGCGGTCCACTTGCCCATGTCCGGGCCGACCTCGGGGAGGATGCGGTCGGCGGCCTCGACGAGGACGAACCGCAGGTCCTGCGGGGTGACCTTGCGCATGTACTTGGTGGCGTCGCGGGTCATGTCCTCGAGCTCGGCGACCGCCTCGACGCCGGCGAACCCGCCGCCGACGAACACGAAGGTCAGCGCCTTGCGGCGCACCTCGACGTCGTCGGTCGACTCGGCGATCTCCAGCTGCTCCAGCACGTGGTTGCGCAGGTGGATGGCCTCGCCGACGGTCTTGAGGCTGATGCCCTGCTCGGCCAGGCCGGGGATCGGCAGGAGCCGCGGGACGGCGCCGGCGGCCATGACCAGGTAGTCGTAGGAGAGCCGCTCCGGCGGTCCGGCCAGCGGCTGGAGGATGGCCCAGCCCTCGTCGTGGTTGAGCTCGGTGACCCGCGCCTTGCGGACGGTGCACTTCGGCAGCACCCGGCGGAGCGGCACGACGACGTGGCGCGGCGAGATGTTGCCCGCGGCGGCCTCGGGAAGGAACGGCTGGTACGTCATGTACGAGTTCGGGTCGACGATCGTGACCTTGACCTCGCCCCGCTTCAGCTCGCCCTTCAGCTTCTTCTGCAGGCGCAGGGCGGTGTACATGCCCACATAGCCGCCACCCACGATGAGGATGTGGGGAGCGCCAGGGGTCCCCTCGGCGGTCCTGGCCATTGCGGCCCTCCAATGTTTCCGGTCGGCTTGTGAAGACATTCACAAACTAGCTCATGGTGCCGGGCTGGCACCAATCGAAAACCACGAAAGAACACGAAAACTTCCCAGTCCGGCAAAGTGGACCGTTGCGGCGCGTGTGAACTTCGCCACTACTTGCCAAATACTCGGGCGGAACGCGCCACAGCAGACATGACGCAACTCACAGCGGACCAGTCCGGGAGCGCCGTCGCCTCCCGGGACGAAAGGCCCGTTCCACCCCCGCCGAACCCCTAAGGTTGGGGCGGACGAGGAAGGGGGCGCGTCCGGCGGGGCGCGCGACGCCGGGATGACGGCAATCCGGCGGGACGCGGCGTACGATTCCGCGCGGGAGCGTAGCGATGATGAGCAGAGACCGGCGTCCGATCGTGGCCGCGGCGGGCACCCTGGCGCTCGCCGGCGCCCTGAGCGGCTGCGGGCTGATCGGCCAGCCCGAGAACAAGAGCGCCGAGCTGTCGGAATGGTTCACGGTGACCAGCCCGGTGTTTCGCGATGGCCGCGACTTGCCCACGAGGTACGGCTGCACGACGTACCCTGGCGGACAGGGCAAGACCCCGCCGCTGAAGTGGTCGGGGGCCCCGGCCGGTACGCGGTCGTTCGCGATCGTCGTGGACGACCCGGACGCCTCCAACGGCGCCTACGTCCACTGGGTCATCGCGGGCATCGACGGAGCGGTCGGCGAACTGGTCGAAGGAGCACGGCTCGACAACGCCGTCGAGGGCGTGACCACCAGCAAGAAGGCGGGCTACGCACCACCCTGCCCGCCCAAGGGAGAACGGCATCGGTACAGGTTCACCATCTACGCGCTGGACGCTCCGGCGCCGTTCCGGAACGGCGCCTCGCTGAAGGACTCGCTCGGCGCGATCGCCAAGCACACGGTGGGCCGGGGCCGGATCACCGGGAACTTCCGCGGCAAGTAGGCGCGTTGACCGTGCGGCCTGAAGCTGGGGCCTGGGAGCACAGGGTCAGGGCGGACCCCTCGGGGGGCTGGAGCTGACAGGCGCGGACCGCGCCGGCCGGACGGGCCGGACGGGACGCGCCGGGTGAGGGTAAATGTGCGCGAAGGGTGTGACAACGGTCATAGCGGTCGGACACAATCGGGCTAGGCCCGTGGGGAACCGACCGCTGGTGACATTCGGGACGGACCCGCGGTCCGCGCTGGCGATCCTCGCCGGGCCAAGGCATTGGGTGGTGGCATGACTTCTTACATCGTGGTCTTCGGCCTCATTGTGGTCGTCGTCCTCGTGGTCGTCCTCGTGGCCCTGGGCCTGCGGGCCAGCAGGGCCGGGCGCGACGACGACGACTGGATGGCCGACGAGCAGGCACCGCAGCCGCGCGGCCGCCGCGCCGCCCCGCCGCCCCAGCCGGAGGGCGCCCCCGCGGACGGTTACGACACCGGCTACGAGGGCGACTACGACACCGGGTACGACGACGCCTCCTACGGCCCCGGCGCCCCCGACCCCGCCTACGACCGCCGCGTCGCCGGCGGGCCGCTCGCCGCGCCCACCGCCGCCCCCCCGTCCGCCCCGCCGCCGCCCGCCCCGGCCGGCCAGGCGTCCGACGAGATGGAGGACGACGACTACTGGGCGACGATCACCTTCGACAAGCCCAAGTTCCCCTGGCAGCACGACCAGGGCGGCGACCGCCAGCAGCCCGACCCCGCCGCCGACCCGCTGCACGCCCAGGCCCAGCCGGGCCCCGAGCAGCCCGCCGAGCCGCCGAACCTGACCCAGCCCGTCTCGCTCGGCCAGGACGGCTCGATCCTCAACGGCATGGGCGCCCCGACCGGGACCGGTCCGCAGCAGATGCCCCAGGGCCCCGGCGGCTTCCAGGGCGGCGCCCCCTTCGGCGACCCCGGCTCGACCGCCCACGACCCGATCCCCGCCGACCTCGCCATGCCGGGCGGCACCGGCCCGCAGGCGCCCTTCGGCGTCCCCGGCCAGCCCGACCAGCCCGTGTACGGCGGCCAGGAGCCCCAGCACGCCTACGGCGCGGCCGAGCAGCCCCCCTACGGCGGGCAGGAGCCGTCCTACGGCGGCGCGGAGCAGTCCCCGTACGGCGACCAGCCGCCTTTCGGCGTCCCGGGCGACCAGCCGTCCTACGGCGGCCAGGAGCCCGCGTACGGCGGCGGCCAGGACCAGCCGCCCTACGGCGACCAGTCGCCCTTCGGCGTCCCGGACCAGCCCCAGTACGGCTCCCCTGAGCCGTCCTACGGCGACTACAACTCCGACCCGCTGGGCGGACGCCCGGCCGCCGCCGCGGGCCCGCCGCCCTCGGGCGGCTCGGGCGGCTTCCCGACCCCGCAGGGCGCATCCGACCCGCTCGGTCTGCCCCTCGGCCGTCCCGACGAGCCGATGCGCGGCTACGGCGACTCGACCGGGCTTCCCGGCACGTCCGACCCCCTCGCGCCCCCGGCGACCCCGCCCGCTCCGCCCGCTCCGGCGGCGCCCCCGGCCACGGTCGGCGGCCTCGGCGGCGGCTCCGGGTCCGACACCGACAACCACAAGCTCCCGACCGTGGACGAGCTGCTCCAGCGCATCCAGACCGACCGCCAGCGGTCGGCGGGCGGCTCGTCCCAAGAGAGCGGCGGCTCCTTCGGCGGCCCGCTCAACGACCCGCTGAACGACCCGCTCGGCAGCGGCTCCTTCGGAGGCGGCGCGGGCACCGGCAACACCGGCCCCTGGCCGCAGGGCGGCACGTCCGGCGCCCCGGCGTCCGGCGGCCCCGCGTCCGGCTACGACTCCGGCGCCGGCTACGACGGCGGGCTCGGCTCGGGCACGCCCGGCTACGGCCAGAGCGGCTCGCAGGGCGACGGCTACCCGACGTCCCCCGCCTACGGCGACGCACCGCGCTACGACGACCCGCTGAACACCGGCGGCGGCCGCGGCTCCTTCGGCTCGTTCGGCACCGGCTCGGACGGCGGCCAGGGCGGCCCCGGCGGATACGGCGACTTCAGCGGCAGCAGCTACAACGGCGGCTCCGACCCGCTCGCCGCACCCCACGACCCGAACGCGGGCGGCCAGGGCGGCGGGTTCGCCGACCCCAACTCCACCCAGGCCTACAACCCGGGCTACTTCGGCTCCCAGCAGGACGACTACCAGCAGAACAACCAGCAGAGCGGCGACACCGGCCCCTACGGCTCCCGCCAGCAGCCCGACGACTGGCAGAGCCACCGCGACTACCGACGCTGAACACCGCTAGCCCGGCCCAGGCCGCTCGCCTGGCACCCCGACCTGGGCCGCCCCGAAGCAAGCGTCGCGATCCCTCGGCGACGGGGAGGCCAGCCACCAGACACCGCCTCCCCGACCGCCAACACACAAAAAAAACCCGCCAACCCCACCACACCCCACACAAAACCGACGCCACCACGCGGCCCGAAGGTCGACCCCAAGCGCCCCCAGCGGCAGTCCGCGCACTACGCGGCCCGCCCACGGCAAACCCCACGCAACACCGGGTGAGGTCGGCGCCGCTACGCGGCCCGCTCAAGGCGCACCGCGCGACACCAGGGACAGGCGGCCGTACGTGGACTGCTCACGGCGGCCTCGCGCAGCGTCGGGGCAGGCGGCGCCACCACGTGGCCCGCTAAGGCGAGCCTCGTGCAACGCCGGGGATAGGCCAGCGTCACTACGTGCGCCGCTGAGGCGAGCCTCGCGTGACGGTGGGGGTAGGCGGCGCCGGGGTTCGGGGTGGGCTTGGTGTTGGGTTGTTGCGGGGCTTTCGGCGGTGGATGTGCGGGTGGCTGGGCGGGGATCGTGGTTGTCTACTGTGTGTGACCCTTAAGACACTCGACGTGTCCGTTCTGCGGCGGGACCTGCTCGCATCGTTCGTCGTCTTCCTGGTCGCGATCCCGCTGTCGCTGGGGATCGCGGTCGCCTCGGGGGCGCCGGTCGCCGCCGGGCTGGTCGCCGCCATCGTCGGCGGGGTCGTGGCCGGTCTGGCCGGCGGATCGCCCCTCCAGGTCAGCGGGCCCGCGGCCGGGCTGACCGTGATCGTGGCGCAGCTCGTCCAGACCTACGGGTGGCGCGCCACCTGCACCATCACGCTGCTCGGCGGGCTGCTCCAGCTCGCCCTCGGCGCCAGCAGGGTGGCGCGGACGGCCCTCGCGGTGTCGCCCGCCGTCGTGCACGGCATGCTCGCCGGGGTCGGCGCCGTCCTCGTCCTCGCGCAGGTGCACGTGCTGCTCGGCGGCAGCCCGCAGCAGTCCGCGCTGGCCAACCTGCGGGAGCTGCCCCGTCAGGTGCTGCACCCGCACACCCATCCGGCGCTGATCGGCGGGCTGACCGTCCTCGCCCTTGCTGGTTGGTCGCGGCTGCCGCGCGGGCGCGGACGGCTCGGCGCCGCGCTGCGCCTCGTCCCCGCCCCGCTGCCCGCGGTCGCGCTCGCCACCCTGGCCGCCTGGTCGCTCGGCTGGCACGCGCGGCGGGTCGACCTGCCCGGCACGCTTCTCGCCGGCTGGAGCGCGCCCGTCCTGCCGCACGGGTCCCCGGCCGCGATCGTGGGCGCCGTCGTCTCCGTCGGGCTCGTGGCGGCCGTGGAGTCGCTGCTGTGCAGCGTCGCCGTCGACCGCCGCCGCCCGCCGGGCGTGCCGCCCGCCGACCTCGACCGGGAGCTGCTCGGGCAGGGCGCCGCGAACGCGGTGTCCGGCCTGCTGGGCGGCCTGCCGGTCGCGGGCGTGATCGTGCGCAGCACCGCGAACCTGGAGGCGGGCGCCTGCACCCGCGCGTCGGCGGTCCTGCACGGCGTCTGGGTGCTCGTGCTCGCGCTGTCGTGCGGGCCGGTCATCGAGCAGGTGCCGCTGTCGGCCCTCGCGGCGCTGCTCGTGGTGCTCGGCGTCCGGCTGATGGACACCGCCCGCGTCCGTGACCTTCGTCACCACCGCGAGGCGCCCGCCTACTTCGCGACGCTCGCCGGAGTGATCGTCCTCGGGCTCGGCGAGGGCGTCCTGCTGGGCATCGGGATCATGGTGGTGCTGGCGCTGCGGCGGCTGACGCGGCTGTCGGTCCGCGCCGAGCGGCTCGTCCCCGCGCCCGGCGACGCGCCCATATCGCCCCGCTGGCACGTGGTCGTGGAGGGGACACTGACCTTCCTCGGGGTCCCGAAGGTGACGCGGCTCCTCCGGGACGTCCCGTCCGGCGCCGACGTCGACCTGGACCTCAACGTCGACTTCATGGACCATGCCGCGTTCGACGCCGTCCACCAGTGGCGGCTCGCGCACGAGCGGCAGGGTGGCAGGGTCGACATCGACGAGGTTCATGAGACTTGGTATGAAAGAGCGGTGACAGGCGAAATGTCTCCACCGGGTAAAACGCCCCCGCCGGCACGCTGGTGGGCTCCATGGGCGAATCGACGGCGGCGCGCCGAGGCCGAGCTCGACGCGCCCGAGGTGTCCCCGAGCGCCCTGCTGCTCGCGGGCGTCCGCGAGTACCACGGCCGCACCGCGCCGCTCGTCCGGCCGATCATGGCCGAGCTCGCGATGGCGCAGAAGCCGAAGCACCTCTTCATCACCTGCGTGGACTCGCGGGTGGTGCCCAACATCATCACCGCCAGCGGGCCCGGGGACCTCTTCATCAACCGCAACGTCGGCAACCTCGTCCCGCGGCACGGCTCGCGCACCCACGACGACTCCGTCGCCGCGACCGTCGAGTACGCCGTCAACGTCCTCGGGATCAAGACGATCTCCGTCTGCGGCCACTCCAACTGCGGCGCCATGGCCGCGCTCCTCGGCGGCGGCACCGAGGTCGAGCACCTGCGCGGGCTGTCCCGGTGGCTCAAGCACGGCAACCACAGCCTCGCCCGCTTCCTGGCCGCCGACGCCCCCGCCCCGGCGGACCCGGACGCGGCCGACTCGCCGCTGACCCGGCTCTGCAAGACCAACGTCATGCAGCAGCTCGACAACCTGCGCACCTACCCGTGGCTCCGGGAGCGGGTCGACGCCGGCGAGATCGAGCTCGTGGGCCTGTTCCTGGAGCTGGAGTCCGCCACCGTCCACGTCCTCGACCCGGCCGCGGAGACGTTCGTCCCCGTCCCCGACGAGGCCCCGGACGGCGGCGGCAAGGACGCCAAGAGCCTCACCTGAGCCGTCGAGGGCGCGGGCCGCTCCCCCGCCGGAACGGCCCGCGCCCTCAGCGCCCGACGAGCTCGTCGTCCCCGCGGACGAAGTCGCTGCCGCGGGTGTACATGCCCGTCACCCGGCGCGCCCTCCGCGCGCGCCGGTCGGACGCCGGCAGGAACAGGGCGTCGCGCCGGCTCGCGCGCGCGAAGTCCCACAGGTAGACCAGTGAAGCCAGCAATCCGATGAGCCCCAGCACCATGACCATGATGATGAACACCGGTGCTCCCTTCCCGCGGGGCTCGGCCACCGTTCCCCGCGTCACCGCCGACCGAGGCGATCAGCTCTACCTCGGACGTTAGGCGTCCCGTATCAGGTCCTCTGTGTCGTGTGACCCGAACCTGCCGAGATCCATGCCACTCGTCCCCGGTGCGAGGTTCTCCGCACGTCCCGCAGGCCCTTCGGGGACGTCGTCCGCGAGTAGAAGTACATGCCCCAGTACTGCGCGGCCTTGGCGAGCGCCTTGGCCGAGAGGGTGTGGCGGCCTCCGGTGGCGGCCCAGGGGTCCCATACCTCGACGGTTCCGGCACGGGCGTCGTAGCCGTAGGCGACGATGACATGCCCGTAGTGGCCGCCGAGGCCCCTGTTCCAGGGCAGCCGCTCCCACCAGACCGCGATCTGCGGCGCCCGCCGGAGGACGCCGACGTTGTCCACGACGCGCCGCATGAGCGTCACCGGGTTCTGGACGTCCGTCACGTTGGTGACCGTGTAGCCCGGCGAGACATAGTCGGCCAGCACCCGGACGGCGTCGTCGCCATGCGTCCCGAACGGCGCGTGCGTGTCCATCTTCCTCGCGAGGGTGCGCTGCCTGACCGCGATCCCGAACGTGCCGAGGCTGATCGCGCTCGACGCGGGGATGCAGTACAGCCGCCCTTCCTGGAACTGCGCCTTGATCCTCAACGTGACCGCGCCCGGCGCCCGGGCACTCGGGGTCGAGGACGGCGACGGGGCGGCCCCCGGGGGCGGCACCGGAGGGGCGGCGTACTGGACGGGCGCCGGTGCCGCGCGATGCCCACCGCAGCCGCTCGCCGCGATCATCACGGCGACGGCGAGCGCCGAACCGCCGCACACCGTCCGCACCCGACACCCCTTCCCGCCGCGCGGCACGGGGTGCCCCAGGCAAGGTGAGATGTCCAGAAGATACCAATAGTCCCGAACAACCACGAGAGTCATCCGCGGGGACGGCACAGCCGGCGGGTCCGCTCCGGGCGCCTACATGCGCTGCGTGAACACCGCGGCTATTCGCGTGACGCGTCAGCCCAGCGCTCGACGCCTTTTCACTCGATATAAACCTTCCTTCCGCAGTCGTGGCATCTCTTGGAGTCTCCGGGGCCGGTCTTCGATTTCACCAGCCGAGTCTCATGACACTGACTGCAGAGGATGAACTTCCTGTCGCAGTTATTGCACTCATACAGGAAGGCCCGATTGTCCGAGAACATGGAACGGGCCCTGGGAAGCAGCTTGGTCAGCGGGGCTGTGAGGTCGTCCATCAGCCTGGAGAAGTACCGGTCCGTGTCGAGCGACCCGCACCCGGGACAGTCGGGAGAGAGCACCATTCTCGTCCTCCCTCCTCGATGCTCATCATCACAGACCGCTTCCCTATGAACAAGAAAGTCACCCTGACCGCATCAGGACGCGAAACGATGGCACAGAAGCCTGGACGATTGAAAGCCGCGAACCAAGGCCCCGGTCCGGGAGGAGCGCCAGTTCATAACGATCCCCGCTCCGGAGCGGAAGGGGGGAGGGCGGACGAGTCGGCCTGTAAGCCGGGTTCTGTGCCCGTCGCCTCGCGGCGGCGGGTGGCGGCCATCCATCTCGGACCGCCGTTGCCGGCGGCCTCCAGCGGTCTACCCGCAGGCTCGGGCGGGCCGCCCTCGAACGCCTGCGCGGGAAGCGCCGCTTCCCTTCTTGACCTTGCTCCAGGTGGGGTTTACCGAGCCGCCCACGTCACCGTGGGCGCTGGTGAGCTCTTACCTCACCGTTTCACCCTTACCACCGGCGGACCGGTGGCGGTCTGCTTTCTGTGGCACTGTCCCGCGGGTCGCCCCGGGTCGGCGTTACCGACCACCTCGCCCTGTGGAGCCCGGACTTTCCTCGACGGGGATCGCTCCCCGACGCGGCCGCCCGGCCGGCTCGTCCGCCGTGCCACAAGGGTAACCGGTCGCGCGGGGCCCCGGATCAGCGGTCGAGGTGGTGGACGTCGTTGAAGGCGCGGAGGGTCGCCGGGCCGTCGGCGTACCAGTCGACGGACGACAGCGACGCCACGTCCAGGTGCATCCGGTAGATGGACGCCATGGGGGCGCCGAGGGCGTCCCGGACGAGAAGCTTGATCGGCGTGACGTGGGAGACCACCAGGACGGTCTGGTCGCGGTAGCGGACCTTGAGCTTGTCCAGGGCCGTGCGGACGCGGCGGGAGACGCTCGCGAAGCTCTCCCCGCCGGGCGGCGCCGCCTCGGGGTCGGCGAGCCACTCCTTCAGCGCGGCGGGGGCGCGGTCGCCGGCCTCGGCGAACGTGAGGCCCTCCCACTCGCCGAAGTCGGTCTCGCGGAAGCCGTCCTCGACGCGGACGTCCAGGCCCGTGACGGCGGCGATCTCGGCGGCGGTGTCGCGGCAGCGCGACAGCGGGGACGTGACGATCGCGTCGAGGCCGCGGTCCTTGAGGGCGAGGGCGGCGGCGCGGGCCTGGGCCAGGCCGGCGGGGGTGAGCGGGACGTCGTTCCGGCCGGCGAAGCGCTTCTCGGCGGAGAGGGGCGTCTCGCCGTGGCGCAGGAGCAGGGTGGTCGTCCGGGACGTGGTGGCGGCGCGGACCGGGGCGGGCGGGACGGGGTCGGGGTCCTCGCCGTCCGGCTCCTCGACCGCGCGGACCCAGGTCTCGCCGCGGGCGGCGGCGTCCATGGCCTCGTTGGCGAGCCGGTCGGCGTGCGCGTTGCGGTTGCGGGGGATCCAGCCGTAGGTGACCGAGCCGAGGCCGGACGCCGCCTCCCGGGCCTGGAGGGCCAGCGGGATCATGTCCGGATGCTTGATCTTCCAGCGGCCGGACATCTGCTCGACGACGAGCTTGGAGTCCATCCGGACCTCGACGCGCGCGGACGGGTCGATCGCGGCGGCGGCCGTGAGCCCGGCGATCAGGCCCCGGTACTCGGCCACGTTGTTGGTGGCGAGCCCGATCGCCTCGGCGACCTCGGCCAGCACCTCCCCGGTGACCGCGTCGCGGACGAGCGCGCCGTAGCCGGCGGGGCCGGGGTTGCCGCGGGAGCCGCCGTCCGCCTCGACGATCAGGCGGCGCGCCGTCACAGCCCGGACTCGGGGGTGCGGACGAGGATGCGGCGGCACTCCTCGCAGCGGACGACCTCGTCCTCGGCGGCGGCGCGGATGCGGTTCAGGTCGACGGTGTTGAGGGCCAGGTGGCAGCCCTGGCAGGAGCCGCGGTAGAGCTTGGCCGCCCCGACGCCGCCGAACTGGCCGCGCAGCTTCTCGTAGAGGGCGAGCAGGTCCTCGGGGACGTCCTTGGCGACGGCGGTGCGGGCGGCGCTGGTCGTCCCGGACTCCTCGTCGATCTCCTGCTGGGCCGCGTCGCGGCGCTGGACGAGCTCGGCGAGCTCCGCCTGCACGGACTCCCGGTCGCCGCGCAGCGCGGCGACCGTGCGCTCCGCCTCCTCGGTGCGTTCCATGATCTCCAGGACGACCTCCTCCAGGTCGGCCTGGCGGCGGTTCAGCGACTCGATCTCCGCCTGGAGGCCGCTGAGGTCCTTGGCGGAGGTGACCTGGCCGGAGTCGAGCCGCTTCTGGTCGCGGTCGGCGCGGGCGCGGACCTGGTCGACGTCCTGCTCGGCCTTCCGCTGCTCGCGTTCGAGGTCGCCGACCTCGGTCTCGGCCGCCACGATCGCGTCCCGCAGCTCGGTCAGCCGCGCCTCCAGCCGCTCGATCGCGGCCAGCTCGGGCAGCGTGCGGCGGCGGTGGGCCAGCCGGTCCAGCGAGCTGTCGAGGTCCTGCAGGTCGATCAGGCGAAGCTGGGCTTGCGGTGCGGCTTTCACTTTGCTCCTTCGTCATGCAGGCGCCACGCGTCGGTGACGAGCGTGGACACCCGGGTCTCCAACGTGCCCGCTTCCGGTGAGGACCCGGCGAGACGCCGCTCCGCGTCCGCGAGCCAGGGCCATTCGGTCGCCCAGTGCGCGGCGTCCACCAGCGCGGGCCCGCCGTGCTCGGCGAACTCCGACGCGGGGTGGTGCCGCAGGTCGGCGGTGAGGTACGCGTCGACGCCGGCCTCGCGCGCGGTGTCGAGCAGGGAGTCGCCGGCGCCGCCGCACACCGCCACGGTGCGGACGGGACGGTCGGGGTCGCCCGCGGCGCGGACGCCCCACGCGGTGGACGGGAGCCCGGCGGCCGCGCGGGCGGTGAACTCGCGCAGCGGGACC
>NZ_CAACUY010000244.1 GCF_900659615.1 Actinomadura fibrosa | reverse complement strand
GGGACGCCGTCCAGCTCGACGGTGCCGGCGTCCGGGTCGGTCTCGCGGCCGAGGCAGCGCAGCAGCGCCGCCGCGTCGCGCGGATCGGGGGCGACGACGCCGAGCAGCTCGCCCGGCCGCGCCTCCAGGTCCACCGACCGCAGGCTCCCGGACGCCACGCCGCGCAGCCGCACGTGCCCGGCGACCGGCGCGGGCGGCACGCCGTCCCCGTCCGGCACCGCGGACGGCGAGGCCAGCACGTCCGCGATCCGGGCGGCGGAGGCGCGGCCCTGCGCGAGCTCGGCGTTCACCCAGGCGAGCACCGACAGCGGGCCGAGCAGCAGCAGCGCCAGCCCGACCGCCGACACGAGCTGGCCGAGGCTGACCTCGCCCTGCGCGGCGAGCCGCCCGCCGACGAGCGCGACCAGCGCGATGAACAGCCCGGTGAGGGCGAGGACCGTGCCGTTCTGCCACGCCTCGGCGCGCGCGGCCCGCAGCGTCGCGGCGAGCGACTCCCCGCTCGTCCGCCGGTACCGCTCGACGGCCGCGGACTCGGCGCCGACGCCCTTCAGCACCCGCAACCCCGCGACCAGGTCGGCGGCGACGGCGGACGCGTGCGCCGCGCGCTCCTGCTCGGCGCGGCTGCGCCGCTCCAGCGGGCGGCTCAGCGCGTGCCCGAGCCACAGCAGCAGCGGCGTCCCGAGCACGACGACCAGGCCGAGCGGCACCGAGATGCTCAGCAGCACCGCCGCGCCGGACGCGATGCCGACCAGCGCGGCGATCCCGGCCATCAGCGCCACGTTCACGGCCCCGACGCGGCGGGCGTCCTCGGTGGCGACCGCGGCGAGCGCGCCGGGCAGCCGGCCGGTCCCGGCGCCGCCGCGCGGGTCCAGCACCCGCTCGACGAGCGCGACCCGCAGCGCGTGCGCGGCCCGCGCCCCGGCCCGCTCCCCCGCGCCGGCGCCGATCCGGAAGCCCCACGACAGCGCGACGTACACGGCGGCGAGCACGGCCAGCCACAGGACGAGGGCCCGCCCGTCGTCCCCGGCGATGGCCTGGTCGATGGCCACGCCGATGAGCACGGGCACGAGCGTCTCGCCGACCTGGTGCGCCGAGGCGAGCACCGCGCTCACCGCGACGTCGCGGCGCTGCGAGCGGATCGCCCCGCGGAGCACCGACCGTCCCGTGGGAACCTCCGCCTTCACCCTGCCTCCGTGCCCCGGCCACCGCCCCGACGACGCAGGACGCGAATTAGGCGAGGCTAACCTCACTCACCTCGCCGTGACCAGAGGATACGCGAGTGATCCCAGCAACCAGACGGCCCCTACAGATGCCGCCCGAGCGCGACGGCGATCTCGTCCCGCCACCTGACGTCGACCTCAGGCGTGCGCCGCGCGCCAGTACTGGTCGCCCCCGACGCGCTCACGCGGCGGCAGCGCGCCTAGGCGCGCGTTGTTGTCGCACACTAGGCAGCCGGGCTCACGATCGGCCATCGCGCTCACCGGCCACTCGCGCGTGACGGCCTGCGCGTCCGGGAGCGAGTCATGCGGCCGACCCTGTTGCCGGGCGGTGCCGCCGAGTCCCTGTCACTCCGAGCCTGAAACCATGACGGATGTTTCGGAGGCGCCGTCCACGCTGACGAAGCGGCGCGCGAACAGCCACTGCCCTTCGTCGCCGCCCGGGACGAGCAGGTCGCGGTAGCGGCCCCAGTGGTCGGGGCCGGTGGCGTTCATGACGAGGAAGTACGCCGACGCGCGGACGGCGTCCGGGGCGACCTCCTCGAAGCGCAGGTTCGCGACGAAGTGCCGGATCACGCCCGGGTGCCCGTCAGGGCGCGGGGCCGAGCCGCGTCCGGCGGCGCCCGCCACGAGCGCGGCGATCGCCTCCCGTCCCGCGGCGGTCGCGCCGCCGCGGATCTCCAGGACGCCGTCCGGGGCGAACAGCGCGGCCAGGTCGCCGGCGCGTCCCCGGTCGGCGGCGTGCGTGTAGGCGGCCACCGCGTCGCGGACGCGTTCGCGCGCCACCAGTTCCCAGCTCTCCACCGCGGGCGAGTGTATCCGGCCCGCCTTCCGCAGCTCAGCGGAGGTGCGGGGCCAGCAGCCGGATCAGGGACGCCACGCGCGAGGCGGGCCGGGGTGACGCGGACGGCCATGCCGAGGGCCCCGGCCCGCGGCTCGGGCAACCGTCGAGCGGGGGCCGCGGGCGGGCCGGTCCGGGACGGGCGGCGGGCTCGGGGCGGCGGGGCGTGAACGTTACGGGGAGCGTCGCCAGGTGGCGGGTCACCCATGCCGCGTTCCAGCCGAGCTCGTCCTCGGGGACGGCGAGGTCCAGGTCGGGGAGCCGCAGGAAGAGGGTGTCGATCCCCACCTCGGCGATGGCCCGGCTGATGTCCTGGCCGGGGCACTCGTGGGCGCCGCCGCCGAAGGAGAGGTGCGAGCGGTTGCCGAGCAGCGGCGCGGCGAGGTCGGGGCGGATGGCGGGGTCGGCGTTGCCGGCGGCGAGGCCGAGGAGCATCATGTCGCCCGCCTTGATCTTCTGCCCGCCCAGCTCGGTGTCGGCGGTGGCCCACCGCCCGACCAGGGTGCGGAACGGCGGCTCGTCCCAGAGGATCTGCTCCACGGCGTCGGGCAGCGTCATGTGGCCGCCCGCGAGGGACGCGCGGAAGCGGGGGTCGGTGAGCATCATCCGCAGCGTGCTCGCGATCAGGGCGACCGTGGTCTCGTTCGCGATCACGAGGGTGACGCGCAGGTTCTGCACCACCTCCGGGTCGCTCAGCCCGATGGGGTGGGCGAGCAGCCAGGACGCGAGGTCGCCCGCGGGCGCGGCGCGCTTGTCCGCCACGACGTCGCGCAGGCACGCCACGATGTGCTCGTTGCTGGCGACCGCGGTCCGCGCCCCGACCATCAGGTCCTGCGTCGCGCGGGCGAGGCCGGGGGCGGCGTGGCCGGGGATGCCGATCAGCCGGGCGAGCACGAGCATCGGCAGGTGCTGGACGAACCGCGGGACGAGGTCGGCGCGGCCCGCGGCGCAGAACCCGTCGATCAGCTCGCCCGCGTACCGGGTGACGTGGCGGCGCAGGCCGCGGCGGTTGAACCTCGCCAGGCTCTCGTTGATGGCCGTCCGCAGCCGCCGGTGCTCGCCGCCTTCGGCGAACCGGACGACCGGCTTCCACTCGGTCACCGGCAGCAGCGGCGAACCGGCGGGGACCCGGCCCTCCCGGGCGAGGTTCCAGACCCGCGAGTCGCGGGTGAACCGGGTGGCGGTGCGGGCGACCTCCAGGTTCTCCCGGTAGCCGAGGACGAGCCAGGCGGGCAGGTCGTCGGCGAGCAGGACGGGCGCGACCGGGCCGTGCCGGGCGCGGAGCCGCTCGTAGGTGCCCATGGGGTCCGCCACGGCCTCGGGCGAGAAGAGGTTGACCAGCCCGGCGGGGGAAGGCGTCACTGTCATCGCTCCTGGGTTGCTGCGGTGAGGTCGTACAGGTAGCGCATGAGGACCAGCAGGGTGTCGCGGCTGGACGCGCGGCTGCGGGCGTCGCACTCGACGATGGGGACGGACGGCTCCAGGTCGAGCGCCTCCCGGATGGCCTCCAGGGGGTGGGGCGGGGCGTCGGGGAAGCAGTTGACGGCCACGATGAACGGGACGCCCCGGTCCTCCAGGCGGCCGAGGACGTCGAAGCTGACCTCCAGCCGCCGCGTGTCGATGAGGACCACGGCGCCCAGCGCGCCTTCGAACAGCCCCTTCCACAGGAACCAGAACCGCTCCTGCCCGGGGGTGCCGAACAGGTAGAGGACGAGCTCGTCGTTGAGGCTGATCCGGCCGAAGTCCATCGCCACGGTGGTCCGGGTCTTGCCCTCGACGCCGGCGATGTCGTCCACGCCGACGCTGGCCTGCGTCATCGTCTCCTCGGTGGTGAGCGGCCGGATCTCGCTGACCGCGCCGACCAGGGTCGTCTTGCCGACGCCGAAGCCGCCGACGACCACGACCTTCACCGCCGCGACGGTCGAGGGGGACAGCTCGTCCCCGGCCCGCGGCCCGGTGCGCTCGCCAAGGTCAGATCTTGGAGAGCCCATCCATCACCGCCTCGAGAAGGGCGACGGGGTGGGCCGTCGCCGACATCGGTGCCCGGGCCTCGACCCGGCCGTCCTCCACCAGCTCCGCGACCAGCACGGTGACCGTGCTGGCGGGCAGCGACAGGTAGGCCGACAGCTCGGCGATCGACAGCGGACCGGCGCACAGGCGGAGGATCGCGCCGTGCTCGGGGTGCGCGCCCGGCTTGGCGCCCGGGCGGGTCACGACCAGCGTGACGAGGTCGAGGGGGGCGCGTTCGGCGGGCGGCCCCTCGGCCGCGCCGACCACGTAGAGCCGCTCCGGCGCGCCGTCCGGCCAGCCGCGCCGGGCGGGCCCGCCGGCCCCGCCCGGCCGCGCTCCGGTTCCGCTCATACGGCCGGCTCGTTCGATCGCGGCGCGCTGCTCAGGTGCTCCCCGATCCGGGCGACGAGGTCGCGCATGCGCTGGCCCATCAGCCCGGCGTCCACCCCGTCGTCGGCGAGCACCGCCAGGTAGGCGCCGCGGCCCGCCGCCATCAGGTAGAAGAAGCCGCCGTCGATCTCGATGACGACGAGGCGCATGCGGCCGTCGCCGTGCGGGAACTCCGCGGCGATCGCGCCCGCGAGGCTCTGCAGGCCCGCGCACGCGGCGGCGAGGCGCTCGGCGGTCTCGACGGTGCCGACCGCGCCGGGGATGGGGCTGAACTCGGCGATCGTCAGCCCGTCCGAGGACAGCACCACGACGTGGCGGGTCTCGGGGACGCTGGTCGCGAGGTCCTTGAGGATCCAGTCCATGTTCATCGACTGCGGTGCCATCCGCCTACTCACCCTTCCCGATCGGCGCGTCGCCGCGCGGGTCGTCGACGTCCCCCGCGGAGAGCCTGCCTGAGACGCCTTCCTGGAAATCGGCCAGCCACATGCCCGGCTGGACGGGCGCGTCCGGGGGCGGGGCCGGGGCGGCCGGGCCCGCGGGGGCCGGTACCGTCCTGGCCGGCACCCGGCCGCCGCGCCGCCGCCGCTGGGGCAGGCCGTTGGCGTTGCGCTCGATCCCGTCGTCCGCGTCGTCCCGGGCGGGCGCGACCGGGCCCAGGTCGGGCCGCGGCCGCGGCCTCGGCGGCGGCAGGACGGCGGCGTGGGCGATCATGCCGCCGGGGAAGGGGGTGGCGGTGAGGGCGTCCTGCGGGACGGTCAGCACCGCGCGGACGCCGCCGTAGGCGGAGGGGCGCAGCGCCACGGTGAAGTCGTTCGCGCGGGCGAGGCGCCCGACGACGGCGAGGCCGAGGCGCGGCGTCTCGCCGAGGTCGTCGAGGTCGAGCTCGGTGGCGCCGAGCGCGAGCGCCGTCTCGGCGCGGACGCGGGCCTCGTCGGTGAGGCCGACCCCGGCGTCCTCGATCTCGACCGCCACGCCGGAGGTGGTCTCGATCGCGGTGAGGTGCACGCGGGCCTGCGGCGGCGAGTAGCGTGTGGCGTTGTCCAGCAGTTCGGCGATCGCGTGGATGAGCGGCTCCACGGTCGGCCCGACGACGGCGAACTCGGCGACCGAGTGCAGGTCGACGCGCTTGTAGTCGTTGATGCGGGACATGGCCCCGCGCAGGACGTTGAACAGCGGCACGTCCTGGCGCCACTGGCGGCCGGGGCGGGCGCCGCCGAGGACGGCGACGCTGTCGGCGAGGCGGCCGATCAGCGCGTTGCCGTGGTCGAGGTGGAGCAGGTCGCCGAAGACGTCGGGGTTGTTGCCGTGCTTGTCCTCCATCGCCCGCATGTCCAGGGCCTGCTGGTGGACGATCGCCTGGACGCGGCGGGCGATGTTCACGAACGCGCGCTGGGCGGCGTCGTGCACGCCGACCTGGGTGTCCACGATCTCGACGACCGAGCGGAGCATCCGCTCGTGGGCGTCGCCGAGCCGCGAGCCGTTCTCGGGCACGAGGCCCCGGACCGCGTCCTCCGCGACCGCGCCGTGGCGGAGCCGGTCGAGGGCGGCGGGCAGCAGCTCGGTCGCGAGGTGGACGGCCGCCGCCTCCTGGCCGGCCAGCCGGTGCCGCAGCGTCGCCTCCGCGGCGGCGTGCGCTTCCCGCAGCGCGGTGACCGCGCGCTCCCTGCGCAGCTCCTCCCAGAGGACGAAGCCGGTCGCCGCCAGGCCGCACAGCGCGACGCCCGCGCGGGCGCCGGCGGGCACGACCAGCGTCACCGCGGCGCCCGCGACGAGCATGAGGAGCGGGGTCAGCCAGAGGGAGGCGGTGGAGGGCCGGCTTCCCGGCGAACCGGATCTAGCCATGGACACTTCCTCGATTTCCATGAAGCCGAAACAACGGTGCCCCGCGGTCGGGAAAAGGCGGGGACGATCGGACGTCCAGCGCTCGGATGCCTTTTCTCCATGGCAGCGAGTTCGTCGGCATCCCGGTCGGGGCGGCTAGGTTATAACCGGCTCGGACGGGCGTGCAAGCGTTCGCGTGGATTAGTGCGATGTCGCCCGTGATCTGCGAAAACGGGCCTGGAGAACGTTCCATCACGTCCGTGCGGAAAGAAACGATCTCCCGATGGGGCACTTCCCGGAAAAGGATCAGTGGGGGAAATTCGTAGAATGTCCGCGTTGTGGTGATTGCCGAATCGGCCGTTGGATCACCCGGCCGCCGGAGGGGCGGCGTCGGCGCAAGCCATGGTTCCCTATCCGCGGCGCAAGATTGACCTGTCCGAACGGCGGGCGGTGACGCGGTCGCCACACAATCCCTCACCCATCGTCACATGTAAATTACCCAAAGCGGTGCTTGTCTACACAAAGGGGGATTTTCCCAATCACAGGAGGCGTCACATGTATTCCAGCGACGGTCACGTCCAGGTCCTCGTGATCGGAGGAGGCCCGGCGGGATCGACCGCCGCCGCCCTGCTCGCGAGATCGGGCCTGCGGGTGCGGCTGCTCGAACGCGAGACCTTCCCCCGCTACCACATCGGCGAGTCCCTGCTCGCCTCGTGCCTGTCCACGCTGCGCCTGTCCGGCGCGTTCGAGGCCGTCCAGGCCCACGGATTCCAGACCAAGCGCGGCGGCGTCTTCCACTGGAAGGACGACAAGTGGCTGCTGGACTGGAGCGAGCTCGTGGACCCCGACGCGTGGTCCTGGCAGGTGGACCGCGCCGCCTACGACGACATCCTGCTCCGCAACGCCTCCAGGCAGGGCGCGGAGGTGATCGAGGGCGCCACGGTCAAGGACGTCGCGTTCGAGGCGGGCCGGCCGGTGTCCGCCTGCTGGGTCGACCGCGAGGGCACCATCCGCCACACCGGCTTCGACTTCCTGGTCGACGCCTCCGGGCGCGCCGGCGTCCTGGCGAGGCAGCACTTCGACATGCGCCGCCCGCACGAGACGTTCCAGAACATCGCGGTCTGGGGCTACTGGGACGGCGCGCGGGCGCTGCCCGGCGGCCCGGAGGGGGCGATCAACGTCGTCTCCGCGCCCGAGGGCTGGTACTGGCACATCCCGCTGGGCGGCGGCCGGTACAGCACCGGGTACGTCACCTACAAGCGGTGCTTCGCCGAGGAGCGGCCCTCGTTCGCCGACCTCGGCGCCTACTACCACGACGCCCTCGGACGGTCCGCGGACATGCGCCGGCTCCTGGAGGACGCCGTCCTCACCGGGCCGGTCCGCGCCGAGCAGGACTACTCCTACGTGTCCGACCGGTTCTGCGGCCCCGGGCACATCATCGTCGGAGACGCCGCCTGCTTCCTCGACCCGCTGCTGTCCACGGGCGTCCACCTCGCCCAGTACGGGGCGCTGGTCGGCTCCGCGGCCGTGGCCACCGTCCTGCACAAGGAGATGGACGAGGCGAAGGCGCTCACGTTCTTCGACTACGTCTACCGCCGCGCCTACTCCCGGTTCCTCGTGCTCGTGTCCCGCCTGTACAAGCAGTACATCGGCATGGACGAGTACTTCTCGCACGCCCACGGCCTCGTGCACGAGGACAGCCGCGCCGGCGACGAGGCCGTCCAGTCCTTCACCCGCATCACCGCCGGGCTCACGGACGTCCGCGAGGCGCGGGAGACCGGGCGGCGCACGCTCACCGAGGCGCTCGTCGGCGAGGCCGAGGACCTCCAGGACGACGCGGCCGCGTCGAACGTCAACTACATGGGCGGGCTCGACATGTCGCCGGTATGGAACATCTGGCGCGATCCGCTCGGCCCCGACACGGTCATGGGCGACGTCCGCATCGTGACCAGCCCCCATTTCGGGCTGGCCGAGGGATTCTCAGATCCCGGACCGTTCGCCGCCTGACGGCGGTTTTTCGGGCGGCGCGCAACGCCCGGCCCGCGCCCGCGCCCCGGATCCCGGCCTCCGCGGCGCGGTCGCGGCCGGGACCGGCGCGCCGGCCGGTCACCCGGCCGGGTCCCTTCACGGGACGCACGGCTGGGACGCATGCCGGCGCGAGGGGCGTGCCGTTGACCCGCCGAAGCCGCAATTCTAGGCTTGCACCGCTCATCGGCCGGCGGCGCCCGTCTGATCGTTCCGGGGGCGATCGCGCGCCGGCCTTTCCCCATGGACGGAGACCATGACCGTAGAGGCGCATGAAGAGACATTCACGTTTCAGGCCGAGGTGGCCCAGATTCTGGACCTCATGGCCCATTCGCTCTACAGCAACAAGGAAATCTTCCTCCGCGAACTGATCTCGAATGCGTCCGACGCGATCGACCGGTTGCGCTTCGAGCGGTTCTCCCGGCCCGAACTCGCGGACGACGGGGAACGGCTACGCATTCGCGTCGCGTTCGACAAGGACGCCGGCACGATCACCATCGAGGACAACGGCATCGGCATGAGCCGCGCGGAGGTGATCGAGAACATCGGCACGATCGCCCGGTCCGGGACCGCCGAGTTCCTCCGCGCGCTGAAGGACGACAAGCGCGCCGACACCGAACTCATCGGGCAGTTCGGCGTGGGCTTCTACTCGGCGTTCGTCGTGGCCGACCGGGTCGTCCTGACGACCCGGCGCGCCGGGCTGCCGGCCGAGGAGGGCGTCCGCTGGTCGTCCGAGGGCAGGGGCGAGTACACGCTGGAGACGGTCGAGCGCCCGGAGCGCGGCACCACGATCGTGCTGCACCTCCGCGAGGGCGAGCAGGAGCTGCTGAACGAGCACCGGCTGCGGTCGATCATCCAGCGGTACTCCGACCACATCAGCCTGCCGATCGTGATGCCGTCCGAGGGCCAGGGCGACGCGGACGACCCGCCCACCGTCAACAAGGCGTCCGCGCTCTGGACCCGTCCGAAGAGCGAGCTCACCGAGCAGGACTACCGCGACTACTACCGGCACATCAGCGGCGACTTCACCGACCCCATCGCCCACCTGCACGCCAAGGTGGAGGGGCGGTACGAGTACACGATGCTGCTGTTCGTCCCGTCCCGCGCCCCCTATGACCTGTACGCGCAGCAGCCTCGGCACGGCGTCCGGCTCCACGTGCAGCGGGTCTTCATCCTGGAGGACACGGGCCAGCTCATGCCGTCCTACCTGCGGTTCGTCCGCGGGATCATCGACTCGGCCGACCTGCCGCTGAACGTCTCCCGGGAGATGCTCCAGGGCAGCCGGGCGCTCGACCACATCCGCTCCAGCGCCGTCAAGAAGGTGCTGCGGCTCCTCAAGGACCTGGCGCGCAAGGAGCCCGAGAAGTACGCCGAGTTCTGGGGCGAGTTCGGCGCGGTGCTGAAGGAGGGCATCGCCGAGGACTACGACAACCGCGCGGAGATCGCCGAGCTGCTGCGCTTCACCAGCACCCACTCCCCCACGCAGGACGCGGACGTCTCGTTCCGCGACTACGTCGGGCGGATGAAGGAGGGCCAGGACAAGATCTACTACCTGCTCGCCCCGACCCTCGCCGCCGCCACCGCCAGCCCGCACCTGGAGGCGTTCCGCAAGAAGGGGATCGAGGTGCTCCTGCTGGGCGAGCTGATCGACAACTGGGTCGTGACCGGCCTGCTCCAGGAGTTCGACGGCAAGCGGCTCCAGTCCGTCGCGCAGGGCGTCCCGGACTTCGGCGACCTGGAGGACGAGGCCGAGAAGGAGGCCGCGGAGAAGGCCTCGGCCGACTTCGCCGCGCTGCTCGGCAAGCTGAAGGAGGCCCTGGACGGCCGGGCCTACGACGTGCGGGTCACGAGCCGCCTGACGACGTCGCCCGCGTGCATCGTCGCGAACGAGGCCGACACCGACTTCGCGCTGGCGC
Organism: Actinomadura fibrosa; assembly: GCF_900659615.1. Lineage (GTDB taxonomy): Bacteria > Actinomycetota > Actinomycetes > Streptosporangiales > Streptosporangiaceae > Spirillospora > Spirillospora fibrosa. The sequence goes on along the minus strand of NZ_CAACUY010000244.1, from coordinate 2,217 downwards.
AGCGGCTGCGCGGCTCGGGGCTGCCGAACCAGCCGGTACTGGAGATCAATCCGACGCACCCGCTGGTGGAGCGGCTCAACCGGCGGCAGGACGACCCGCGCCTCGCCGACTGGGCGCACGTCCTGTACAACCAGGCGGTGCTGACGCTGGGCGCGCGGATCGACGACCCGGCCTCGTTCGTCACCCGCCTGAACGACCTGCTGGTGGCGCTGACCGAAGCGGAGCAGACGGAGCAGGCGGAGCAGGCGGAGCGGGCCGGAGGAACGGAGCAGGCCGGGGAGGCAGGACAGCCCGGGGATACAGAGCGGACCCCGCAGTCCGCGCAGTCCGAGCAGGCGGGCGACGCCGGCTGAACGACCGGACGAGCCGGACGGGCCAGCCGGGCCCTGCGGGGTCCGGCTAGCCCTCTACCCAGCCGTACTTGTGGGCGAAGGCCAGCAGCGTGCGGCGCAGGTGGGTGATCTGGGCGCCGGTCAGGTCGGGCGCCTCGTCGAGCAGCAGCTCGGTCACCTCCTGGAGGAACTCCTTCGCGGAGAGGACGTCGCAGAGGCCGTCGTCTTCCTCCGGCCTGTGCGGAAGGCCGGAGAGCTCCGGCCTCGTCGCCGGGCCGGCGTCCGCGTAGCCGCCCGCCGGGAACCCGTCCATGGACCCGCCCGGCGACCCCGTCCCGCCGGGCGTCCGGCCCGCGGGCTCCAGGACCCGCACCGCGAAGGCCTTCAGGCCGCGGTCTCCCTGCGCCACCTCGAACTCGACGGGCGTTCCGGGCGAGAACGCCTTTTTCTCGTCGAGCAGATCGTTGGCGTGGACGAACACGTCCTCGCCTCCGCTGTCGGGAACGATGAACCCGTAGCCCTTGATGTCATCGAACCGCAGGATCTTGCCAGTCTTCGCCATGACCGTCCTCCACCAACCAACGCCACATGACATACGCTACGCATCCGGGACCTACGGGCCGATGGGCCTCACCGGCTCCACGGGCGGCGTACGAAAAGCCGGGAAGAACGCGGCTCCCCCGCTCCGCGCGGATCACGACGATGATAGCCGCCAAGGGCCGCGCCGCGGCGAAGCCGAAACGGGCGCGCCGCCCCGGACGGGCCGTGACCAGGGAACTCTCACCCGGCTCCGGGCGCCCTGACGGCGGGACGGGCCGTCCGGGGAAGGCGGCCGCCAGCGCCGCGCCCCATTCAGCAAGGCATGCCGGAACTTTTCTCCCGCCTTACCCGGAAAGGCAAGGAGATGGCTATTCAGTTTCGCATGCCGGAACGACTTCCGGCAAGATCGTCCAACCTCGCGGCATTCCTCCGATCGTCCAACGGCCGGCCGCCCCGGGGGCCTTCGATGTCCGGCCCGGCGGTTATGATCGAGTCATTGAGCCCCCTTGGCCCAATAGGCAGAGGCAGTCCCCTTAAAAGGGACTAGGTGTCGGTTCGAATCCGACAGGGGGTACCGCGGGGAGGTGTCCGACCGCATGCCCTCGGCAGTTGGACACGCCCGCCCGGCGCGCCGCGCGGCCCGGCCGCCCGCGGCGGAACGGCGCGCGGGAGGCGGCGCGGGCCGCCCCGGACGGACGGCGGGACCCTTCGCCGCGTGCGAATCGGCTCTCCCTGAGGCGGACGGCACGTCGACTCCTCGGCTCCCGCTCGATGCACCTGGCCGCCGGAATGCCACCGCCGGACCCCGAAATGACCGCGGGACCGCGCCGCGATCACTGATCGTCCCCGTGTCTTTCCTGTCCGTGGCCGATGCTATTCGATCTTTGTCACACCCCCCACCCCGACGTCCGGAAGCGGCCATTTCGACCGTTACGGCAGCTCAAAGCAAACGTTTTCGGCCGGAGGCAACCGGTTTTCGGAAACTGTGCTGGCGCCCATGGGCACGCTCTGTGATAGCGCTCTCTGGCGCACCCCCCGAGCCTTCGAGAAGGGCGGTGCACCGGACGCAAAGGCGGCCTAGATGATCACGCGACTTACCGTGGAACCGGCCGCGCTCTTTCTCCGGCGCGGCGAACACGGGAACCGGCCGTCCGGGCGAACCGTCTCCCCAACGGGAGCGGGCTCGGAGGGGAACATGATCGCGGCGCATCAGGTGGCGTTCTTCCTGCGGGAACTGAGCGCCGCCGAGCCCGCGCGGCGCGCCGCGGCGGCCACGGGCCTCGGCAAGGTCCCCGGCCACGCCGCCGAGCTCGCCGCGCTGGCGGCGGATCCGGCGCCCCAGGTG
>NZ_CAACUY010000243.1 GCF_900659615.1 Actinomadura fibrosa | reverse complement strand
CGCGCTCGCGGCCGCGCTCGCCGGCGGGTGCAGCGGCGGCGGCGAGGAGCCGTCCGCGCTGCCCGACGTCCCGATGCAGCAGGACGTCGGCGCCGGCGAGGGGCGCCTCGACCTCGTCGTGTGGGCGGGCTACGCCGAGAACGGCTCCACCGACCGGAAGGTCGACTGGGTCACCCCGTTCACCCGCTCGACCGGCTGCCGCGTCCAGGCGAAGATCGCCGACACGTCCGACTCGATGGTCGCGCTGATGCGGACGGGCCGGTACGACGGCGTGTCCGCGTCGGGCGACGCGAGCCTGCGGCTCATCTACGGCGGCACCGTCGCGCCCGTCAACACCGGCCTCATCAGCGGCTACGACGACATCGCGAAGTTCCTGAAGAACCAGCCGTACAACTCCGTGCGCGGCCAGATGTACGGGATCCCGCACGGCTACGGCGCGAACATGCTGATGTACCGCACCGACAAGCTCCGGCAGCGCCCCACGTCCTGGAACGTCGTCTGGGAGCACGACTCCCCCGCCGCCGGCCACGTCGTCGCCTACGACTCGCCCATCTACATCGCGGACGCGGCGCTGTACCTCAAGGCCCACCGGCCCGACCTGAAGATCCGCGACGTCTACGCGCTGGACGAGAAGCAGTTCACCGCCGCGGTCGACCTGCTCAGGCGGCAGCGGCCGAACGTCAACCAGTACTGGGCCAACTACCTGGACGAGCTCCAGTCGTTCAAGAGCGCCGACAACTTCGCCGGGACGGCCTGGCAGGTCACCGCCAACATGGCGACGGCGGAGCGGGCGCCGGTCGCCACGACGATCCCGTCCGAGGGCGCCACCGGCTGGTCCGACACCTGGATGATCTCGTCCAAGGCCCGGCATCCCAACTGCATGTACAAGTGGATGAACTGGATCACCACGCCGCGCGTGCAGGCCCAGGTCGCCCAGTGGTTCGGCGAGGCGCCCGCGAACCCGAAGGCGTGCGCCTACACCGCCAAGGGCTTCTGCTCGACCTACCACGTGGGCGATCCCGCCTTCTACCAGCGCCTCGCGTTCTGGCGGACGCCGGTCAAGGACTGCGGCGACGACCGCGGCACCAAGTGCGTCGACTACGCGCGCTGGGCGCAGGCCTGGACCCAGATCAAGGGCTGACCTCCCCGGACGCGGCGCCCCGGCCCGTCCGGTGAACCCCGCGCGCCCGGACCGCGTGCTACCGGACGGGGACAGCGCCCCTCGGACGGCTCGTCCGCCGGGTGCAGTCCCCGCCACCGGACCTGCGCCGGAAGGTGGAGACGCGATACCGCCCTCCGCCGGATGCGCGACTCCACCGGCATGGGCCATGGTGGCGGTAGAGCGGATGCGGTCGACCTCAGGAGGGACCCATGGAACGCCAGGCTCGCGTGACAATCCGCAAACGACCCACGGTTCGTCGAGAGAGACCCACCGACCTCGACCTGCGAACCCCCGCAGGCCGCCCCCTCCCCTACTGACGCACGAAGCGGACACCACTCCCGGACGGCGGCCCGGCCTCAAGGCCAGCGGCCCGCAGCCTCAAGGCCAGCGGCCCGGGGCATCAGGGCCAGCGGCCCGCAGCCTCAGGGCCAGCGGCCCGCAGCCTCAGGGCCAGCGGCCCGCAGCCTCAGGGCCAGCGGCCCGGGGCCTCAGGGCCAGCGGTACGCGCCGCCGTCGTCCGGGACGTGATGCGGCAGGTAGCACTTCGTCGTGACGTGCTGGTCGCGGCAGTCGAGGCACAGGTACGTCCGGTGCCCGCGGAGCCCGCGCCCGCGGTCGGCGCACGGCGGGCAGACGCACGGCGACCAGCCGACGATGACCCGGCCCGGCTCCAGCCGATGACCATGAGGGCACACGAACGGCACATGCTCGCGGCCCGCCCGGTTCACCTCCACGACACCCCACCCTACTCGAACATACGATCGATCATGGTGCGGGTGCGGGACGCGGCTACGCGGCGGGCTTCATCGCGTAGCAGTAGTTCGACTTGCCCTTGAAGAAGTGCCTGGCGCGCGCGTCGCCGTACCGCCAGCGGCAGCCCGCGTCGAGCTGCGCGGACGTGAGCCGCATGGTGTCGCCCTTGCGCTTGACGCAGTACGCGCCGGGACTCGGGCTCTCGCGGTACTCGACCCATTCCCAGCCGAGCCGCTGGCAGTACGCCGTGAAATGCCCGGGACCGAGCTCCACCCTGACGAGCTTCGACGCCGACGGCGAGGACGATCCGGACGCCGCCTTGGACGGCGTGGCCCGTCCCGACCGCGACGGGCCTCCCGCGCTCGGCCCCCCGCCCGCGCTGCCGTCGGCCGAGGACGCCGGGCCCTCGCGCGTTCCCTGGCTACCGCCCACGGCTGCCTGAACTCCCGAACCACCCGGACTCTGCGACGCCGCCCCTGTCCGCTTCGGCTCGGAGTCCCCGTCCGCCATGGTGACGAAGGCGAGGGAGACGACCACGGCGACCAGTGCAGCCGCCACCCCTGCCCCTGCGGCCACCCACCTACGACGCCCGCGTCCCGTCCACGGATGCGGCGCAGTCACACCGTCCGACGACCCCACCACCCCGGCCGCCGTCACCGACGACTCCGGCGACGGCGCCACCAGCGATTCGGATGGCAACGGCCCCGGCGAATCCGACGGCGACGGCACCAGCGGCGACGGCTCGGGCGAACCCGATCGCGGCGGTTCCCGGGAAGACTCGGCGGACGACGGCGACAAGAGCCGCTCCTGCGGCGGCTCGGCCAGCGGCGCGGGCGTTCGGGCGGGGCGGGGCGTGCGGCGTAGCAGGCGGTCGAGGACGTCCTGTGCGGACGGGCGCCGGGACGGGTCCTTCTCCAGGCATTCGGCGAGCAGGCGGCGGAGCGGTTCCTCCACGCCGCCGAGGTCGGGTTCGCCGTGCGCGATCCGGTTGAACACGACGGGGATGGACTCGTTGCCGAACGGCGGGCGCCCGGTGGCGGCGAAGACCATCGTGGACGCCCACGCGAAGACGTCCACGGCGGGGCTGAGCTCGCCCGGTTCGAGCTGCTCGGGCGCCATGTAGGCGGGCGTCCCGGCCGCGCGGCTGACCATCGTCCGGGTTCCGGACAGCGCCCGCGCGATCCCGAAGTCGATGACGCGCGGCCCGTCCGCGCCGATCAGCACGTTGGGCGGTTTGAGGTCGCGGTGCACCACGCCGGCGTCGTGCAGCGCGACGAGGGCCGTGGCGGTCGCGATGGCGAGCCGGTCCAGGGCGCTGCCCGTGCGCGGGCCGTCGCGGGCGACGATCTGGCTCAGCGACGGCCCGTCCACGTACTCGCTGACGATGTAGCGGCGGCTGCCGAGCGTCCCGGAGTCCAGGACCTGCGCGGTGCAGAACCGCGCGACCTGCTTGGCGGCCTCCAGTTCGCGGGCGAACGTGCCGAGCGCACCGGGATCGCCCAGCAGTTGGGCGTGGAACAGCTTGATCGCCACCGGTTCCCCGCCCGCGTCCGGACGGCCGAGGTAGACGACGCCCTGACCGCCCTCGCCGAGCCGCCCGACGATCTGGTACGCGCCGAGCCGTTCGGGATCGGTGGGTTCGAGCGGCTGGACGTCCGGCACGCCAGCACTATACGGCCCGCCTCCGTCCCCCGAGCCGCTTCGCGGGCTTCCCCACCCGACCACACGGATCCCCGCCTCCAGAACCCTCCGGGACGACGCCGAGGGCCGCCGTTCAGTGGTCTCGGCGGGTCATGAGTTCGGCGAGGGAGCGGAGTTCCGCGGCCGCGGAGGGGACGGGGGTGGCGGCGTCGAGTTCGGCCAGCGCCTCGGTGAGCAGGTCCGCAGCCAGGGCCGTGGCCCAGGAGCGGCCGCCCGCGGTCTCGACCAGGGCTGCGGCGCGGGCGGGCTCGTCGCCGGAGAGAGGGGCGTCGCGGAGGTACAGGGCGGCCAGTTCACCGGACGCGGGAGTACCGGAGTTGAGGGCCGCCACCACCGGCAGCGATTTCTTGTGGTTGAAAAGGTCGGAATGGACGGGTTTGCCAGTGATGGCGGGGTCGCCCCAGATGCCCAGCAGGTCGTCGACGAGCTGGAACGCCAGGCCGAGCCGCTCGCCGAACGCGGTGAGCCGGGCCACCTGCGCCGGGCTGCCGCCGCCGTGGAGGGCGCCGAGCGCGCAGGCGCCGCCGAGCAGCGCGCCGGTCTTGCGGCCCGCCATCGCCAGGCACTCCTCGACCGACACGTCGCGGCGCCGCTCGAACGCCACGTCGGCGCTCTGCCCCTCCACCAGGTCGAGGACCGCGCGGCTCACGACCCGGACCCCGGCGGCGGGCACCGGCCCGTCGGCGAGCGCCTCCAGCGCCGCGGCGAGCATGGCGTCGCCCGCGAGGATCGCGGCGTTGACGCCGTAGGCGGCCCAGACGGTCGGACGGTGCCGGCGGGTGCGGTCGCCGTCCATCACGTCGTCGTGCACGAGCGAGAAGTTGTGCGCCAGCTCCACGGCGACGGCGGCCGGCAGGGCGGCGGCCGCCGTTCCGCCGACCGCCCGCGCGGTCAGCAGCGTCAGCGCCGGGCGGACGGCCTTGCCGCCGGAGCCGCCGGTCGGGCGGCCCCGCTCGTCCTGCCAGCCGAAGTGGAACGCGGCGATGTCGCGCATGGAGCCGGGCATGGTGTCGATCGCGTCCCGCAGGGCGGGATCGAGCAGGCTCCGGCTCCACGCCAACACGGCCGCCCCCGTCCGAGCCTCCGACGATCCGGGACGTGGCGGAGGTGTCGGTGCGGGGTCCTGCGAAGGACCTTCCGGCGTGCGGAGGACGGGCGGCCGGTCGCACCGCGTCGCCGGGGTGGGCGGATCGGTGTGCGGGGCGGCGTCGCCCCGGGGTGTGACCGGCATGGCGTCCTCCTCAGCGGGCGGTCTCGACGTTCTCCAGGACGCCGAGGGCGTCGGGCACCAGGATCGCGGCCGTGTAGTAGGCGCTGACCAGGTAGGACATGATCGCTTTCTGGTCGATGCCGGTGAACCGCACCGACAGGCCCGGCTGGACCTCGTCCGGGATCCCGGTGCGGTGCAGGCCGATGACGCCCTGGTCGTCCTCGCCGGTGCGCATCGCGAGGATCGAGCTGACCCCCGACCGGCTGACCGGGATCTTGTCGCACGGGTAGATGGGCACGTCGCGCCACGCCTGGACGCGGCGTCCGCCGATCTCGACCGGGGCCGGGTACACGCCCCGGCGGGTGCACTCGCGGCCGAACGCGGCGATCGTCTTCGGATGCGCGAGGAAGAACCGGGTCTTGCGGCGGCGGGCGAGCAGCCCGTCCATGTCGTCGGGGGTGGGCGGGCCACCGCGCGACTGGATGCGGTGCCGCAGGTCGCAGTTGTGCAGCAGGCCGAAGTCGCGATTGTTGATCAGCTCGTCCTCCTGCCGCTCCCTGATCTCCTCGATGACGAGCCGCAGCTGCTGTTCGAGCTGGTTCATCGGGCCGTTGTACAGGTCGGCGACCCGGGTGTGGACGCGCAGCAGCGTCTGGGTGACGCTCAGCTCGTACTCGCGGGGCGAGGACTCGTAGTCGACGAACGTCCCCGGCAGCACCGGCTCGCCCTCGTGCCCGGAGGCGAGCTCGATCTCCGCCTCGCCGTGCCGCGTCCGCGGCGGGCCGGACGCGTCGCGGACCGCGTCGAGATGGTCGCGCAGGACGTCGGCCCGTTCGGCGAGCTCGCCGATCGACTCCCGCGTCAGCGACAGCACCGTGCAGGGCGTGAGGGCCCGGTACGTCCGCTCCCAGTCCTCGGTGACGTCGAGCAGGGCGCGCCCGCCGAAGAACTGCCCGTCCGCCATGACGTCGGTCTCGGCGTCGCTGTCGTACGCGCCGGGCTGGCTCACCGCGACCCGGCCGTGCGCGATCAGGAACAGCTCGTCGCGAGGCCCGCCCCGCCGCACGATCGTCTCGCCGGGCTCGTACTCGTGCTGGACGAACCGGCCCGCGAGCGCCTCCAGCAGCGTGGGGTCGTCCAGCCCGCGCAGCTGCGGCACCTCGGCGAGCTCCGGGGGGATCACGCGGACGCTGGCGCCGTCGTTGACGAACGTCACCCGCCCGTCACCGACCTGGTAGGTGAGGCGGCGGTTCACCCGGTACGTGCCCGCGTCGGCGCGGACCCACGGCAGCAGGGCCAGCAGCCACCGGGGGGTGATGCCCTGCATCTGCGGAACGGACTTGGTCGTCGACGCGAGGTTGCGCGCCGCCGACGTGCTCAGGCTGAGCCGCTGGTCGTCGGACGTTTCGTGCTGCCGGGTCACCTGCTGTTCGGTCATGAGCGGCCTCCTCCGGGAGTCGCTGGAGCGGGGGGTCGAACACGGGCGGCGGAGGTACCGAGCCCGGTCGGTCCGATACGGAGCCGCGCACCGGAACCCCGGCCACGCGACACACCACCACCGCACTCAAAAGTCGCGTTGGGTGGGGTGGCGTTGTGTGGAGGGTTGGTCGGGGCGGCGTCGGGTGGGGTCGTATAGCGGGGGGTGGTGGTGGACCAGTGGTGGTGGCCGGCAGTCCATAGCCGCAGCGCCTCGACGTACCGGGTAAGGCTCTCGCGCGTCGCGGTGTCGAGGTTGTGCTCGGTGGCCAGGATTGGCAGATCGATGGCGGCGATGCGGTCGAACTGCCGGGAGCGGGCGCGGGCGGCGTCGGCGACGATCTCGGCGGCGCGCCGCGCGTCGGTGTCGAGGAACCGCTGGACGGCGGTCACGGCGTTGGCGTTCCCGCCCTCGACCTCGGTCTCCTTCCGATAGGAGACGAGGTCGTTGCGGAACCCTCCGACGTCGGCGAACGCCTCGCGGAGCGCCAGCACCGGGTCGGCGGACATGACCGCCTCGGGCACGTCCCCCGCGACGGTGTACCGCAGGAGCGTGCCGGCCAGCTCGGCGCCGCTGGTCTTGCGCCGCGTCTCGATGTAGTCGACCGGGTCGGGCACGCGGTTCTGGACGAGACCGGCCAGCTCCAGCAGCGTCCCGTCCATGAAGTCGCCGAGTCCCGTGGCGAGCGCGGCCTGCGCGTCGGCGGGCAGGGTCTCTGCGGTCCGCGTCCACAGGTCGGCCAGCCCCTGTTCCACCGGATCGGGCGCCTCCGCGGGGCAGGGCGCCGTCTCCTCGCACGAGTCCTGCGACGGCTCAGCCGGGACGGAGCAGGCGTCCGCCGCTGCGCCGGCCTCTGCGGGGGGAAGGGGCATGAGGTGGCGGAGGTGGTCGAGGTAGGCCTTGGCGCCGAGGTAGTCGCGCGGGCGCTTGAAGCGGTCGACGAGGACGTCGTCGAGATGGAAGGCCCACATGGTCCAGTCGTTGGCGAGTTTCAGCTCGGGACCGGACGCGTGGGGGTGGGTGAGGGCGGTAAGCGTCGGGTAGTCGGCCGCGTCGAACGCCTCGGGCGTCCATGCCGCGGGGCCGTCGTCGCTGACGATGCCCATTTCCCGCGCCCAGGTCGCGGCGTGCTCGCGGAGGGCGGCGGCCTGCGGGTTGGCCAGCGCGGGGCGTGGTGGCGGGACGTCCGGGACGTGGAACTCCCCGACCGGCACCGGGCCCGGCGGCCGGGTCAGCGACCGGATCCTGACCGGGGAGGCGGCGTGCTTGAGCAGCCCGGCCACCTCCGGCAGCCCCGTCGGGACGAGCCCCGCACCCGACCCCGCGCCCAGTCCGCGGACCGACTCCGCGCGCGAAGCGGAGCCCGATCCGAGGCCCGGCACGGTGGTCGACCGGGAGCCCAGTCCGAGGCGCGGGGCGACCCCCGACGCGGAGCCCGGCCCTGCGCCCGGGGCGGTGTCCGGTCCGGGGGTCGGGGTGGTGGTCGGGGTCAGGTTCTTGTTCATGTAGCGGCTGGAGCGTTCGTGCCAGGCTTGGCCGCCTGACTGCCAGTCCTGGAGGCCGTGGGCGTAGCGGAGGACGGCGAGGCGCGCGGCGTCGTCGAGGTCGTGTTCCTCGAAGAGGAGCGGGAGCTCGGTGAGGGCGGTGTTCTCGAACTGCTGCATGCGCGAGGTCAGCAGGTCGTTGGTGATGTCGGCGGCGCGCTGGGGTTCGACGTCGAAGAAGCGCTCCATCACGAGGACGCCGTTGTTCAGCTCGCCCTCGTCCTCGGTCTCGCGCTGGTAGGAGAAGATGTCGTTGCGCAGGTGGACGGCGTCGGAGAACGTGTCGCGCAGGACCCGCAGCGGGCGGGTGGCCGCGACCCGGGCGGGCACCTCCGCCCCGGTGGCGACCTCGACCAGCCCGGCGGACCAGGGGGCGCCGCCGACGCGGCGGCGCATCTGGACGTAGTCGATCGGGTTGGGGACGTGCCCGTCGTCGATGTTGGCGAGCTCCAGCAGCGACTCGTGCAGCAGGTGGTGGGTGCTCTCGGCGAACCGTTCGCGCCAGGCGTCCGACATGAGCGGGACGGTCCGCGCCCAGAGGTCGGCCAGGCCGCGTTCGACCGCGTTGGCGGGTTCGGGAGGGGGCCCGGCCCCCGCCTCTGGGGGCATGAAGGCGGGGAGCCGGGCGAGGTACTCCTTGGCGGCCGCGATGTCGCGGGTTCGTTTGAAGCGTTCGAGGAAGTGGTCGTCGAAGTAGAACACCCAGACGTACCAGTCGGTCATCAGGTCGAGGAGGGGCCCGGACGCCTCGGGGTGCGTGTAGGCGGTCAGGAGGGCGTAGTCATGGGAGTCGTAGTCGTCCTCGGTCCAGACGGGAGGGCCGGTGTCGTCGTCGCCGAGGATCCCGGTCCGGTACGCCCATGCCTTGGAGTGCTCGCGTGCCCGGTCGAGGTGGGTGTTCAGCCGCGCCGGATGCGGCAGGTAGAACTCCGGGAGCTGGAACGGCTGCACTAGGCCGCACCACCGTGCGCGATCTCGACGGACTCCAGCATGGCGAGCGCGTCGGGGACGAGGACGGCGGCGGAGTAGTAGGCGCTGACGAGGTAGGACAGGAGCGCCTTCTCGTCGATGCCCATGTACCGGACGGACAGGCCGGGCTGGTACTCGTCGGGGAGGCCGACCTGGTGCAGCCCGATGACGCCCTGCGCCTCCTCGCCGGTGCGCATCAGCAGGATCGAGCTGGTCTGGGTGGAGCTGACCGGGATCTTGTTGCACGGGAAGATCGGCACGCCGCGCCAGGCGAAGACGTGGTTGCCGCCGACGTCGACGCTCTCGGGGTAGACGCCGCGGGCGCTGCACTCGCGGCCGAACGCGGCGATCGCCTTGGGGTGCGCGAGGAAGAACGCCGGGTCCTTCCAGACGAGGGTGAGCAGCTCGTCCATGTCGTCGGGGGTGGGCGGGCCGCTGCGGGTGTAGATGCGCTGGGTCAGGGACGTGTTGTGGAGCAGGCCGAAGTCGCGGTTGTTGACGAGTTCGTTCTCCTGGCGCTCGCGCAGCGCCTCGATGGTCAGCCGGAGCTGCTGCTCGACCTGGTCCATCGGCTCGTTGTAGAGGTCGGCGACGCGCGTGTGGACGCGCAGCACGGTCTGCGCGACGCTCAGCTCGTACTCGCGCGGGGAGCCCTCGTAGTCGACGAACGTGCCCGGCAGGACGGGCTCGCCGTCGTGGCCGGACGCGACCTCGATCGCCGCCTCGCCGTGCGGGTTCTGCGCGTGCTGGGGGTTGTCGCGGAACTCCTCCAGATGGGCTCGCAGCGACTCCGACTGGGCGAGCGTCTCCTGGAAGTCGGACGCGCTCATCGTGAGCAGCGTGCAGGTGGTGGCGGCCTTGACCGTGTACTCCCAGAGCGCCGGTGCGCCGTCGTCGTCCTCGCGGGCGACCAGGGTCTGCTCGCCGAAGAAGTCGCCGTTGGCGAGCGTGCCGTGGACGGCGTCGGCGCCGTACTCGCCCGCGCCGACCTTGCTCAGCTTGCCGTGGACGACGAGCACGACCCGGTCGACGGGCCGCCCCTCCTGCACGATGACCTCGCCGGGCTCGTACTCGTGCTGGACGAAGCGGCCGGCCAGGGCGTCCAGTGCCGCGTCGTCGTCGTAGCCGCGCAGCGGTGGCAGCTCGCCGAGCTCGCGTGGGATGACCCGGACGTCGGCGCCGGTGGTCACGTAGGTGACCCGCCCGTCGCCGACGGTGTAGGTGAGCCGCCGGTTGACCCGGTAGGCGCCGCCCGACGCCTCGACCCAGGGGAGCAGCTTCAGCAGCCACCGGGAGCTGATCCCCTGCATCTGAGGGACGGACTTGGTCGTGGTCGCCAGGTTCCGTGCCGCCTTGGTACCCAGGCTCAGCCGCTGCTGTTCCGTCACGTCCACACCACCGATTCGTCGCCGGTCTGCCAGGAATGTGCCGTACTCGTAGCGACGCGAAGGCAGGGGGAACGGGCTAAAGTTCGATGTCGCCTTTTCCCTTCCGCCTCACGCCTTACCACCCGAGACGCTACCCACGGTAATCATGTGATCGCAACGGGCGATATCCCAGGTCCCCTTTGCCTCCCGGCTACACAAACCGAACCTCGACGGCATAGCGCCGACCTTTTCCGCAGGTCCGGCGCTCGGTGTTCTGGGTGCGGCGCTCAGCGCGCCCCGGCTCCGGCGGTCACAGGGTCCGGGGCGTCCTCGATTCCGGCCTTCTCGATCGGCACGCCCGCCGTCTCGCGGAGCTTCAGGATCGGCACCAGCGCCACCAGCGCGGCCAGGATGAGGTAGTAGGCCGGGACGGACCTGCTCCCGGTGACCTCGATCAGCGAGCCGACCAGCACGGCGGCCGTCCCGCCGAACAGCGACGTCGAGATGTTGTAGCCGATCGCGAACGCCCCGTACCGCACCCGCGTGGGGAACATGGCGGGGAACGTCGCCCCGATGACCGCGAGCATCAGCACCAGCAGCCCGCCGATGATCGCGTAGCCGGCCACGACCCCGGCCGCGCGCTCGGTCTGCATCAGCGCGAACGCCGGATAGGACAGCAGGAGGTAGCCGACCGCCGCCGCGATCAGCAGCGGCTTGCGGCCGACGCGGTCCGACAGGGCGCCGAGCGGCACGATCACCACGATCATCGCGGCCTCGACCCCGATGGTGATGAGCTGCGCCGTCACGTCCTCGATCTCCAGGTTGTCGGTGAGGTAGGACGGCATGAACGTCAGCAGCGTGTAGTCGGCGACGTTCAGCAGGAAGACGATCCCGATGAGCATGAGGATCGTCCGCCAGTTGCGGGCGAGGGTCTCCCTGAGCGGCGAGCGGGCCTTCGTGCCCGCCTGCTCCATCGCCTGGAAGGCGGGGGTGTCCTCGATGCGGGTCCGCACGTAGAGCCCGACGAGGCCGAGCGGCAGCGCGAGCAGGAACGGCAGCCGCCAGCCCCACGCGTGCATGCGCTCGTCGCCGAGCAGCACGTCGACCAGCAGGACGAGCCCGGCGCCGCCGACGTACCCCGTCAGCGTGCCGAGCTCCAGGAAGCTGCCGTAGAAGCCGCGCCGGTGCGTCGGCGCGTACTCGGCGATCATCGTCGCGGCGCCGCCGTACTCGCCGCCGGTCGAGAAGCCCTGGACGAGCCGGACCGCGAGCAGCAGCAGCGGCGCCGCGATCCCGATGGTGCCGTAGCCGGGCAGCACGCCGATCAGGAAGGTCGCGCCGGACATCAGGATGATCGTCGTGGCCAGCACCCGCTTGCGGCCCAGCCGGTCGCCCATCGGGCCGAAGACGAGGCCGCCGAACGGGCGGGCGAGGAACGCCGCCGCGATCAGCGCGAACGAGCGCAGCGTGGCGCCGCCCGACTCGCCGTCCGGGAAGAACACGGTGCCGATGATCGAGGTGATGACGCCGGCGCTGAAGACCCCGAAGTCGAACCACTCGATGCAGTTGCCCATCGCGGACGCGAGCACGGCCTTGCGGACGTCCGCGGGATCCGCCCGCGCGTCCTCGGCGGCATGGGCCCCCGCCGCCCCTCCGCCGTGCGCCCGCCCGGCTCCGGGATCCGCGTTCATCGAGACCTCCCGGGGCTTCCTCTGCCCGAAGATCGACGAAGGTAACGCCGGGGCGGGGGCGCGGCGGGGCGCTATCGCTTGCGGTGGTTCTTGGCGGTGCCCTCATCCTCCTCGTCGAGGAGGGCCTCCAGCGAGCCGGGCAGCTCGTCCGTCGTGCCGGGGAGCCTGGGGAGGTCGGTCGTCGCCTCGGGAAGGCCGGTCGTCTCCTCGGGGACGTCGGTCACCACCTCGGAGAGGTCGGTCGTCGTTCCCGTGAGGTCGTCCGGCAGTTCGGGGAGGGCGGCGGTGCTCGTCGGGTCGTCCTCGGCGAGGTCGTCGTCGTCCTCGGGGATGGCGACGAACGTCTGTGTCTCCTGCGCCCCCCGGGTGATCACTCCGCTGGCGAGGACGGTGTTGCGGTGCCGCAGCGCCCCGTTCTCGCGGAGCAGGTCGTCGACCTCGGCGCGGACGCGGGCCACCCGCCGGCTCATCCGCACGTGGACGAGGAACCCGCCGACCGCGAGCCCGATGATGAACCCGGCGATCGGGAACCCGACCAGCGGCGGCGCGAGCGTGGCCACCAGCGCGACCGCCACCAGCGCGACGACCGCCCCGAGCGCGCCGGAGTGCTTCTCCATCCAGTCCAGGACGGCGTTGACGCGCTTCGGGATCCTCACTCGCCTTCTCCTCCGCTTTCGCTCGGGGCGGGAAACGTCCGCCGATCCGCCGGTGACGACCGCACCGCGGCACCGGGTTCCGGGAACGCCGCGCGGCCCGCCGCCCGCGCCGGACGGCCGTGCCGGTGCGGCCGCGGGGGCCGCGCGCTCGG
>NZ_CAACUY010000242.1 GCF_900659615.1 Actinomadura fibrosa | reverse complement strand
CCGTCGCCGGCGACCGCGCCGAGGCCCTCGCCCTCGCCGGCGTGTTCGGCGCGGCCCGCCCGCCCGTGACCGCGGTGAAGGGCGTGACGGGCCACATCCTCGGCGCCGGCGGCGCCCTGGAGGCCATGGTCGCGCTCATGTGCGCCGCGGAGGGGCTCGTCCCGCCCACCGCGAACTTCGGCGCCCAGGACGCGGCGGCCGCGCCCCTCGACGTCGTCGCGGGGGCCGCGCGCCGGATCCCGGCCGCGCCGGTGCTGTCCAGCTCGTTCGGCTTCGGCGGCCACGACGCCGCCCTCGTCCTCACCCCGCCATGACCCATCGGTCACATCGGCGGGCGGGGCGCGGCCCTACCCCCTGTCCGGGTTCTCCAGCCTGAAGAAGTTGCTGGGCGTGCCGTCCTTCATGTGCTCCTGGTAGATGAAGTTGAGCTCGCGTTCGTCGAAGGTCTCGAACCAGGCGTCCCAGGAGATGTGCTCCAGCTTGTCCCCGCCGTAGCCGGGGAAGTCGAACAGCAGCCGCCCCGGCCGGCCGTCGTACTCGCTGCCCGGCACGGTGGACGGCTCGGCGTCGCGCTCCTCGGCCCACTGCCGGATCACGTCGTGGTCGGTCGTGACGAGGCTCCGGCCCGGCCGCTCCTCGTGCTCGCCCGTCCCGGTCACCTCCTGCTGGTACTTGTGCTCACCCTGGACGGGATGATGCTGCGACTCTCCCATCGCGAGTCCCCCTGTTCGCGCTGATCAAGGCATTGGCTTCAGGGGCTGTCGTACCCCTCTGCCAGGCGACTAACGGCCCGGCCGTCCCGCCCGGCGGCCGTGACCGGGACGGCGGGCCGCGCGGCCGTCCTCGCATCGCCGACCTGGCGAAGTGAGTGCCAGTTAACGCGGGAGTGACGTGCGGGACGCACACGGGTAATACGGTCTGCCGACGATCGGGGGCATGGGAGCTGGTAGCAAACCGGACATGCGTTTGGTCGTGGTCGGCCACGGCCCGGCCGCGCACCGCCTGGTCGAGGCCCTGCGCGAGCGCGACACCGCGGGGGCGTGGACGGTCACCGTCATCGGCGAGGAGCCGCGCACCGCCTACGACCGCGTCGCGCTGACGACGCACCTGGAGGGCGCCGACCTCGCCTACCCGCCGCACGGGGACGAGGTCGAGGTCGCCACAGGCGAGCGCGCCGTCGCGATCGACCGCGCGGCCCGGACGGTCACCACCTCGGCGGGACGGGTCGTCCCGTACGACGCGCTCGTCCTCGCCACCGGGTCGTCGCCGTTCGTGCCGCCTGTCGAGGGCAAGGACCTGCCGGGGGTGTTCGTCTACCGCACGATCGACGACCTCGACGCGATCCGCGCCTACGCGGACGGGCGGACCACCGGCGCGGTCGTCGGCGGCGGGCTCCTCGGCCTGGAGGCCGCCCGGGCCATCCAGGGCCTCGGCCTGCGCAGCGGCGTCGTCGAGGTGGCGCCCTGGCTGATGCCCCGCCAGCTCGACGAGGGCGGCGGGGCGATGCTGCGCCGCCACATCGAGGGACTCGGGATGGCCGTGCACGCGGGCACCCCGATGGCGCGGCTGGAGGCCGGCGACGACGGCGCCGTCGCGCGGATCGTCCTCGCCGACGGCAACGCGGTGGACGCCGAGGTCGTCGTGTTCTCCGCCGGGATCCGGCCCCGCGACGAGCTGGCCCGCGGCTGCGGCCTGCCGGTCGGCGAGCGCGGCGGCATCGTCGTGGACGAGACCTGCCGCACCGAGGACCCCGCGATCTGGGCCATCGGCGAGTGCGCGCTTGTCGGCGGCATGGTCTACGGGCTCGTCGGCCCCTGCTTCTCGATGGCCGAGGTGGTCGCCGACCGGCTCCTGCACGAGCACTTCCCCGAGGCGAGCACCGCCGTGTTCGAGGGCGCGGACCTGTCCACCAAGCTGAAGCTGATGGGCGTGGACGTCGCCAGCTTCGGCGACCCGTTCGCCGGGCCCGAGACCGGCGCCCTCGGCGTCACCTACACCGACCCCGTCGCCGGGGTCTACAAGAAGCTCGTGGTCAGCGACGACGCCCGGACCCTCCTCGGCGGCGTCCTCGTCGGCGACGCCGAGTCCTACGGCACGCTGCGCGCCTACGTCGGCGGGAACCTGCCCGGCGCGCCCGAGCAGATGCTGTTCGGCGGCACCGAGGCGGCCGGCGGCGACCTGCCCGGCGCCACCGTCATCTGCTCCTGCAACAACGTCTCCGCGCAGACGATCCGCACCGCGATCGCGGGCGAGTCGCTCACCGACGTGCCCGGCGTCAAGGCGTGCACGAAGGCCGGGACGAGCTGCGGCAGCTGCGTCCCCCTCGTCAAGCGGATCCTGGACGCCGAGCTGACCGCCGCCGGCATCGAGGTCAGCAAGGCCCTCTGCGAGCACTTCGCCTACAGCCGCGCCGAGCTGTTCGACATCGTCCGCGTCCG
The DNA here is from genome assembly GCF_900659615.1 of Actinomadura fibrosa. GTDB lineage: Bacteria > Actinomycetota > Actinomycetes > Streptosporangiales > Streptosporangiaceae > Spirillospora > Spirillospora fibrosa. Next base: position 10,249 of record NZ_CAACUY010000242.1, on the reverse strand, counting down.
GCGGATCACCAGCTTCACCCAGCTCGTCGAGGAGCACGGGACGGGCCGCGGCTGCGACATCTGCAAGCCCGCCGTCGCGTCCATCCTCGCCAGCCTCGGCAACGGGCACATCCTCGCGGGCGAGCAGGCCGCGCTCCAGGACACCAACGACCACTTCCTCGCCAACCTCCAGAAGAACGGCACCTACTCCGTCGTCCCGCGCGTCCCCGGCGGCGAGATCACTCCCGAGCGGCTCATCGTCATCGGGGAGGTCGCGCGCGACTTCGGCCTCTACACCAAGATCACCGGGGGGCAGCGGATCGACCTGTTCGGGGCCCGGGTCGAGCAGCTCCCCGAGATCTGGCGGCGGCTCGTCGACGCCGGGTTCGAGTCCGGCCACGCCTACGGCAAGGCGCTGCGGACGGTGAAGTCGTGCGTCGGCTCCACCTGGTGCCGCTACGGCGTGCAGGACTCCGTCGCCATGGCGATCCGGCTGGAGCTGCGCTACCGCGGCCTGCGCGCCCCGCACAAGCTCAAATCGGCCGTGTCGGGCTGCGCCCGCGAGTGCGCCGAGGCGCAGAGCAAGGACTTCGGCGTCATCGCGACCGAGAACGGCTGGAACCTCTACCTCGCCGGGAACGGCGGGATGCGGCCCCGGCACGCCGACCTGTTCGCCACCGACCTCACCGACGACGAGCTGATCACCTACATCGACCGGTTCCTCATGTTCTACATCCGCACCGCCGACCGGCTCCAGCGCACGGCGAGCTGGCTGGAGGCCCTCGACGGCGGCCTCGGCTACCTCCGCGAGGTCATCGTCGACGACCGGCTCGGCATCTGCGCCGAGCTCGACGCCGCGATGGAACGCCACGTCGCCGCCTACTCCGACGAATGGCGCGACACCTTGGAGGACCCCGACCGGCTCCGCCGCTTCGTCTCCTTCGTCAACGCCCCCGGCACCCCCGACCCGAGCATCGAGTTCGAGGTGGAACGGGAGCAGATCAGGCCGCTGCTGCCCATCCGCCCGGTGACCGGGGCGGTGAGCCGGTGACCGCGCCCGCCGCCGAGCGGTCCGCGCCCGCCGCGCCGGGCGCCGCCGTCCGCTGGACCGACGTCTGCGCCGCCGGCGACCTGATCCCCGAACGCGGCGTCTGCGCCCTGGTCGGCGGCGAGCAGGTCGCCGTGTTCCTCACCCACGACGGTGACCTGCACGCCCTGGAGAACCTCGACCCGTTCAGCGGCGCCCACGTCCTGTCCCGGGGCATCCTCGGGACGCGCGGCGGGGTCCCCACGGTCGCGTCCCCGATGTACAAGCACGTCTTCGACCTGCGGACCGGCCGGTGCCTGGACGACCCGTCCGCGTCCGTCCGCACGTTCCCGGCCAGGCTGCACCGCGGCCGGGTGGAGGTGGGACGATGAGCATCGTCGTCGTCGGCAACGGCATGGCCGGCTCGCGGTTCGTCAGCGAGCTCCGGTCCCGCGACACCGCGACCCCCGTCACCGTGTTCGGCGCCGAGACCCAGCGCCCCTACAACCGCGTCCTGCTGTCCAACGTCCTCGCCGGGATCACCGACGCCGACCACATCAGCCTCGTCGACACCGCCTGGTACGCCTCGCACGGCGTGGACGCCCGGCTCGGCGTCGAGGTCACCCGCATCGACCGCGAGGCCCGGACCGTCCACGCCTCCGACGGCACCGTCACCCCCTACGAGACGCTCGTGCTCGCCACCGGCAGCACCGCCTTCGTCCCGCCCATGCCCGGCCTGGAGGACGGCCTGCCCCGCGGCGCCCTCGTCTTCCGCACCCTCGACGACTGCCGGACGATCTCCGAGCTCGCCGAGTCCGCGCGCCGCGCCGTCGTGGTCGGCGGCGGGCTGCTCGGCATCGAGGCCGCCCGGGGGCTCACCGGCCGCGGGCTGGACGTCACCGTCCTGCACCTCGCCGGGCACCTCATGGAACGCCAGCTCGACCCCGCCGCCGGGCGGGTCCTCGCCCGGACCCTCGCCGGCCTCGGCATCGGCACCCGCCTCCAGGCCAACGTCGCCGGGCTCCGCACCACCGGCGACGGCGACGGCCGCACCGTGACCGGCGTCGAGCTGGCGCTGCCGGGCGGCGGCACCGAGGCCATCGACGCCGACCTCGTCATCCTGTCCTGCGGCGTGCGGCCCGAGGTGTCCCTCGCCCGTGACGCGGGCCTGGCCGTCGGCCGCGCCGTGATCGTGGACGACGAGCTCCGCTCCGTCAGCGACCCGTCCGTCCGCGCCATCGGCGAGTGCTCCCAGCACCGCGACGAGGTCTACGGCCTCGTCGCGCCCGCCTGGGAGCAGGCCGGCGTCCTCGCCGGGCTGCTCGCCGGCACCGACCCCGCGGCCCGCTTCACCGGCGCCCGCCAGATCACCCGCCTCAAGGCCGCCGGGATCGAGCTCGCGTCGATGGGGGAGACCCACTTCGGCGACGAGGACGACGACGTCGAGGTCGTCCGCTTCACCGACTCCTCCCGCGGCACCTACAAGAAGGCCGTCATCCGCGACGGCCGCCTCATCGGCGCGATCCTGCTCGGCGAGACCTCCACCGCCGGGACGCTCACCCAGCTCTACGACCGGGCCGCCCCGCTGCCGTCCGAACGCCTGGACCTGCTGTTCCCCGGCCTCGGCGGCGCGGCCGAGGCCGGCTCGCCCGTGCGGATGCCGGACGCCGCGACCGTCTGCCACTGCAACAACGTCAGCAAGGGGCGGATCCGCGCCTGCTGGCAGCAGGGCGCCCGCACCGCCGACGAGGTCGCCCGCCGCACCCGCGCCAGCACCGGCTGCGGAAGCTGCCGCGACGCCCTGGAGGGCATCGTCTCCTGGCTCGACGAACAAGAATCCGTGGACGCCTGACCCACAGACCCCGAGCCCGGGATCAGCCGCCGATCCCGGGCTCGCGGCATGCCCCCCGGACCCCCGCACGGGACCGAGCCCCGCCCGGGACGGCTTGAGGTTCGGAATCCGCGCCGGGGCCTGGCAGCGACGGAGCCCGCCGTGATCGTCACGGCGGGCTCCTTTTGCGGCGTCCGGGACGTTCTCAGTCGGCGGGGGAGATGCTCGCCGCGCAGACCTTGAACTCGGGCATCCGCGACGTCGGGTCGAGCGCCGTGCCGGTGAGCGAGTTGGCCCGGCCGCGGCCGCCCCAGTGGAACGGCATGAAGATCGTGTCGGCGCGGATCGCGTCGCTCAGCCGGGCCCGCCCGACGGCCTCGCCGCGGCGGCTGCGGACCGCGACGAGGTCCCCCTCGGCGATGCCCGCCCGCTCCGCGAGGTCGGGGTGCAGCTCCACGAACGGCTCCGGGGACGCCTTCACCAGCTCCGGCACCCGCCGCGTCTGCGCGCCGGACTGGTACTGCGCCAGCACCCGCCCGGTGGTGAGGTAGACGGGATACTCGGCGTCCACCTCCTCGGCCGGTCCGCGGTGCTCCACGGGGACGAACCGCGCCCGCCCGTCCGGCGTCGGGAAACGGTCGAGGAACGGCCGCGGCGTGCCGGGGTGGTCCTCCGACGGGCACGGCCAGAACACCCCGCCCTCGTCCTCGATCCGCCGGTAGGTGATGCCGGCGTAGTCGGCGACGCCGCCCGCGCTCGCCGCGCGCAGCTCGTCGAACACGGCGGCGGGGTCGGTGCTCCACGCCCCCGGCGCACCCAGGCGCTCGGCGAGGCCCGCGAGGATCTCCAGGTCGGTCCGGACGCCGTCCGGGCGCGGGACGGCCTGGCGGCGGCGCAGCACCCGGCCCTCCAGGTTCGTCATCGTCCCGGACTCCTCGGCCCACTGCGCGGTCGGGAGCACCACGTCGGCGCGCCGGACGGTCTCCGACGGCACGAAGTCCGCCACGACCAGCAGGTCCAGCGCGTCCAGCCGCTCCTCCACCGCGCTGGCGCGCGGCGCCGACACCACCGGGTTCGAGCCGAACAGCAGCATCGCCCTCGGCCCGTCCGCGGTCCCGAGCGCCGACAGCAGCTCGTAGGCCGAGCGGCCGGGCCCCGGCAGGTCCGCCGGGTCCACGCCCCACACGCCCGCGACGTGGGCGCGGGCCGCCGGGTCGTCGATGCGGCGGTAGCCGGGCAGCTGGTCGGCCTTCTGGCCGTGCTCGCGGCCGCCCTGCCCGTTGCCCTGCCCGGTGACGCAGCCGTACCCCGACCCCTCGGTGCCCGGCAGGCCCAGCGCCAGCGCCAGGTTGATGAACGCCGACACCGTGTCGACGCCCTGGGCGTGCTGCTCGGCGCCGCGCGCGGTGAGGATCAGCGACCGCCGCCCCGCCGCCAGCATCCGGACCGCCTCGCGCATGTGCGCGACCGGCACGCCCGTGATCCGCTCGACGCGCTCGGGCCAGTACCCGTTCACCACCGTCCGGACGGCGTCGAACCCGGTCGTGCGCTCGGCGATGTAGTCCTTGTCGAGCATCCCCTCGGTCATCGCCAGGTGCAGCAGCCCGTTGGCGAGGGCCAGGTCCGTGCCCGGCGTCGGCTGGAGGTGCAGGTCCGCCTGCCGGGCCGTCGGCGTCCGCCGCGGGTCGATGACGACCAGCGCGCCGCCCGCCTCCTTCAGCCGGGCGACGTGCCGCATGAACGGCGGCATCGTCTCGGCGACGTTCCCGCCCGCCAGGAGCAGCACGTCCGCGGCCGCCACGTCGGTGATCGGGCCCGGCAGCCCCCGGTCCATGCCGAACGCCCGGTTCGATGCGGCCGCCGCCGACGACATGCAGAACCGCCCGTTGTAGTCGATCTGGGACGTGCGCAGCGCGATCCGCGCGAACTTGCCGAGCTGGTAGGCCTTCTCGTTGGTCAGGCCGCCGCCGCCGAACACCGCGACCGCGTCCGGGCCGTGCGCGGCCGCGAGCGCCCGCAGCCGCGCCGCGACCATGTCGAGCGCCTCGTCCCACGTGCACGGTTCGAGCGGCCCGCCGCGCGCGCGGCGCACGAGCGGCGTCGTCAGCCGGTCGGGGACGGTGAGCAGCTCGGCCGCCGACCAGCCCTTCTGGCAGAGCCCGCCCCGGTTGGCGGGGACGTCGTCGCGGGGCGCCACCACCGCGTCCCGGGTCAGCGTCATCCCGCACTGCAGCGCGCAGTACGGGCAGTGCGTGGGCGTGGTGCCCGTCATGCGCCGTTCCTCCGTCTTTCGACTCCCCGACGTGCCGGAACGTACGCCGGCCGGGTTACGCGGTCCGGCGCCCACTGTGTCGGCTGCGAAACTTCGGCCTCACATCCGCAACACGACGGTGTTGGGGTCGGGCTCACCCCGGGGCCCGTCCGGTTCTAGGTGCCGCCTGCGCCGCCGGACGCCGCACGGGGCGGCGAACACGTCGGGAATCCGAGTAGGGGACGTCCGAAAAGACGGTCCCGTTTGCCGGAGATCACTGTGGAGATCCGTCAGGTACCCCTGGGGCGTTCCGCGCCCCGGCTGAAAACGCCTCGGAGGCCGACATGCTCGCGATCGGTGCCGCGATCGTCTTCGTTCTCGCCCTGCTGCTCGACCTGGCCGACGTGTCCTCGGACGCGCTCGACTACCAGACGCTCGTCACCCTCGGCCTGCTGCTGCTCGCGCTCCACCTGGCGGGCGTCGGCACCAGCACCAACTGGAGGCCCCGCCGCTACAGCCGCCGCCGGCGGTGACATCAAAAAATCTACAATGTAAAGGCGGGGGCTCGTGCGCGTCGCACGGGCCCCCGCCGCAGCGTGTGCTCCGCTGAGCCGGGCGGGGTCACGTTCGAGGGCGGCCCTGGGCGAAGGCGCGGAGGGCGGGCAGGTCCGTCACGGTGATCCTCCGCCAGCCCGTGCTGACCAGGCCGCGCCGGCGGAGGCCGCTCAGCGCGCGGGCGACCGTCTCGCGCGAGGCGTCCATCCAGCTGCCGAGCTCCTCCTGGGACAGCGGCGGGCCGATGTCGACGCTGCCGTCCGGCGCGGGCGGGTTGTGCCGCACCGACAGCTCGGCGAGCTGTGCCAGCAGCAGCGCCAGCCGCTGCGCGCCCTTGGCCGCCACATGCGCCTGGAGCCGCCGGTCCGCGTCGTCCAGGCGCCGCACGAACGTTCCGCTGACCAGCAGCCACACGGCCGGATGGGCGTCGAGGAAGGCGGTGAAGCGGCCCGCGGGCACCACCAGCGCCCGGACCGGGCTCAGCGCCGTCACGGTCGCCGACCGCTGCCGGCTGCCGAGCACCGCGCTCTCGCAGACCAGGTCGCCGGGGCCGCGCACGGCCAGCACGACCTCGTGGCCGTCCTCGGTGCAGGAGGTCACCTTGGCCCAGCCGGTCTCGATCACCACGATGTGGTCGGACTCCTCGCCCTGGTAGCACAGCGCCATCCGCGGCTGGTAGCCGCGCGTCCGGGCCACCCGGCGCAGGGCGGCGCGCTGGGCGTCGTCGAGGTCCTGCCAGAACCCGTCGCCGCGCCGCGGCGGCGGGCCGGTGGGAGGGGCGGCGGCGGGGGCGCCGCGGAAGGTCGTCCTTTCGGTCACGAGGGGTCCGTTCTCCGAGCCCGCCGTGGGCGGGGCTCGCGGGTCGGGGCTGGAACGGCTCCGGTGGACGGGCGGGCGGCGCGCGGCGGCGGGCCGGAGGGTGAACCGGTACCCGCGGCAAGTGGGGGGAGTGGGGCGGTGAGGCCCAGTGCCGCGGATACCGGTCCGCTCATGCGGCCGCCGCGGACCGAACGTCCGTCATGCGCGCTCCCGCGGCGGTGTCCGTGCTGACTGCATGTCCCAAGGAAAGCCCCTCATTGATCCTCAGGCTGCATTCGCGGGCACGCCTTGTCTGCGTCACCTGACACACTGGGCCGCGCCCGAGTCAGGACACCCGGTAACCAGGCGCCCGAGCGGCCTCGGAGCGGGCGAACGCACCGGGCCCACGCGCCCCGGGAAGCGCCCGTCACCTCCGACGCCCTCACGCCGGGCCCGTTGGCAACGGTCCCCTCCCTGACTATGTCCAGACGGGACGGTCGCCGGTAGGCGGGTGACCGCTGCGACCACCGGGGCTATGACCAACCTCGGCGGTTCGCGATCCGGGCTTCTGCGCGTTGCGGTGTCGTCGGACGGTGTCCCGGTTGGCGCAGCGGCGGAAGCAGCAGCGCGGGCGCCCGGCGGGTCTGGCCGGCGGGTCTGGCCGTATCTGGCCTGGCGACGCTGGCCTGCGCTGCGGGACGGCCGTGTCCCCGCCGTGGCTGATCGCGCCGCGCGCCGTCCAGGAACGGCCGCGGCCGCCATGCTCGCCTCCATCCCCCCTGATCGGATCGGCCTACACTGGCCGGGCCAGGCGTCCGCGTTCGCGGTGTGGGGCGGTGGCAGGAGCGGCCCCTGGGGCGGGCATCGTCTCTCTCCTGCGCCACCACGACCGGAGGCCGGCGGGGCGGTCGCTCGTGGTGGTGTTAGGCCAGCGCGTTGAGGAGGCGGTTCACCGGGCCGTCGAGGTTCCAGCGCTCGGCGAGCTCGACCAGCGCTTCCGGATCGCGCGGCTCGGACGGGAGGCGGTCGTCCAGCTTCGCCAGCTCAGGCGCGTCGATGTCGGTGACGACGCGCACGACCGTCTCGGCGGACGCGAGGTAGTCGCGCGCGGCCTCCATGCGGCGGCGGGCGCCCGCCGGGAAGCCCTCGTCGGTGCCCGCGTCCAGCGCGGCGAGGATGCCCTCGACCGACCCGAACCTGGTGACCAGCGCCGCCGCCGTCTTGTCGCCGACCCCGGGCACGCCGGGCAGCCCGTCGCTGGGGTCGCCGCGCAGCGTCGCGTAGTCGCCGTAGCCGCGGCCGGGGATGCCGTACTTGTCCGCGACCTCCTTCTCGCCCATCACCTGGAGGTTCCGGATGCCCCGCGCCGTGTACAGGACGGAGATCGGGCCGCTGTCGTCGACGAGCTGGAACAGGTCGCGGTCGCCGGTGACGATGTCGACCGGGCCGTCCGCCGCGCCCCGCACCGCGAGCGTGCCGATGACGTCGTCGGCCTCGTAGCCGGGGACGCCGACCCTGGCCAGCCCGAACGCGTCCAGGACCGCGTCGATCAGGGGGAGCTGCGCCGCCAGCGCGTCCGGCGTCTGGTCGCCGCCGTCGTCGGCGACCCGGTGCGCCTTGTAGGAGGGCAGCGCCTCGACCCGGAACGCGGGTCGCCAGTCGGCGTCCATGCAGCACACGAGGCGCTCGGGGGACCGGTCCTGGACGAGCCGGGCGATCATGTCGATGAGCCCGCGCACCGCGTTCACCGGCGTCCCGTCGGGGGCGGTGACCGACTCGGGGACCCCGAAGAAGGCGCGGAAGTACAACGACGGCGTGTCCAGCAGCATCAGCCCGCTCATGCGCACATGCTCCCACGCGCCGCGGACAGGATCGGCGACGTCCGCGGGGCGCGCCCCGGCCGGTCAGGTCACCTGGACCGCGAGGACGCAGGTGTCGTCGTCGGGGTTGGCGGCGCCGAGGGACCGCAGGACGTGGTCGATCACGGCGTCCGGCTCGGCGTCCGAGCGCTCCTCGACGGTCTCGCGGAGCAGCCGGAACCCGTCGGCGAGGTCGCGGCCGCGGCGCTCGACGAGCCCGTCGGTGTAGAAGAGCAGCAGGTCGCCGCGCTGGAGGCGAGTGATGGCGAGCTCCATGTACGGCGCGTCGAGCGCGCCGAGCAGCACGCCCTCCGGGGCGTCGAGCATCTCGGCGCGCCCGCCGCGCAGCAGCAGCGGCGGCGGATGGCCCGCCTGCGCCCAGGTCAGCACGCGGGGGCCCGGCTCGTAGCGGGCCGCGATGACGCTCGCGGTGAGGGCGCGGTGCCGGTCGAGCAGCAGCCGGTTCAGCCAGGTCAGCAGCCGGTCCGGGGCCGCGCCGGTGCAGGTCAGGCCGCTGAGCGCGTTGCGCATCCGGGCCATCCCGGCCGCGGCGGGCAGCCCGTGGCCCGACACGTCCCCGATCGCGAGGAACACCTCGTCGTCCGACAGCGCCGTCGCCTCGTACCAGTCGCCGCCCACCCGCGTCTCGCTCTGCGCGGGCAGGTAGCGGACGGCCGCGCGCAGCCCCGGCAGCGTGCGGGGCCCGCGCGGCAGCGGCAGGATCGCGCGCTGGAGCTCGACCGCGATGTGGCGCTCCTCGGCGATCCGCCGGCGCTGCCGCATCAGCTGGCGGCGGGTCGCGGCGAGCATCTCGTCGCAGCGGCGCCGCTGCGACACGTCCTGGAACACGATGTGCACCGCGACCGGCTCGCCGAGCGGGTCCAGGACCGGCTCGCCCATCAGCCGGACGTGCCGGACGGCGTCGCCCGCGCGGACCCGCAGCTCCAGGTCGGCGGGCTCGCGGTGGGCGAGGAGCGTGCGCATGAGGTGCTCGGCGTGCGGGAGGTCCTCGGGCAGGACGTGGTCGGCGAGCCGCTCCAGCGGCAGCGGGCCCGCCGCCCGCTCCCGGCCGAGGATCTCGTAGAGCTGCCCGGACCAGCGGGCGCCGCCGGTGGCGAGGTCCCAGCGCCCCCAGCCGAGGTTGCCGAGCCGCTGCGCCCGCGCGAGCTGCGCGGCGAGGTCGGCGGTGTCGTCGTGGAACCGCCAGCCGACGAGGACGCCCGGCCCCGCCCGCGACGCCCGGACGCTGAGCCGCGCGGACCCGCCCCGCCCCGCCGCCCCCGCGGTCTCCCCGGGACCGCGCCGCAGCGGGACGCCCGTCTCCAGCACCCGGACGTAGTCGTCGAACGGCTCCGACACGGCCGCGCCGGGGTGGTGCTCCAGCAGCCGGGCGCCGACCAGGTCCTCGGACCGGCGCCCGACGAGGTCGGCGGCGCCGGCGTTCACCGCCTCGACGCGGAAGTCGGCGACCTCGCCCGTCACGGCGCGGACGGGCGTCAGGTAGGCGCCGGGGTCCTGCATGACGTCCAGCGCGGCCCGCAGCCACGTCCCCGCGTCCGGCCCGGGGTCGGCGGCACCGGTCCCCGGCGAGGCGACCCGGGACGCCAGGGCCTCCGAACCACCCATGCCCTCCGATCCCGTGCCGCCCGAGACCGTGCCACCGGGAACCGTGCCGCCCAGGACCGTGCCACCGGGGACCTTGACGTCGGGGAGTGTGGTGCCGAGGGCGGGGTCCGGGTCGGGGGCCGTCGTGCCGGGTGTGACGGCGGCGGCGCGCCTCGCGGGCCCGGCCGGAGGGGAGGCAGCCCTGGGCGGCGGCACCGCGCCGGCGGACGGCGACAGGTAGGTGGCGGGCGCGAACACCGTGTCCGGCGGACGGGCGGGCTCCGGCGGCGAGTAGGGGCCCGGGTCGGTCCCGAGCAGCAGCGCGGCGGCGGTCGCGGGCTCGA
>NZ_CAACUY010000241.1 GCF_900659615.1 Actinomadura fibrosa | reverse complement strand
CACCGCGCTCCGCCGGGGCCGCGCGTCCGGTGTGTGCAATCGTGCCTTGTGCTCAGCCCGCCCGCTGTGCGCGGGCCGAGGCGTACAGGCAGACGGCCGCGGCCGTCGCCAGGTTGAGGCTCTCGGCGCGCCCGTGGATCGGCACCCGGACGGCCTCGTCGACGTGCGCGAGGATCTCGTCGGGGAGCCCCCACGCCTCGTTGCCGAACACCCAGGCCGTGGGACGGGCGAGGAGCCCGTCGTCGATCGCCTCGTCCAGGGAGCGCTTGCCGGCCCCGTCCGCGGCGAGGACGGTGAGCCCCGTCCGGCGCAGCTCCGGGATCAGCGCGTCGAACCGCGGGCCGACGACGACCGGCAGGTGGAACAGGCTGCCCGCCGAGGCGCGCACGCACTTGCCGTTGTAGGGGTCGACGGAGGCGTCGGTGAACACGACCGCCTCCGACCCCGCCGCGTCGGCGGTGCGCAGGACCGTGCCCGCGTTGCCCGGGTCGCGGACGTGCGCCAGCACGGTCACGAGCCGGGGCGCGGCCTCCAGGGCCGTCCCGAGGGGGACGTCCACGAAGCCGCAGACCGCGAGCAGCCCCTGCGGGGTGACGGTCTGCGCCAGCTCGGCCATGACCTCGCCGCTGACGCGCAGCACGGGCGCGCCGGCCCGCTCGGCGGCGGCGACGAGGTCGGGATGGCGGGCCTCGGCCTCGGCCGTGGTGAACAGCTCGGCGAGGCCGCCGGGGATCTCCAGGGCCTCCCGGACGGCCTGCGGCCCCTCGGCGAGGAACCGCCGCTCGCGGCGCCGGAAGGCGCGCTTGGCGAGCCGGCGAGCGGCCTTCACCCGCGGTGATCGGATAGAGGTCAGCTCGCGGCCCGCCATGTCACCTCGCCCGCCCGTGCGCCGGAGACCCGGCTCAGGCGGCCTCCGAGCCCTCGGCCGGGAGCGCGTCCTTGGCGACCGCGACCAGCGCGGCGAACGCGGCGGCGTCGTTCACGGCGAGCTCGGCCAGCATGCGGCGGTCGACCTCGACCTCCGCCGCCTTGAGGCCCTGGATGAACCGGTTGTAGGTGATGCCGTTCGCGCGGGCGGCGGCGTTGATCCGCTGGATCCACAGCCGGCGGAACTGGCCCTTGCGGTCCTTGCGGTCCCGGAAGGCGTACGTCATGGAGTGGAGCTGCTGCTCCTTGGCCTTGCGGTACAGGCGCGACCGCTGGCCGCGGTAGCCGCTCGACCGCTCCAGGACGACCCGACGCTTCTTGGCGGCGTTGACCGCCCGCTTCACGCGTGCCACGTGCTTGCTCCTTCGTGGGGGCCGGGGCCGTTCCGACCTCGGCCGGTCGCTGATGTTGCAGGTCGAGCGGCTACTTGCGCAGCAGCTTCTTGATGTTCTTGGCGTCGGCGTCGGCCACCACGGCCGGGCCGGACAGGCGGCGCGTCCGCTTGGTGGGCTTGTGCTCGAGCAGGTGGTTCTTGTTGGCGCGGCGGCGCATCACCTTGCCGGAGCCGGTCAGCTTGAAGCGCTTCTTGGCACCGCTGTGGGTCTTGGTCTTCGGCATGGTCGCCGTCGTCTCCCTCGGTCTGGCTCCGTGCGGCGGCACGGAGGCGCGCCTGATCGGCGCATCGCACGGTGTTCCGTGTGACGCGCCGGGTCAGGCATCAATGTACGTGCGTCACGGCCCCGGGAAACCACGAGACCGCGCTCGGGGCCACCGCGGGGGCGGCCCCTGGCCGTTCCGCCGGGGCAGGCCCCGGGGCCCGGCCTCCAGCGCCCGGCCTCGCCGGTGCTGCCGCGCTGCGGTCCGGCCGCGGGCCGTCAGGCGGTGCCGGACTCGGCCTCCGCGTCGCGGCTCGCGGCGCGCTCGGCCTTGGCCTCGGCCTTCTTCTTGTGCGGACCGATCACCATGATCATGTTCCGGCCGTCCTGCTTGGGCCGCGACTCGACGAAGCCGAGCTCCTCGACGTCGTCGGCGAGCCGCTGCAGCAGCCGGAAACCGAGCTCGGGACGGGACTGCTCACGACCGCGGAACATGATCGTGACCTTCACCTTGTCCCCCGCCTTCAGGAACCGCACCACGTGACCCTTCTTGGTCTCGTAGTCGTGCGGGTCGATCTTCGGGCGGAGCTTGATCTCCTTGATGATCGTGTGCGCCTGGTTCTTCCGCGCCTCACGCGCCTTCATCGCGGACTCGTACTTGAACTTGCCGTAGTCCATGAGCTTGGCGACGGGCGGGCGCGCGGTTGGCGCCACCTCGACGAGGTCGAGGTCCGACTCACGCGCGAGTTCAAGGGCCTTGGCGATGGGCACGATGCCCACCTGTTCGCCGTTCGGGCCGACGAGCCGGACCTCGGGCACGCGAATGCGGTCGTTGATACGCGGTTCGGCGCTGATGGGACCTCCTTGGGGCCGTTCTCAAGTTCGTGGGACCGGTCGTACCCCGAGGCTTCAACGCGAAAAGCCCCGCACGACTCGCATGCGGGGCCACCTTCGGTCTCCCCCGGTACGGCGGAACCGCCGGGGACGGCGACGGGACGGGCATGCCGCCCGCTTCGCCTGACCGAGACCCACCGGCCTTGTGGCCGGTCAGGTGGGAGGTGGCCTCCGCTTGAGCGCCCTCCGCGCATGACCTGTCGGTCGTGTGCGCAGGGCCGGTCGACCACCAAGACTACCACCTGCGGGCCACCACCGCGCCATGCCGGATTCCGGCGGTGCGGCCGTGTCCCGCGCTGGAGCCGGGTATGGAGTACGCCAGGTACGTCAACCGCCGGGGACGCCCGCGCATTCCCGGGGCCGCTGGGGCGGGAGTCCCCGGGGCGCCGGAGGTGATGGGCATCCGCCCTCCTGGGGCCCTCGGCGTACGAGGCCCGGCTTGTTACCGTGGAGCGAGGACGGCCCGGTGGGGCCGGCACAGGGAGGTACTCCCACGATGCCCTCGGTCGACGCCGGTTCGTCCGGCCCCCTCACCGCCTTCCCGGCGGTCAGGCTCGAATTCGCGCAGAAGGCGTTCATCGTGGCCGGCGGCGCGCTGCTGCTCGTCCGCAAGTCCATGGACGACCCGTTCCATCCCGGCCGCTGGGAGGTCCCCGGCGGGCGCCTGGAGGTGGACGCCGACCTGGACCTGGACGAGCACATCCGCAGGGAGGTCTGGGAGGAGGTCGGCCTCAAGGTCGATCCCGGGCCGCCGTTCCATCTGTGGGAGTGGTTCATGCCCGACCGGGCCAGCGACGTCCCCGGCGCCCAGGTCCGGGTCGTGGCGACGGCGCGGCGGTGCGTGCCGGTCACCCTCGACGCGAGCCTCGCCAACCAGGAGGCGAGCGACCACCTCGCCGAGTGCGCGTGGGTGCCGCTGGACGACGTCGAGTCGTACGACTTCATCCCGAGCCTGCGTCCGGTGGTGCGGGCGTTCCTGTCCGGGCACGGCTGAGCCGGTCCGGCCGCTCGCATGGACGCCCCCCTCGACGCCCTCGCGGACGACGGTCCCGCGGGCCCCCGCGCCGCAGCCGGGGCGGGCGCGGCCCGCTCGCCCGCGCGGTGGCCCGGCCTGGACGGCGTGGACGAGCGCCGCTTCTCGCTGTTCGTCGTCGGGGACGTGCGGATCGAGGTCCGCGCGTCCCTGCCGGGCACGCGGTTCACCGAGCTGACCGCCGACCGGCTGGCCTACGCCCCGGCGCGGGCCATGGTAGCGGGGACGGCGGTGAACCTGGCCCGGTGCGCGACCGGCTACTTCCGCCGGGTGAGCGTGCTCGCCAAGATCGGGGACGACGACTTCACGCCGGTGATCCGCCGGGAGCTGCGCCGCATCGGGGTGCGCGACCGGCTGCGGGTCGAGCCGGGCGCCGCGAACGGCGTGACGATCATGCTGCGGGACCGGGGGCGCGGCGACGCGCCGGGCACCCGGCTGCTCGTGGCGGAGGAGGACGCCCCCGGACGGCGGCTGACCGAGTCGGAGGTCCGCGCGGCGGGCGCCGGGATCCGCCGGGCGGACGTGCTGTTCCTCGACGGGTACGCGCTGCTGTCCCCGGTGTCGCGGGCGGCGGTGCACGCGGCGGCGCGGATCGCGCGGGACGCGGGGACGCTCGTCGCGTTCGACCTCGTCCCGCACGACATCGACGAGCGGCTGGCGGCGGTCGACGTGCTGCCGCTGCTGTCGGTCGCCGACGTGGTGTTCTCCGAGGCGCCGACGCTGGCGCGGGTCCTCGGCCTGCCGCCGCCGGTGGGCGGCCGCGAGGTGCGGGGGCTGCTGCCCGCGCTGGACCGCGCCGTCCCCGGGCGGCCGCTGTGGCTGCTGCGCTTCGGCGCCACGTCGCTGGAGCTGGTGCTCGCGCACCAGCGCGAGCGCCTGCTGATGGAGTATCCGACCGGGTACGGGCCGGGCGTGGAGCGCGCCGGGTTCGGCGACCGGCTGGCGTCGGGCGAGCTCTACTGGTGGTTGTCGGCGCGCTGATCGCCGCCCGGATCCTCGCCCCGATCCTCGCCGAGGCCGGTGTCCGCGGCGGTGGTCGTGCCGGTGGTCGTGCCGGTGTCCGCGGTGGCGGCGAGGCGGAGCGCCTGGACGGTGCGCAGGAACCGCCGCCTGCTCTCGGGGAGCCCGAAGGTCTCCTGCCACCGCCAGGTGCCGCCCGGCCCGGTGACCGTCACGGCCCAGCGGAGGAACTGGCTCCGCACGCCGTCGCCCGGATGCACGGTCGCGATCCCCTCCTCCTCGACGAGGAGGTAGGAGCAGCCCGCCCGGCAGTAGGCCCGCAGGGTGGCGCGGCCGGCCGGCTCGCCGGGGCGGTCGGCCGCCTCGACGATCGCGCGGACGCCGCGGCCGCCGGGCAGGAAGTGCCAGTGGGCGTGGTCGATGCACGCCCCGCCGCCCTGCGGGCTGGCCGGGCCGTGCTCGAAGAGCAGGAGCTCGCCGCTGCCGTACGCCGCGCGGTAGAGGCGCGCGACGCGGTCCCGCCACCGGAGCGCCGCCCGCCACATCCGCTCGTCGAACGCCCCGGCGCACTGGTGGTGCCCCAGCGTCACGAGGAGCACGTGCCCCTCGACGAGCGGTGAGACGTCCGGCATCAGGAAGAAGTCCCCGTCGCGCGCGAGGACGGACGACTCGCCCGGCAGGTCGGCCATGCGGTTGAAGCGGAACCGCAGCGGCGGGCACAGGACGCACTCCTGACCGGGGTCGTTCCATGGCAGTGGCTCGGCCAACCGTCCTCCAGCACAGCGGACGAAGGGGCTCCCTCCCCCTTCAGCGTGCCCGCCGCCGGAAGCCGGTGATCTGTGCGGGCGCGGATAGAGCTCCGGAACCCGCGGGGTACAAATCCTGGCCAAACGGGAACAAAGGGGACAGAAGGCGACGATCGTGAACCAGACTCCCCCGCTCCCCGCGGCGGCGCCCCGCGCCGGCCGTCCCGCCGCCGTGCCCGCCGCCCCGCCGGTGATCGACATGGCCGTCCTCGCGACCCGGATCGACGAGTCGCTCGACGTCCTGCGCGGCACCTACGCGCCCGCCCTCGGCGCCGGCGGGGGCTGGTACCACGAGCTCGCCCGCCCGGAGCCGGGGACGACCGCGACGGCGCTCGGGCTGCTCGCGTTCACCGAGACCGGGCAGCCGTTCGAGCACTTCGACGAGGGGCTGTCGCTGCTCGCGGCGCGGCAGACCGCCTCCACCGACGCGCTGCGGGACGGCGGCTGGTCCACCAAGACCAGCCTCGGCATGCCGGTCGTCGAGGCCACCGGCTGGATCGCCCGCTTCCTCGCCCGCGCCCGCTGCGACCTGCGCGAGGACGCCCCCGACCTGCGCCGCGCCTACGCCTGGCTGCTGCACAACCAGAACCCCGACGGCGGCTGGGGCTCGCTGCGCGGCTGCCCGTCGCGGGTGTGGCTCACCTGCCTGGCGCTGCGCGCGCTGAGCCAGCTCAACCCCTACGAGCCCGCCGTCGACCGGGGCGTGGAGTGGCTGACCGCCGACCGCACCGCGCACCGCCCGGCCTGGGGGCCGACCCCGGCGGCCGGGCCCACGATCACCCACACCGCGTTCGCGCTGGTGACGCTGGCGGAGGCGCGGCCCGGCCTGCGGACCGAGCGGATGCTGGACGCCTACGACTGGCTGCTCGGCCATCTGGACCCCGAGGACGACGACACCTGGATCGAGACCTACGACGTCTCCCCGCACGGCGCCGGCGCGAAGCCCGTGTGGCGGCTCGCGCTCTGGCACTACGGGCTGCCGATCGCGCTGCACGCGCTGCTGCGCGACCCGCGCGGCCCGCACGGGCCGACGGTCGCCCGCGCGTTCCGGACGCTGGCGCGCGGCGAGATCACGGCGCCGCGGTGGAGCGGCTACCCAGGCGGCGGCCGCACCTCGCTGTGGACGCTCTGGTGGCGGCTGGAGGGGCTGGTGGCGCTCACCCGCGTCCCGCTCGCCGGGGCCGCCGACGTCCTGCACTGGCTGCCGGACGCGACGGTCGTGCAGCGGGCCCACGCCCGGGAGCGCCCGCTGGCGGCGCTGCTGCCGCACCGCCGGCGGCCGGACCCGGCCGGCTTCGCGCGCCGGCACTGGTCGGCGCTCCTGCTCGGGCTCGTGTGCGCGGCGAGCGCCGTCGGCGTCACGCTGGGCGCGTGGGGCTGGCGGGACTTCTGGCTGAGCGTGATCCTTCCGATCGTCCTCACCAGCGTGGACGAGTCGGTGAAGCGCCGCCGGCCCCGCGACCCGCCGGTACAGGAGAACGTCCGGTAGCGGGGAGCGGCGCCCGGACCCCCGTCCGGATGCGGCGGGCGGCTCCGGCGTCTCAGGAGCGGCGTCTTAGGAGCGGCGGGCCAGCTCGGCCTCGCCGGCGGCGCGCATGGCCGCCACCGGCACGCCGTCCCGGCCGGTCATCAGCTCCACCTGCCGGACGGCCTGGTGCAGGAGCATCTCGAAGCCGCCCACGACCGTGCCTCCGGCCCGCCCGACCGCCGCCGCGAGGGCCGTCGGCCAGGGCGCGTACACGACGTCGAACAGCGCGGCGCCCGACGCGGCGACCGGCTCGGCGAACGCGTCCGCCGCCCGGCCCGGCAGCGTGGAGACGACCAGGTCCACGGGGAGGTGGGCGGCCAGGTCGTCCAGCGTGGCGACCCGGACCGCGAGCCCGCACTGCTCGCCCGCCGCGGCGGCCTCGGCGGCGCGGTCCGGCGTGCGGACCGCGAGCACCGCCTCACCCAGGCCGAGCTCGGCGAGCGCGGCCAGCGCGGACGCGGCGGTCGCGCCGCCGCCGAGGACCAGCGCCGACCCCGGCGCGCCGAGCCCCGCCTCGCGGAGCGCCGTCACGATGCCGTACACGTCGGTGTTGTCGGCGTGGCGCCTGCCGTCGCGCAGGACGACGGTGTTGGCGCCGCCGACCTTCAGCGCGAGGTCCGACACCGAGTCGGCCAGCTTCAGCGCCGCGCGCTTGAGCGGCATCGTCAGCGACAGGCCGGCCCAGTCCGGCCCGAGGCCGTCCAGGAACGCCGCGAGACCGTCCTCGCCGCACTCGACCGCGTCGTAGGACCACGCGTCCAGGCCCATCGCCGCGTACGCCGCCCGGTGCAGCGCCGGTGACAGCGAATGGGCGATCGGCGAGCCGAGGACCGCGGCCCGCCGTCCCGTGCCGTCCATCTGGTCTCCCCCCGAAGAGAACGCGTCGTGCGAGGAACCGGACGGGCGCGGCGGGAGGCCCGCCGCGCCGGTCCGCCGGCCGTCACTGGCCGGGGTGCGCCCGCTGCCAGGCGCGGAACTTCTTCTCCAGCTCCAGCCGCTGCGCCTCGGTCTCCGCGAACTCGGTGACCTTGTTCGTCGGGTCGGTGGCGGTGAAGAAGATCCACTTGCCCTTCTCGGGCGCGACCGCCGCCTCGATGGCGTCCGGCCCGGGATTGCTGATCGGGCCGGGCGGCAGCCCCTTGTGCTTGTAGGTGTTGTACGGCGAGTCGACCGCGAGGTCCTGGTTGGTCACGGTCAGGGTGCGCTTGTTGAGCGCGTACAGCACCGTCGTGTCGAACTGGAGGGGCATCCCCCGCGCGACCCGGTTGTAGATCACCCGGGAGATCTTCGGGAGGTCCTCCGGCTTGCCGCCCTCCGCCTGGACGAGGCTCGCCAGCGTCACCACGGTCGCCGGGCTGAGGTCCGCCTCGCGGGCCTTGCCGACGAGGTCGACGCTCTCGGCCTCCTTGTTGAAGCGCTCGACCATCTGCTTGAGGATCTGCTGCGCCGAGCCGTTCGGGTCGAGGTCGTAGCGGCCCGGGTACAGGTACCCCTCGATCCTGCCCTTGGCGTAGGACGGCAGCCCGAGCTGCTGCCCCTTCTTCGCCGCCGCCTGGAAGTCCCGGACGGGGATGCCGGTCTTCTTCGCCAGCAGCTCGAAGACCTCGACGGCCCGCCGGCCCTCCGGGATGGTGATCTGCGAGCCCGCCCGCGACTTCGGGTCCAGGAGCAGGGCCATCGCCGCCTTCGACGACATCTTCAGCCGCATCTGGTAGAAGCCCGGCTGGATGCTCGACGCGCGGCTCTCCTTGGCGTACGCCTTCACGAACGCCCGCGAGCTCTTGACCACGCGGTGCTGCTCCAGCGTCAGCCCGATCACCGAGCCGCTCGCGCCGTCCTTGATCTGCACCGTGACGGCGCCGGAGCCCGAGCCGTCGTAGTCCGGCGGGTGCAGCCGGTTGTCCAGCATCGCGACGCCGAGCACCCCGGCGGTGCCGAACACCGCCACGATGAACGCCAGCGCGAACAGGGCGGCCGCGCGGCCGCTGCGCCTGCGCCGCTTCTGCCGCCTGCGCGCGCTCCGCCGGTCGCGCCGGCCGGGCGGCCCGTCCGGCGCGTGGCCGTCGCCGTACGGGTCTGAGAACAGGTCCAAATCGTTCATGAGCTTCCCCGGACGATCTCGCCTGGGGGGCTCCCAGTCAACCGTTCCCCGTCAAGTGCCGCCTGAAGCATGACCGCGGCGGCGGCCTGGTCGACGACCTTGCGGCGCGCCTGCCCGTGCACGCCGCCGGCCCGCAGGCCCGCCTCGGCGGTCACGGTGGTCAGCCGCTCGTCGCAGAGCCGGACGGTGCCCGGGGCGAGGCGGCCCGCGAGCCGTCCCGCGAACCTCCGCGCCGCCTCCGCCGCCGGGCCCTCCCGGCCCGACAGCGACGTCGGCAGCCCGACGACGACCTCGATGGCCTCGTGCTCGGCGGCGAGCTCGACGAGGCGGTCGATGTCGCCCTTGCCGCTCTTCACCGTCTCCAGGGGCGAGGCGAGGATGCCGCCCGGATCCGACCGGGCGACGCCCACGCGCACGCTCCCAACATCGACCCCCAGGCGGACACCATGTCTCATCGCCTCCGCTCCGCTCTACTGCTCGGTGGGGCTCACGCGGCCCCTACGGCTCGTTCGACGGCGGCCAGCGCCTCGTCCACCGCGGCGGGGTTCGCGCCGCCGCCCTGGGCGAGGTCGTCCTTGCCGCCTCCTCCGCCGCCGAGCGTCTTTGCGGCGAGCCCGACGAGCGCTCCCGCCTTGAGGCCGCGCTCGCGCGCGCCCTCGGTGACGGCCACGACGACGACCGGGCGGTCCTTCGGGACCCCCGTGACCATGACGACGGCCGGGCGCGCCGACAGCCGGCCGCGGACGTCGACGGCGAGCTTGCGCAGGTCGTCGGCGCCGGTGCCGTCCGGGGCGCGGTGCCCGACGAACGCGGTGCCGCCGACGTCCTTCGCGCCCTCGGCGAGCGACCCGGCGATCGCGAGGACCTGCTGCGAGCGCAGCCTGTCGAGCTCCTTCTCGGCCTCGCGCAGCCGGCCGACGACCCCGGAGATCCGCTCGGGCAGCTCCTCCTTGCGCGCCTTCATCTGCTCGGCGAGCTGCGCGACGAGCACGCTCTCGCGGGCGAGGAACCGGAACGCGTCGATGCCGACGAGGGCCTCGACGCGGCGGACGCCGGCGCCGATGGACGACTCGCCGAGCACCTTGACCAGGCCGAGCTGGCCGGAGCGGGCGACGTGGGTGCCGCCGCACAGCTCGCGGGAGTAGTCGCCGACCTCGACGACCCGGACCTCGTCGCCGTACTTCTCGCCGAACAGCGCGAGCGCGCCCATCGCGCGGGCCTCGTCGATGGAGGTGTGGAAGGCCCGCACGTCGAGGTCGTTGACGAGCACCTCGTTGACCTCGTCCTCGACGTCGCGCAGCACGCTCGCCGGGACGGCGCCGGAGGCGGTGAAGTCGAACCGGAACCGGCCGGGCGAGTTCTCCGACCCGGCCTGCGCGGCGGACTCGCCGAGCGCGCGCCGGAACCCGGCGTGCACCATGTGGGTCGCGGTGTGCGAGCGGGAGATCGCCCGGCGCCGCTCGACGTCGACCTCGGCGTAGGCGGAGTCGCCGGCCTGCGCCTCGCCGCTGCGGACCCGGCCGCGGTGCACGACGAGCCCGGCGAGCGGCGACTGCACGTCGGTGACCTCGACGACGGCGCCGTTGCCGAGCCGGATGAGGCCCTGGTCGGCGAGCTGGCCGCCGCCCTCGGCGTAGAACGGGGTGCGGTCGAGGACGACCTCGACCTCGGTGCCCTCACCGGCCGCGGGCACGCTCGCGCCGTTGACCAGCAGGCCCACCAGGCGCGCGTCGGCGATCAGGCTGCTGTAGCCGAGGAACTCGACCCTGCCGCCCGCCCCGGTGAGCAGCTCGTCCAGGACGGAGACGTCGAGGTTGCCGGTCTTCTTATCGCGGGCGTCCTTCTTCGCGCGCTCCCGCTGCTCGCGCATGAGCCGGCGGAAGCCCTCCTCGTCCACCTGGAGGCCCTGCTCGGACGCCATCTCCAGGGTGAGGTCGATCGGGAAGCCGTAGGTGTCGTGCAGCTTGAACGCCTGCTCGCCCGCGAGCACCGGGCGGCCGGACCGCCGGGTCTCCTCGACCGCGGTGTCGAAGATCGCGGTGCCGGTGCGGAGCGTCTGGAGGAACGAGTCCTCCTCGGCGTCGATGACGGTGTGGATGTTGGCGGCGGTCCGCACCAGCTCGGGGTACTGCTCGCCCATCGCCTGGATCGCGACGGCCGTCAGCTCGTGCATCAGCCCGGCGTCCTGCCCGCCGAGCAGCCGCAGGTTGCGGATGGAGCGGCGCAGGATGCGGCGCAGCACGTAGCCGCGGCCCTCGTTGCCGGGGCGGATGCCGTCGGCGACCATCATCGTCCCGCTGCGGACGTGGTCGGCGATGACGCGCAGCGACACGTCGGCGCGGTGGTCGCGGCCGTAGCCGACGCCGGTGAGGTTCGCGGCGCGGTCGAGGACCCGCCACAGGGTGTCGGTCTCGTAGATGTTGTCGACGCCCTGGAGGATCGCCGCCATGCGCTCCAGGCCCATGCCGGTGTCGATGTTCTTGGCGGGCAGGTCGCCGAGGATCGGGAAGTCGGTCTTGCTGTCACCGGGGCCGCGCTCGAACTGCATGAACACGAGGTTCCACACTTCGAGGTAGCGGTCCTCGTCGGCGACGGGGCCGCCCTCGCGCCCGTACTCGGGGCCGCGGTCGTAGTAGATCTCCGAGCACGGCCCGCACGGCCCGGGGACGCCCATTGACCAGAAGTTGTCCTCCATGCCGCGGCGCTGGATCCGCTCCAGCGGCACGCCGACCTTCCGGTGCCAGATGTCCTGGGCCTCGTCGTCGTCATGGAAGACGGTGACCCACAGCTTCTCCTCGGGGAAGCCGAAGCCGCCCTGGTCGCGGGACGTCGTGAGGAGGTCCCAGGCGAACGGGATCGCCTGCTCCTTGAAGTAGTCCCCGATGGAGAAGTTCCCCAGCATCTGGAAGAACGTCGCGTGCCGGGTGGTCTTGCCGACCTCGTCGATGTCCGGCGTCCGGACGCACTTCTGCGCGCTGGTCATCCGCTGCGACGGCGGCGTCCGCTGGCCGAGGAAGTACGGCTTGAACGGCACCATGCCGGCGTTGACCAGCAGCAGGGTGGGGTCCTCGGCGATCAGGCTCGCCGAGGGCACCACCCGGTGCCCGCGCTGCTCGAAGAACGCGAGGAAGCGGCGCGCGACCTCTGCCGACTCCATGATCAGTGGCCATCCTTGTCGTCGTCGATGATCGTGTATCGGGCTCTCAGGACCCGGCGGGGCCGGGGACCGTCCAGCTCGGGCGGGGCCTGGTCCATGCGGACCGCCTCGCGCAGCTCCTCCTCGCGCGCACGCATCTCGGTACGCACGTCGGAGGCGAAAAGTCTCAATCGCTGCCCGGCGCCGACCCCGGTGGACACGGCGCGGGCCGCGACCCCCTCCGGCGACCAGGCCCGCGCGAACCGCTCCACCCTCCGCTTGACGCGGTGCGTGGCGTAGACGCCCGCGCCCGCCCCGACCCCGACCCAGAACAGCCGTTTCACCTGCGCCCCTTCCCCGAGGAGCGGGACTGGAGCTGCGGGCGGTCGGACGCGGCGGGCCGCCCGTCGCCGTCGCGGCCGCCGAGCGCCTTGCGCACCCCGTAGGAGAAGGCCGCGGCCTTCACCAGCGGGCCGCCGACCACCGACGTCATGACGGTGGTGACGGCCGAGACGTTCTGGGTGACGCCGGCGACCTGCTTCGTGATGACGTCCGTGCGGCCGAGCTGCTCGTTGGCGCGCGCGACCGTGCGGGTCAGGTCGTCCAGCAGCGGGGCGGCCTGCTCGCCGACCTCGCGGACGACCTCGCTGGCCTCGCCGAGCAGGCGGGAGAGCCTCAGCAGCGTGAGCGCGACGAACGTGACGAGCACCGCCCAGAACACGGCCACGATCAGTGCCGCCAACTGTCCACCAGTGAGCATCAGGACTTCCGTTCGCTGTTCGTCCGGCGCGGGCCGGGCATGGCCTGACAGACCTTACAGGCCCTCCGGGGCCCGCCGCGGGCGCCGACCGCCAC
>NZ_CAACUY010000240.1 GCF_900659615.1 Actinomadura fibrosa | reverse complement strand
CGCTGCTGTTCCTGACGCTCGCCGGCCGGCCGGGCGGACGGGTCCGCCGCGGCACCGCGCGGGCCGCCCGCGACGTGCGGGACGGGGCGGCGGCGGCCTTCCGGGACCGGGCGTTCCTGCGGTTCGCGGCCGTCACCTGCCTCGGGCCGCTACTGTCGGACCAGGTCATGGCCGTCGTGCCGCTGCGCGGCGGCGGGGCGGGCGAGGCGACGCTGTTCCTGTGCGCGTCGAGCCTGGTCGCCGCGGCCGTCCAGCCGTGGTGCGCCGCCCGGGACCGGGCCGGGCGGCCGCGGGTCCTGTGGGCCGGGTTCGCCTGCGCGGGCGCCTCCTACGCGGCCCTGATCCCGTCGGCCGCGGACGGCGGGCCGCCGCTCGCCGGGCTGCTCGCCGCGGCGGTCCTCGGCGGCCTCGGCATGGGGCTGCTGCTGCCCGCGGTGTTCCAGCAGCTCGTCCGGTACGCGCCGCGCGGGCGGGACGGCGCCTACTTCGGCGTGCGCGCGTTCCTCGCCGGGATCGTCGCGTTCGCGGGCGGCCTGGGGATCGGCGCGCTCTTCGAGCTGGGCCCCGGCGGCGGGTCGGCCGCGCTGGCGGGGCTCGCGGCCGCGTCCTGGGCGACCGCGGCGGCCTGCGCCCGATGGGTCCGGACGGCTCCGCCCGGCCTCCCGGACGGCCTGGCGGAGCCGCCTCCGGCGGTCACGGCCGGGACCGGATCGTCCCGCTGACGGCACCGGGAGACGGGCGGGCGCGCCCGTCCGGCCTGGGGAGCCGGCCGGGCGCGCCCGTGTCGCGGTCAGGTGCTGCTCGCGAGCTCCAGGTCCTTGACCTTGGGGTCGTTCTCGTCGGCCAGGTAGTCGCCGGGACGGGTGGCGTCCTCGCCGTCGGCGAGCTTCGCCGCCTTGCAGACGACCGTTCCGACCACGGCGACGGCCAGGTTGACGGCGAGGGCGAGCATGCCCGCGTACACCGTCATCTTCGTGTCCAGGCCGAGGTCGCTCAGCCTGAAGGCGGAGCTGCCGAAGTGGGCCTTGCCCTTCGCCGTGTTCGGGGTCTCGTACAGCAGCCACAGGCCCGCGGCGAGGCCCGCGGCCCAGCCGGCGACGAGCGCGCCGCGGTGGAACCAGCGGGTGACGAGGCCGAGCGCGACCGACGGCAGCGTCTGCAGGATGATCACGCCGCCGATGAGCTGGAGGTCGATGGAGAACTCGGGGTCCAGCAGCAGGATGCAGGCGACCGCGCCGACCTTGACGACCAGCGAGACGAGCTTGCTGACCGTGGCCTCCTGCTTCTCGGTGGCGTCGCGCCGGATGTACTCCTTGTAGATGTTGCGGGTGAACAGGTTCGCCGCCGCGATCGACATGATCGCCGCCGGGACGAGCGCGCCGATGCCGACGGCGGCGTAGGCGACCCCGGCGAACCAGTCCGGGAACATCCGGTCGAACAGCAGCGGCACCACGGTGTTGGTGTCGGGCTTGCCGTCGGTGACGACCGGCTTGACGCCCGCGGAGATCGCCATCAGGCCGAGCAGCGCGATCAGGCCCAGCACGAAGCTGTAGGCCGGCAGCGCCGCCATGTTCCGCTTGATCACGTCGCGGTTCTTGCTGGCCAGCACGCCGGTGACGCTGTGCGGGTAGAGGAACAGCGCGAGCGCCGAGCCGAGCGCGAGCATCGCGTAGTTGAGCTGGTTGGTGCCGTCCAGCAGGATCCCGTCGGACGGGTTCGGGGTCTTGGCGAACTGGGCCTGCGCCGAGTCGAAGATGTCGCCCCAGCCGCCGAGCCTCGTCGGGATGTACAGCACCGCGACGATGATCACCAGGTAGATCAGGACGTCCTTGACGAACGCGATCAGCGCCGGCGCCCGCAGCCCCGACTGGTAGGTGTAGGCGGCGAGGATCGCGAACGCGATGACGATCGGCCAGTGGCCGTTCACGCCCATCGTCTTCAGCACGGCCTCGATGCCGACGAGCTGGAGCGCGATGTAGGGCATCGTCGCGACGATGCCGGTGACCGCGACCGCCAGCGCCAGCGTCGGCGATCCGAACCGGGCCCGGACGAAGTCGGCCGGCGTGACGAACCCGTGCACGTGCGACACCGACCAGAGCCGGATCAGCACGAGGAAGACCAGCGGGTACACCACGATCGTGTAGGGGACCGCGTAGAAGCCCGCCGCGCCGGTGCCGAAGACCAGGGCGGGGACCGCGACGAAGGTGTAGGCGGTGTAGAGGTCGCCGCCGATGAGGAACCAGGTGATCCAGCTGCCGAAGCTGCGGCCGCCGAGCCCCCACTCGTCCAGGCTGTGCATGGTGTCCGGCCGGCGCCATCGCGCCGCGACGAAGCCCATCCCGCTGACCAGCAGGAACAGGGCGCCGAACACGATCATTTCGGTCATGTGCTCGCTCGACACCGGCTCAGCCCCGCTTCCGGGTCATGCGGTGGACGAGCAGCGTGCACGCCACCCCCAGCGGGATGAACGCGAACTGGAGCCAGTAGAAGGCGGGGAACCCGGCCAGCCGGGGCTCGTCGTCGTTGAACAGGAACGTCAGCAGCGGGACCACGACCGGGACGACCAGCAGCCAGTTCCAGGGGCTGCGGTCCGAGCGGCCGCGGGCCGGGGGCTCGTTCGCGGCGGGTTCCGCGGCGGCGGGATCTGTCGAGGCCAAGGGGAGTCCTCCTCGTCAACGTGCGGTCGATCGCGTGGCCCGTCCGGCCGGGACGGGACGTGCGGCGGGGAACCGGTGTCCGGCCGGGGAGCGGAGCGGGCCAGGGGTGGAGCCGGGTGAGCCTACCCCTCGTGCGGTCACGGCCCGATCTCGGACGCGGCACGACTTGGCTGGAGCGTTCCAGCCCAGGTGGAGCCGGGTCAGGGCCTTCCGACCCGCGGTCAGGAGGACGTCAGACGGTCCGGTCGGCGGCGGTCCTGGGCTCGTGCCTGACCTCGGAGGAGGGGTCGAGCTCCCGCGTCCAGGCGGCGAACTCCACCAGGATGCCGTCGGGGTCCTTGAAGTAGATCGACCGGACGAACACGCCGTCGTGCATGTCGCGGGCGACGCCGAACTCGCTGTCGTCGTGGTTCAGGAGCACGCCGACGTCGACGCCCTTGGCGACGAGCCGCTCGCGGTACTCCTCGATCCGCTCGGGCGGGACGTCGAAGGCGACGTGGTTCATCGACCCGACGGCCGACAGGAGCTCGCCCCGGTCCGGCAGGTCCTTCGGCGCCGACACGCCGGGGACCGGCTCGGGCGCGTCCGGGAACCAGAAGAACGCGAGCGCGTCGCCGCCGCCGCAGTCGAAGAAGAAGTGCTGGCCCCAGCCCATCGGCAGCTCGATGGTCTTGATCAGCGGCATGCCGAGCACGCCCTGGTAGAAGTCCACCGTCCGCTTCATGTCGCTGCAGACCAGCGCGAGGTGGTTCACCCCGCGCAGCTCGAACTCGGTGTTCCGCCCGGCCATGGACGCGCTCCCCGGTGACGTGGCCCCGCGGCCCGGTTCCGGGCCCCGGCACCGCCATTCTGGCAAGATCCGGCCGGGAAGAGAACCCCGCCGTGCGACAGGCGGACGTATCTGTCTCGCCCGGTCGGACGCGCCCCGCGTGCGCGGGGTTCCCCGGCGTTCCCCAGGCCGACACGCGGCGCACCGGCGGGTCGCTTGGCCGCGGCGCGGGGACCGGGTAGTCTGCCCGGCATGCGAACCCCGAGCTACCAGTGGTGGTGGCGCCGCTAAGGCGGCGCCGGTTCGTGCACGTTCGCAAGATCCAGGCGACCGCCCTCACCCGGCGGTCGTTCTTCGCGTTGTCCGCCGGCGCGGGGCCTTAACACAAGGGGCCACCACGGTGGAAACCGTCTCACAGCAGCCGCTGACCAGCGATTTCGTCACGGCCGGGGGCGTACGGGTGAACCGTACCGCCGCCCCGGTCGATCCCGAGCGCAAGTCCGCCGTGCTCAACGCCCTCGTCGCCGCCGTGGGGGAGCGGCGCGGCGGGGTGCTCAGCTCGGGCATGGAGTATCCGGGCCGCTACAGCCGCTGGCACATGGCCTACGCCGACCCCTGCCTGGAGATCGTCGCCCGGGGCCGGACGGTCGCGGTGCGGGCGCTCAACGAGCGCGGGCGGGTCGTGCTTCCGGCGCTGACCCCGGTGCTGCGCGGGACCGGCGAGGTCCGGGCCGACGAGCCGGGCCTGTTCGAGGTCTTCGTCCCGCCCACGGACGAGTTCTTCGCCGAGGAGGAGCGCAGCCGCCAGCCGACCGTCTTCACCGCGCTGCGCGCCGTCGTGGACGTGTTCCGCTGCGACGACCCCCACCTCGGCCTGTACGGGGCGTTCGGCTACGACCTGTCGCTCCAGTTCGAGCCGCTGCGGACCCGCCTGGAGCGCCCCGCCGACCAGCGCGACCTCGTCCTGCACCTCGCCGACGAGATGGTCGTCGTGGACCGCAAGCGCGAGACCTCGCACCGCATGTCCTACGAGTTCGAGGTGGACGGCCGGAGCACCGCCGGCCTGTCGCGCGCGACCGAGCCCACGCCGGTCGCCGTCCCGGCCGAGCTGCCGCCGCAGCCGGTGCCGGGCGTGTACGCGCGGATGGTGCGGGAGGCGAAGGAGAAGTTCGTCCGGGGCGACCTGTTCGAGGTGACGCCCGGGCACGCCATGTACGGGCGGTGCGACGCGCCCGCCGCCTTCTTCGAGCGGCTCCGGGAGACCAACCCGGCGCCGTTCGAGTTCCTGTTCAACCTCGGCGACGGCGAGTACCTGGTCGGCGCCTCCCCGGAGATGTTCGTCCGCGTCAACGGCGACCGGGTCGAGACCTGCCCGATCGCCGGGACGATCCGCCGCGGCGGCGACGCCCTGGAGGACGCCGCGCAGATCCGCGCGATCCTGTCGTCCGCCAAGGACGAGTCCGAGCTGACCATGTGCACCGACGTCGACCGGAACGACAAGTCGCGGATCTGCGTGCCGGGCAGCGTCAAGGTCCTCGGCCGCCGGCAGATCGAGCTGTACTCGCGGCTGATCCACACCGTCGACCACATCGAGGGGCGGCTGCGGCCGGGCTTCGACGCGTTCGACGCCTTCCTCACCCACATGTGGGCCGTCACCGTCACCGGCGCGCCCAAGACCTGGGCGATGCAGTTCATCGAGGACCACGAGGAGTCGCCCCGCCGCTGGTACGGCGGCGCCGTCGGCTTCGTCGGGTTCGACGGCTCCATGAACACCGGGCTGACCCTGCGCACCGCGCAGGTCCGCGACGGCGTCGCGACCGTGCGGGCGGGCGCGACCCTGCTGTACGACTCCGACCCCGACGAGGAGGAGCGCGAGACCCACCTCAAGGCCAGCGCGCTGCTCGGGGCGCTCGCCGCGGCGAACGCGGCGGCGGGCGCGGCGGCGGGACGGGACGCCGGGGCGGCGGAGCCGGCGGGCGACCGCCCCGGCGACGGGCTGAAGGTCCTGCTCGTGGACCACGAGGACTCGTTCGTCAACACGCTCGCCGACTACTTCCGGCAGCAGGGCGCCGAGGTCGTCACGCTGCGGCACGGGTTCCCGGCGCGGCTGCTGGACGAGCACGACCCCGACCTCGTCGTCCTGTCGCCGGGGCCGGGCCGTCCCGAGGACTTCGCCACCGGTGCCCTGCTGGACGACCTGGACGCCCGGGACCTGCCGGTCTTCGGCGTCTGCCTCGGCCTCCAGGCGATGGTGGAGCACGCGGGCGGCGAGCTCCGGCTGCTGCCCGAGCCGTCCCACGGCAAGCCCGGCCAGGTGAAGGTCGCCGGGGGAGCGCTGTTCGAGGGGCTGCCGGACGAGTTCACCGCCGCCCGCTACCACTCGCTGCACGCCACGCCGGAGGGCGTCCGGGGGTTCGAGGTCACGGCGCTGACCGGCGACGTGGTCATGGCGGTGGAGGACCCGCGGCGCAGGCGCTGGGCCGTCCAGTTCCATCCGGAGTCGATCCTCACGGCGTCGGCCGGGGCCGGGCACCGCATCGTGGCGAACGTCCTGCGCCTCTGCCGCGCCTGACCGCCGTCTGACCGCCGTCCGCGGGCGCGAGGAGGAGCCGGTCCTAGTCCTGAGGCACTAGCCGGGCAGGGCCGAAATGGTCCTTGGGTTCCTGTCGCGGGCGCCGTCACCACGCGAAACTCTGTAACTGGCAACCGTGCCACATTCCCGTGACACGTGTGTGACCGCCGTTATCCCAGCGGAGGGGGGAGGCGTCCCCCCTCCGCGCCCCCCTTTGCGGCCCCCCGTTGGGTAAAAAATGCCTATTTCGGACATCCGCCGAACTGGCTGTGTTTCGAGTGGCTTGTCCGGGGGATCCCGCTGGCCATGGTTACGATTCTGTCGATCATCGCGGCGATCCTCGTCATCGCCGGCATCTACGTGATCCTCGCCCGGCGCGACCTCATCTGGGGCATCGTCCTCATCGTCGTCGGACTCCTCGTCGGCCCGGGCGGCATCAGCATCTTCCACTAGCCGCGGTGCCCGGCGGACCGGCCGTCCGGAGGTGCGGGCGCCTCCGGGCGGCTCCGCCGTGGTTTACCGGGCCGCCTCCGTGGCAGGGATGGGTGGCAGGGTGGATCGTCCACCGCGCCGCGGCGTCCCGCGTCCGGCGTCCGCGACCGGAAGGAGACGGGCCGTGCGCGCCGTCACGTACGACTCCTACGCCGAGGACAACTCGCGCCTCCAGGTCGGCGAGGTCCCGGACCCGAAGCCCGGGCCCGGCCAGGTGCTCATCGAGGTGCGGGCCGCCGGCGTCAACCCCGTGGACTGGAAGGTCATGGCCGGGGGCCTGGACGCGCTGATCGACACGTGGTTCCCCGTCATCCCCGGCTGGGACGTCGCCGGGACGGTCCGGGCCCTCGGCCCCGACGTCCCCGAGTTCTCGCCCGGCGACGAGGTCATGTCCTACGCCCGCAAGGACGTCATCCACGCCGGGACGTTCGCCGAGTACGTCGCCGTCTCCGCCTCGGCGGTCGCCCGCAAGCCCGCCGCGCTCGACTGGAACCAGGCGGGCGGCCTGCCGCTCGCCGGGATGACGGCCCTGCGCTGCCTCGACCGGCTCAACGTCGGCAAGGACGACGTCCTGCTGGTGCACGCGGCGTCCGGCGGCGTCGGCGCCTTCGCGGTGCAGATCGCCCGGGACCGCGGCGCCCGCGTCATCGGCACCGCGTCCGAGGGCAACCACGACCGCCTGCGCGAGCTGGGCGCCGAGCCCGTGGCCTACGGCGACGGGCTGGCGGACCGCGTCCGCGACCTGGCCCCGGACGGCGTCACGGCGGTGGCCGACCTCGTCGGCGGGCAGCTCGACACGACGCTCGCGGTGCTCGCCGGCGGCGGACGGCACGTGTCGGTCGCCGACAGCGACGTGGAGAAGCACGGCGGGCACTGGATCTGGGTCCGCCCGGACGGCGCCGCGCTCGCCGAGCTGGGCGCGCTCGCCGACCGGGGCGTCCTCGACGTCGAGGTCGCGGCGACGTTCCCGCTGGAGGAGGTCGGCGCCGCGTTCGACGCGAGCCGCTCCGGCCACACCCGGGGCAAGCTGGTCATCATCCCCTGACCGCTCTCCGGCGCCGCCGGTTTCTACTCCGGAGAAACACTGACGCGGGTTGTCAGGTTTCGGTGTGAGGGTGGGGGCCATGACGACATCGCTGGAAGGAAAGGTCGCGCTGGTGGCGGGCGGCACGCGCGGCGCCGGGCGCGGCATCGCCGTGGAGCTGGGCGCCGCCGGCGCCACCGTGTACGTGACGGGCCGCAGCACGCGGGAGCGGCGGTCGGAGATGGACCGGCCGGAGACGATCGAGGAGACCGCCGAGCTGGTGACCGCCGCCGGCGGCACGGGCATCGCCGTGCGGGTCGACCACCTGGAGTCCGAGCAGGTGCGGGCGCTCGTCGAGCGGATCGACCGGGAGCAGGGGCGGCTCGACGTCCTGGTGAACGACATCTGGGGCGGCGAGCTCCTCTTCTCCTGGGAGGACAGGATCTGGGAGCACTCGCTCGCCAAGGGCCTGCGCATCCTGCGGCTCGCCGTCGACACGCATCTGATCACCAGCCACCACGCCCTGCCGCTGCTGCTGCGGCGGCCCGGCGGCCTGGTCGTCGAGGTCACCGACGGCACCGCCGAGTACAACGCCGAGAACTACCGCGTCTCGGTGTACTACGACCTGGCCAAGACGTCGGTGCTCCGCCTGGCGTTCGCCCAGGCGAAGGAGCTGGAGCCCTTCGGCGCCACCGCGGTGGCGCTCACCCCCGGCTGGCTCCGCTCGGAGATCATGCTGGAGACCTTCGGCGTCACCGAGGAGACCTGGCGGGACGCGCTGGCGAAGCAGCCGCACTTCGCCATCTCCGAGACGCCGGCGTTCGTCGGGCGGGCCGTCGCGGCGCTCGCCGCCGACCCCGACGTGCGGCGGTGGAACGGGCGGTCGCTGTCCAGCGGCGGCCTCGCGGGCGTCTACGGGTTCACCGACGTGGACGGCAGCCGGCCGGACGCCTGGCGCTACCTCGTCGAGGTCCAGGACGCGGGCCTGCCCGCCGACGTGACCGGCTACCGGTAGCCGGGGCCGGCTTCGCCCATCCCGCGGCCGGGCGGCCGCGCGTGCGCCACACTGGGGACCTGACCATGATCGGCCTGGCCATGATCGGAAGGACTCCGGTGACGCAGCTGCTCGCGGATCGCTACGAGCTCACGGTGCCGCTCGGCCGCGGCGGCATGGGGCAGGTGTGGGAGGCCGTCGACCGGCGCCTCGGCCGCCGGGTCGCGGTCAAGCTCCTCAAGGACAGGGCGGTCGCGACCCGCGCCGGGGCGGACGGCCTCGCCCGCCGGTTCGCCCGCGAGGCGTCCGTCACCGCGGGCCTCCAGCATCCCGGGGTGCCCGCCGTCCACGACGCCGGGACGTACCCGGACGGCCTGTTCCTCGTCATGGAGATGATCGAGGGCGCCACGATCGCCGACGTCATCGCCGAGCAGGGGCCGCTGCCGGTCGCCTGGGCGGCGGCGGTCGCGGCGCAGGTCTGCTCGGTCCTCGCCGTGGCGCACGAGCGCGCGGTCGTGCACCGCGACATCAAGCCGCAGAACCTGATGCTGACGCCGGAGGCGACGGTCAAGGTCCTCGACTTCGGCGTGGCCGCCGTCATGGACGCCGCGGGCGTCCCGCGGATCACCCGCACCGGCGAGGTCGTCGGCACCCCGGCCTACATGGCGCCCGAGCAGCTGCGCAGCGAGCCCGCCACCCCGCGCACCGACCTCTACGCGCTGGGCTGCGTCCTGTACGAGATGCTCGCCGGCGCGCCCGTCTTCACCGCCACCTCGCCGCACGCGCTCACCTTCAAGCACCTGGAGGAGCCGCCCGCGCCGCTGCGGCGCCCCGACCTGCCGCCGGAGCTCGCGCGGCTGGTCGGCCGGCTGCTCGCCAAGGACGCCTCGCTGCGCCCCGGCGGCGCGCGGGAGGTCTACGAACTCCTGCTGGGCCTCGTCGAGCCGTCCCATCCGCTCGGCGACGCCCGTCCCGCGTCGTCCGTGCCGGGCGGCATGCACCTCTACACGCAGGTCGTGACGCGCCTCGCCGGGACGGGCGGCACCGGGCCGGTCGCGTTGCCTCCCGACGTCCAGCGCTGCGTCGTCATGCCCGCGCTCCAGGCCCCCGCGCACGCGCACTGGCGCGCCACGCGGACGGACGAGCGCCCCACGCAGGCGGACAGGCGCCCCCTCTAGACGCCCGCCTCCCTACGACTTCCCGCCGGACGTCCCGTAGAGGTCGGCCAGGCGCGCCACGGCCTCGGCCATCCTGGCGCGGAGCCCGGGCGGGCCGAGGACCTCGACCTCGGGACCGAGCCGCAGCAGCGACGAGTACCCGACGATCTCCGACTCGATCGGCACGACCGTCTCCACCCAGCCGTCCCGGTCCGGCGGCCCGGCCGCCTCGGCCGCCCGCTCCGCCGCGTACGGCTCGACGTAGAAGCGCAGGACCCGCATCCCGGTCGGGCTGATCCGGACCGTGGCCTGCTCCTTCAGCATCGCGCGCAGGAAGGACGCCGCCTGGCCGCTCCAGTAGCCCGCCAGGTCGAAGCCCTCGTCCCGCTCGAAGACCGCGCCGGTGGGCGTGACCGCCCGGACGCGGTCGGCCCGGTAGGTGCGCGGCTCGCCGCCGACCCGCGCGACCAGGTACCAGGTGCCGTTCTTGAGGACGAGCCCGTACGGCTCCACCGTCCGGACGACCTCGCGGTCCTTGCGGTAGCGGAGCTCGACGACCGCGTCCTCCCAGACGGCGCGGGCCAGCTCGCGCAGCAGCGGGGGAGGGTCGCCGCCGCCGAACCAGCCGGGCGCGTCCAGATGGAACCGCTGCCCGGCCCGCGCGGGCGCGTCCCGCAGCGCGCTCGGCAGCGCGGCGAGCACCTTCAGCTCGGCCGCGGCGACCGCGTCGGCGAGGCCCATGTCCCCGGCCGGGCCCGGCAGCCCCGACAGGAACAGCGCCTCGGCCTCCTCCCGCGTCAGCCCCGTGAGCCGCGTCCGGTACCCGCCGACGAGCCGGTAGCCGCCGTTGCGGCCCTGGTCGGCGTACACCGGCACGCCCGCCGCCGACAGCGCCTCCACGTCGCGGTAGACGGTGCGCTCGGAGACCTCCAGCTCGCGCGCCAGCTCGGCGGCCGTCATCGCCTCGCGCGACTGGAGGAGCAGCACGAGCGAGATCAGCCGGGAAGCGCGCACCCGCCCATCCTGCCGCATCCCGGACGCACGAGCGGGTACCCGCCGCCGTTCCTTACGGCTTCCTGTCAGCTTCGGCCGGTATCGCTGTCGGTCCAGGTCCGGAGGCTGTTAGCTTCGCGGCGTGCTGACCGGAAACGCCTCGATCGAGGCCTTCATCGACGCCCTGCCGAAAGTCGAGCTCCACGTCCACCTCGTGGGCTCGGCGTCCGTCCCCACGGTGCTGGAGCTCGCCCGCCGCCATCCCGACGGCGGCGTCCCCGTGAACGAGCACGAGCTGCGCGCCTTCTACACGTTCCGGGACTTCGCCCACTTCGCCGAGGTGTACCTCGCGGTGGCCGACCTCGTCCGCACCCCCGAGGACGTCGCGACGCTCGTCCTCGGGACGGCCCGCGACCTCGCGGCGCAGAACGTCCGCTACGTCGAGCTGACCGTCACGCCGTACTCCCACCAGCGGCTCGGGATGCCGATGCCCGCGATCACCGAGGCGCTCGACCGGGCCGCCCGCGAGGCCCGCGAGCTGCACGGCGTCCGGATGGCCTACATCTTCGACATCCCCGCCGAGTTCGGCACCGAGGCCGCCCGCGGCACGCTCGACCACGCGCTGTCGCATCCGCCGCGGGCGCTCGTCGGGTTCGGCCTCGGCGGCGCCGAGCAGGTCCGCCCCCGCTACCGGGACGCGTTCCGCGACGCCTTCCGCGCCGCCCGCGCCGCGGGCCTGCGCAGCCTCCCGCACGCCGGGGAGATGACCGGCCCCGAGACGATCTGGGAGGCGATCGAGGAGTTCGGCGCCGAGCGCATCGGGCACGGCACGAGCTGCCTGGACGACCCGCGCCTCGTCGCCCACCTCCGCGAGACCCAGATCCCCTTGGAGGTCTGCCCGACGTCCAACGTGTGCACGGGACAGGTCCCCTCGCTGGAGGCGCACCCGCTGCCGCGGATGCTGGAGGAGGGCCTGTTCGTCACCCTCAACAGCGACGACCCGCCCATGTTCGACACGACGCTGACCGGCGAGTACCGCGCCGCCGCGGACGTCTTCGGCCTCGACCGCGCCGCCCTCGCCGGGCTCGCCCGCAACGCCGTCACGGCGTCCTCGCTCGACGCGGCGGCCCGCGCCGAGATCATCGCCGAGATCGACGCGCTGTAGGGCCCGGGACCCCGGGGCGGCCCCTCAGCCCCAGGCCATCCGGCGCCAGGGGCTGGCGGGGTCCTCGGCGAGGATGCGGTGCCCGGCGAGCGACCGCTCGTACCACTCGCCGAACTCGCCCTCGTCGAACCGGAGCATCCTGCCGAGGACGTAGCCCGCCGAGAACGACTCCCACGACGGGTACACCTGGTGGGCCCGGTGACCCGCCAGCAGGACGCACTTCTCGGCCTCCTCCGCGTCGCAGTACCCGGCGTTCAGGCCCCAGCGGGCCATGTTCACCGCGCGGCCGAAGTCGTAGCCGTACACGCTCTCGACCCGGCCGTCCGGCGCCAGCAGGCCGTCCGCCCGGAACCGCGCCTCGTACCGCAGGATCAGGCCCGACATGTCGCACAGCTCGCGGATCGTCCCCTCGGCGATATCGCGCTCGCGGCACCAGCCCGCGATCGCCTCGCGCCAGGCGCGCGGGTCGGTGCCGCGGCCGCGGCGGTCCAGCATCATCTGGATCGCCGGGTCGGAGTTCTCGGCGTCGAGGAGCCGGTCCATCTGCTCCCGCCAGCTCGCGGGATCGGTGATGCCCCAGTCGCGTTCCAGCAGCATCCGGTCGTCGCGCGGGTTCTCGTCGCTGTCGGCGAGCGAGTTCCACGCGACGCCGTTGCCGACGGCGAGGTGCGCCCCGACCGCCAAGGCCGCCGCGACCCGCCCCCACGGGACGCCGTCGGGATCGGTGACGAGGACGTCGTAGTCCCGGTCGGGCCGCCGCTCGGCCTCGGCGAGCAGCGCCGCGACCTGCCGGTGCCCCTGCCCTCCCGGCGGCATCTGCGCCAGCAGCTCGCGCAGCGGCCGCAGCGCGCCGCGCGGCCCCGCGTCCCTGAGGATGAGCCGCGCCGCGTGCAGCCCCGCGACGTCCGCGCGCTTGATGTCGTGCAGGGACGCGAACCCGGACATGGACGCCCACGCGCGCCTTCACCGCCACGGCCGAGCAGTGGGCCTGCGCCACGGCGACCGCGATCTCGGTGTCGGGATCGGCGGCCGCGAG
>NZ_CAACUY010000239.1 GCF_900659615.1 Actinomadura fibrosa | reverse complement strand
CGGCGCCCGCGGCCGGCTGCTGATCATCGCGGCCGACCATCCCGCGCGCGGCGCGCTGCGCGCGGGCGGCGACCCGCTCGCCATGGGCGACCGCGCCGACCTGCTGGAGCGGATCTGCGTCGCGCTGGCGCGCCCCGGCGTGGACGGCGTGCTCGGCACCCCCGACGTCATCGAGGACCTGCTGCTGCTCGGCGCGCTGGACGGCAAGATCGTCCTCGGCTCGATGAACCGCGGCGGGCTCGCCGGCGCCGCGTTCGAGATCGACGACCGGTTCACCGCCTACACCCCGTCCGCGATCGCCGCGGCGGGCCTCGACGGCGGCAAGATGCTGCTGCGCGTCGACCTGGACGACCCGGCGACCGCCCGCACGCTGGAGGCGTGCGCGCACGCGGTGACGGGCCTCGCCGAGCGCGGCCTGACGGCGATGGTCGAGCCGTTCATCGCGACCCGCGACGGCGGCGGCGCCGTCCGGAACGTGCTGACCGGCGAGGCCATGGTGCGGGCCGTGTCGATCGCGGCGGGCCTCGGCGCCACGTCCGCGCACACCTGGCTGAAGATCCCCGTCGTCGACCGGATGGAGGACGTCATGGCCGCCTCGACCCTGCCCGCCGTGCTGCTCGGCGGGGAGGTGCCCGCCGACCCGGACGCCGCGATGGCCGGCTGGCAGAAGGCGC
Organism: Actinomadura fibrosa; assembly: GCF_900659615.1. Classification (GTDB taxonomy): domain Bacteria; phylum Actinomycetota; class Actinomycetes; order Streptosporangiales; family Streptosporangiaceae; genus Spirillospora; species Spirillospora fibrosa. The sequence goes on along the minus strand of NZ_CAACUY010000239.1, from coordinate 12,204 downwards.
TCGCGCTGCCGACCGCCCGCGGCCTGGTCGTCGGCCGGACGCTGCTGTACCCGCCCGGCGACGACGTCGCCGCCGCCGTCGACGCCGCGGCGAGGCTCCTGTGAACCTGGAGGAGATCACGCCGGAGGGGGCCGGCTGGACGTACTCGGGGCTGCGGGTCCTCACGCTCGGACCGGGGGAGGAGGCGGAGCTGCGCACGGGCGGCGCCGAGACGCTCGTGCTGCCGCTCGCCGGGTCGTGCGTGGCGACGATCGGCGTCCCGGCCGACGAGGTCGCGGTCACCTTCGAGCTGCACGGCCGCCCGGACGTGTTCTCCCGGGTGACGGACTTCGCCTACGCGCCCCGCGACGCGACGCTGCTCGTGTCGTCCCGGGAGGGCGGGCGGTTCGCGTTCCCGTCGGCGCGCTGCGAGCGGCGCCTGCCGCCCCGCTACGGCCCGGCGGAGCGGGTGCCGGTCGAGCTGCGCGGCGCCGGGGCGATGTCCCGCCAGGTCAACAACTTCTGCACCCCCGAGGCGTTCGAGGCCGACCGGCTGATCGCCTGCGAGGTCCTGACGCCCGGCGGGAACTGGTCGTCCTACCCGCCGCACAAGCACGACGAGGCGACCCCGACCGAGGCGGTGCTGGAGGAGATCTACTACTTCGAGGTCGCGGCGTCGCCCGGCGGCGGCGAGGGCATGGCCTACCAGCGCGTGTACGGGACGGCGGAGCGCCCCATCGACGTCCTGGCGGAGGTCCGCACCGGCGACACCGTCCTGATCCCGCACGGCTGGCACGGCCCGTCGATCGCCGCGCCCGGCCACGACCTGTACTACCTCAACGTGATGGCCGGGCCCGGTCCGGAGCGGGCCTGGCGGATCTGCGACGATCCGGCGCACGCCTGGATCCGCGACACCTGGCCGGACCTGCCGGCCGACCCGAGGCTGCCGATGACGTCGGCCGCCGGACCTTCCACCGAACCGACCAGCGAACCGAGAGGCGGGGAACGATGACGGCGACCGAGCGGCTGACCGTCGGGCAGGCGGTCGTCCGGTTCCTGGCGAACCAGTGGACGGAGCGGGACGGCGAGCGGCACCGGTTCTTCGCCGGCTGCTTCGGCATCTTCGGCCACGGCAACGTGGCGGGCCTCGGCCAGGCGCTGCTGGAGCGCGCCGACGACCTGCCCTACCGCGCGGCCCGCAACGAGCAGGCGATGGTGCACGCCGCCGTCGGCTACGCCCGCGCGCACGACCGGCTCCGCGCGTACGCCTGCACCACGTCCATCGGCCCCGGCGCGACCAACATGGTGACCGGCGCGGCGCTCGCGACGATCAACCGGATCCCGGTCCTGCTGCTGCCCGGTGACATCTTCGCCACGCGCGCGGCCAACCCCGTCCTCCAGGAGCTGGAGGACGCGCGCTCCTACGACGTGTCGGTCAACGACTGCTTCAAGCCCGTCTCCAAGTACTGGGACAGGATCAACCGCCCGGAGCAGCTCCCGTCCGCGCTCCTCGCGGCCATGCGCGTGCTGACCGACCCGGCCGAGACGGGCGCGGTGACGCTCGCGCTGCCGCAGGACGTCCAGGCGGAGGCTCACGACTGGCCGGAGGAGCTGTTCGCCGAGCGCGTGTGGCGGATCCCCCGCGCGGTCCCGGAGCCCGCCGTCCTGGACGAGGCGGCCGCGCTGCTGCGGGCGGCCGAGCGCCCGCTGATCGTCGCGGGCGGCGGCGTGATCTACTCGCGGGCCACCGCGGAGCTGGCGGCGCTGGCGGAGGAGACCGGCATCCCGGTCGCGGAGACCCAGGCGGGCAAGGGCTCGCTCGCGTGGGATCACCCCGCCGCCGTGGGCGCGATCGGCGCGACCGGCACCGCCGCCGCGAACGCGCTCGCCCGGGACGCCGACGTCGTCCTCGGCGTCGGCACCCGCTACAGCGACTTCACGACGGCCTCGCGCAGCCTGTTCGCGAACCCCGGCGTCCGGTTCGTCAACCTGAACGTGGCGACCCCCGACGCCGTCAAGCACGCCGGCGTCCCGCTGACCGCCGACGCCCGCGTCGGCCTCGCCGCCCTCCGGACGGCCCTCGCCGGCCACGCCGTCGCGCCGTCCTACCGGGACGAGGCCGCGGCGCTGGCGTCCCGCTGGAACGCCGCCGTCGACCGCGCCTACGCGGCGAGCGGGACGTCGCTGCCGTCCCAGCCGGAGATCATCGGCATCGTCAACGAGGTGAGCGGGCCCCGCGACGTCGTCGTCTGCGCCGCCGGGTCGATGCCCGGCGACCTGCACAAGCTGTGGCGCGCCCGCGACCCGAAGGGCTACCACGTCGAGTACGGCTACTCGTGCATGGGCTACGAGATCGCGGGCGGCCTCGGCGTCAAGCTCGCCGCGCCCGACCGCGAGGTGTTCGTGCTGGTCGGCGACGGCTCGTACCTGATGATGGCGCAGGAGCTGACGACCGCGGTCGCCGAGGGTGTCAAGCTCGTCGTCGTGCTCGTCCAGAACCACGGGTTCGCCTCGATCGGGAACCTGTCGGAGTCGGTCGGCGCCCAGCGCTTCGGCGCCGCCTTCCGGATGCCCGGCGACCTCGCGGCGAACGCCGCCTCGCTGGGCGCGGACGTGCTGCGCGCCGCCACCGCCGAGGAGTTCCGCGCCGCCCTGCTGAAGGCGCGCGACGCGTCCCGGACGACCGTCGTGCACGTCGAGACCGACACGAGCGTCGAGGCACCGGACAGCGAGGCGTGGTGGGACGTCCCCGTCGCGGAGGTGTCGGCGCTGGAGTCGACCACGCGCGCCCGCGCCGCCTACGAGGAGAACAAGAGGACCCAGCGCCCCCTTCTGTGATCCCCCGGAACAGCGGTGGACCCCGGAACATGCCCATGTTCCGGGGCCCTGAAGGTGCCGCTGCGTGCGCACGCCGGCGGCGTTTAAGGGGACGGATCAGTCCTGAACTTCGTCGCGCTCTACCTTTGAGCCACCGCGGCATGGAGAGCCGCGGGCCAGAGTCGAACTGGCATCTCGGCGAGAGTCGTCCGTCCCCGCTCGATCCGGCGATGAGCGGCGATGCTGAGCCTGGAGCGAGAGCCTGAGCTTGACCGGGCCGCCTCTGCCGATTGGGCCACCGGGGCGCGGAGTGCCCCGGAGAGGATTCGAACCTCCAGCTGTCACCGCGGATTCAGGTTGAGCTTCATTCTCAGCTTCGGGGCCTCGCGGCCCCGCCCCCGCGCTCCAGCGGGGGAGTCTTCAGTTGTGGGTGGTACTCACGCGAAGAGGTAGCCGAACACCGCCTCCCCGACCTTGCGGTCGGTCACCTCGGCGCCGTTGGCCTCCTCGCGCGCGAACTTGACCGCGGCCTGGAGCTTGCTGACGCGCTCGCGGAGCTCGTTGACGCGCCGGGCGGGCAGCGCCCCGGAGAACGCGATCTTCGTCCAGGTTCCGACGATGACGTCCTCGGTGTAGGTCTCCACCTGGGCGGGGTGCTCGGTGGTGGCCTCGTACAGGACGTGCGCGCGGGGGATCTTCTTGGTGCGGGTCGTCCTCACCGGCTCGGTCCGCCACACGTCGGCGGACTCGTCGAACGTCCACGACTCCGCCGCGTCCAGGACGGGCAGCTTGTCGACGAACGTGTGCAGGTCGGTGAGCTGCTTCTCCAGGAACAGCAGGTGCGACACCGGCACGTCCGCGAGGATGGTCCGCCCGTCGACGACGACGTCGGCGCGGGCGTCGCAGTTCGCCCAGTCCTTGGTGGCCGTGATGTCGAACAGCCGCGTCAGCGCCCGCGCGGCCTCGGCGAGCATCGCCTCCGCCTTGACCTGCACCCGCGTCGACTCCGGCGGCAGCACCTCGCCCTCGTCGTCGAGCGGCTGGTAGGTCCGGGAGATGCCGGACAGCAGCGCCGCCTTCTGGAGGCGGTGGTGCAGGTCGGTGAGCTCGCGCTGCGCGCGGGACTTCGCGCCCTTCTCCACCGCGATGATCTGGTTCAGCTTCGTCATGGCCGCCCCGTTTCCCCGTGATGTATCGGGAGCAACCGTACTGTTCCAGGATCGGCTTCGCATTCGGGTTTCCGGGCTACGGATCCGTCCGCTCCACCCCGGTCGGCTCCGCCGGATCCGCGGCCGGAGGGACGGCGATCAAGGTCTCGTGCAGGGCGCGGACGACGGCGGCGGGCAGGACGCCCCGGGCGATGAGGTCCTCGGGGGAGGCGAAGCCGCGCGCTCCCCGCGTCGTCGCGACGAGCTTGGCGTGGTAGGCGCCGACGCCGGGCAGCGCGGCGAGGACGTGCTCGGGCGCCCCGTTGACGTCGACGAGCCCGCCGTCGTCGAAGCCGCGGGCGAGGTCGGGCCGCCCGACGCCGAGCTCGCGCGCGATGTCCGGGCGGGCCGCGAGCAGCGTCCGCGCCTGCTCGCGGCGCGCCCGGCGCTCGATCATCTCGACCACGGCCGGGGACGGCGCCGCGGGCGCGTCCCGGCGTCCGGCCCCCAGGTCGGAGGTCAGCACGGCGACGTGCACGGCGCCGCCGAACATCGCGATCAGCCAGGCGGTCATCGCGAGGCCGTCGTACGGCGAGGAGGCGTCCTCGTCCGTCGCGAGGACGATCGTCAGGAACAGCGCCATCAGCGCGAGGTAGCCGGCGGACGCGAGCCCGAGGAGCACGCTGCGGCGGCGCGCGGCGAAGTAGGCCGTCAGCGCGAACGTGCACAGGCCGAACGTGCCGATCGGAGCGAGGACGGCGAGGAGCCGCAGCGGCCACGGGCGCGGCGCAGGGGGGCGGTCGTACGGCATGCGCACCGTCCATCCCGCGTCCGGCGGCAGGACGGGGATGGCGTCGTCCACCGGCTGCGCCGGCGAGGTCGCCATCTCCTGGGCGGTCACTCCGGCGCGGCCGGCAGGCGGGGACGCCGCGAGAGGCGGCGCCGCGAGGGACGGTGCGGCGAAAGACGCCGCCGAGGCCGACGCCGACGGCGCGGGCGGCGGCGCGGGCGGTTCGATCACCGGTTCGTCGCGCAGGATGTCCAGGTGGAGCCGCTGGAGGCGCTCGCCGGGCTCGACCCCGAACTCCTCGGCGAAGAAGGCCCGGGTGTCGCGGTAGGCGGCCAGCGCCTCAGCCTTCCGGCCGCACCGGTAGAGCGCCAGGATGTGGAGGTGGCGCAGGCCCTCGCGCAGCGGGAACTCGTCGACGAGCCGGGACAGCTCCGGGACGAGCTGCGCGTGCCGCCCGAGCTCCAGCTCTATCTCGGCGACGGCCTCCGCCGCGCTCGCGCGCTCGTCCGCGAGCCGCAGGCGGGCGGCGTCGAAGACCGCGCCGCGGATGCCGTCCAGCACCGGGCCCCGCCACATCGCCAGCGCGGCCCGCAGCCGCGCCGCGGTCTCCTGCGGCGGTGCCTGCCCGCGGCCGGCCAGCGCGTCCCGGACGTGGTCCTGGAAGACCTGGGCGTCGAGCCCGCCCGGCGGGACGCGCAGGGCGTAGCCGCCCGCGGTGAGGGCGATGAGCCGGCCCGGCGAGCGGGGCGAGCGGTCCGGCTCCAGCGCGCGGCGCAGCCCGGCGACGTACTTCTGGACGACGTTCGCGCCGTTGTCGGGCGGCTGGTCGGCCCAGACGGCGTCCACGATGGCGGGGACGGGCACCGTGCGCCCGGCGTCCAGCAGCAGGACGCCCAGCACCGCGCGCTGCTTGCCGGGGCCGAGGTCCACCTCGCGGCCGTCCAGCCGGGCGCGGAGCCGCCCGAGGATCTCGAAGCGCGGGACACCGCTGTGTGCGTCGGCCACGGGACACCCTCACTCCCTGTGCGGCGGCGAGCGCGCGGGGGCGCCGGCGATCCGGCGGCGGTCGTCCGGCGGTGGCACGGCAGCCGTCCGGCAGCGCGCGCCCGGTGACCGCAGCATAACGACAGAGATCCGGCATCGGCACGCCGCAGGCTGCGACCGAGACCACGGAGAGACCTGAAGGGGACAACGATGCGCATGCACGCAACGGTCGCGCCGGCCCTGCTCGTACCGGCCGCGCTCACGCTCTTCCTCGCGACCGCCTGCGGCGGCGGGACGGGCGCCAGGACGACCTCCGCGACGGCCGGGACGGCGACCCGCGCCGCGGCGTCGCCCACCGGGTCGCCGACTCCGGCCGCGAACGGTGTGGAGCGGCTGCCGGCGGCCGAGATCCTCGCCCGCGCCCGCAAGGCGACGCTGGCGGCGAAGTCGGTGCGGCTGCACGGCACCGTCAGGGAGGACGGCGAGAAGGTCGGCCTCGACTTCCGGTACTCGGGCACGGACGCCGCCGTCGGCGACGTGACGTTCTCGGGGCAGCGGATCAGCCTCGTCCGCATCGGCAGGTCGGTGTACATCAAGGGCGACGACGCGTTCTGGAAGGGCGTCGGCGGCGCCGGGGCCGTCCAGCTGCTGTCCGGCAAGTACCTCAGGACGACGCCGAAGGACCGGGGCTTCCGCGACCTGGCGAACTTCACGACCCGGTCGAAGCTGTTCGCGGAGATCCTGTCTCCCGAGGGCACCGTGCGGAAGGGGAAGGCGGCGACGGTCGGGGGCGCGCCCGCCGTGGCGCTGGCCGACGGCACGGGCGGCCTGCTGTACGTCGCGACGCTCGGCGAGCCGTACGCGCTGCGCCTGGAGGGCCGCAAGGAGGGCCGGATCGACTTCGACGGCTACGGGGCGGCGGTCACCGTGCAGCCTCCGCCGGCGTCCCAGGTCGTGGACGTGTCGAAGCTCAAGCCCTGACCCGGCGGCGTGGGACCCGGCGGACGCGCCGGACGGGGGAGATGATGGGCCGGCGGGCCGCCGGGGGCGCCCGCCGGCCCGCGAGCGTGTCCGGATACCGTGTCCTGCCGCGGGGGACCGGCTCACCCTCCATCGGGGTGGGGTAACCTCACAGCGCCGTTAGTTGCATTTCTGCAAGGATCGTACGGGAGCGCGGCGGCGCAGCGACCGTGCGGCCGCGTCCCGGGAACAGTGAGAGCAGGGGTCGGGACACATGGGTGAGGCTTCCAGCGCGCAGGCGTCCCAGACGGCACGCGGCCGGTCCGACGGCGAGGTCGGCGAGGCCGAGCTCCGGCAGCTCCTGGCGGGGCTGACCGCCGTCCGGGACGGCGACTTCGGGACCCGGCTCCCCGACGGCTCCGACGGGCTGCTCGGCGAGATCGCCGTGGTGTTCAACGGGATGGTCGACCAGCTCTCGCTGTTCACGTCCGAGGTGACGCGGGTGGCGCGGGAGGTCGGCACCGAGGGGCGGCTCGGCGGCCAGGCGAAGGTGCCGGGCGTGTCCGGGACGTGGGAGGACCTCACCGACTCGGTCAACGCCATGGCGGGCAACCTGACCACACAGGTCCGCGACATCGCGCAGGTGGCGACGGCGGTGGCCAAGGGCGACCTGTCGCAGAAGATCGACGTGGACGCGCGCGGGGAGATCCTGGAGCTGAAGAACACCGTCAACACGATGGTGGACCAGCTGTCGGCGTTCGCGGCCGAGGTGACCCGCGTGGCGCGCGAGGTCGGCAGCGAAGGGCGGCTCGGCGGCCAGGCGGACGTCAAGGGCGTGTCGGGCACCTGGCGCGACCTGACCGACTCGGTGAACTTCATGGCGGGCAACCTGACCACGCAGGTCCGCAACATCGCCCAGGTGACCACGGCCGTCGCGCAGGGCGACCTGTCGCAGAAGATCGGCGTGGACGCGCGCGGGGAGATCCTGGAGCTGAAGAACACCGTCAACACGATGGTGGACCAGCTGTCGGCGTTCGCGGCCGAGGTGACCCGCGTGGCGCGCGAGGTCGGCACCGAGGGGCGGCTGGGCGGCCAGGCCGACGTGAAGGGCGTGTCGGGCACCTGGCGCGACCTCACCGACTCGGTGAACTTCATGGCGGGCAACCTCACCGGCCAGGTCCGCTCCATCGCCCAGGTCGCGACCGCCGTGGCGAAGGGCGACCTGTCGCAGAAGATCCGGGTGGACGCGCGCGGGGAGATCCTGGAGCTGAAGGACACCATCAACACGATGGTCGACCAGCTCTCGGCGTTCGCCGACGAGGTCACCCGCGTCGCGCGGGAGGTCGGGACCGAGGGGCGGCTCGGCGGCCAGGCCGACGTCAAGGGCGTCTCCGGCACCTGGAAGGCGCTGACCGAGTCGGTGAACGTCATGGCCGACAACCTCACCGCGCAGGTCCGCTCGATCGCGGAGGTGACCACCGCCGTCGCGCTCGGCGACCTGTCGCAGAAGATCCGGGTGGACGCCCGTGGCGAGATCCTGGAGCTGAAGGACACCATCAACACGATGGTCGACCAGCTCTCCGCGTTCGCCGACGAGGTCACCCGCGTGTCCCGCGAGGTCGGCACCGAGGGCAACCTCGGCGGCCAGGCGACCGTCCGCGGCGTCAGCGGCACCTGGAAGGACCTCACCGACAACGTCAACGTCATGGCCTCGAACCTGACCGGCCAGGTCCGCTCGATCGCGCAGGTGGCGACCGCGGTGGCGCGCGGCGACCTGTCGCAGAAGATCACCGTGGAGGCGAAGGGCGAGGTCGCCGCGCTGGCCCAGGTCATCAACACGATGGTCGACACGCTGTCGGCGTTCGCCGGCGAGGTGACCCGGGTGGCGCGCGAGGTCGGCACCGAGGGCCAGCTCGGCGGCCAGGCGCAGGTCCTCAACGTCGCCGGGACGTGGAAGGACCTCACCGACAACGTCAACTCGATGGCCAACAACCTCACCAACCAGGTCCGCAACATCGCGCAGGTGACCACGGCCGTCGCGCAGGGCGACCTGACCAAGAAGATCGACGTGGACGCGCGCGGCGAGATCCTGGAGCTGAAGACCACGATCAACACGATGGTGGACCAGCTGTCGGCGTTCGCGGCGGAGGTGACCCGCGTGGCGCGCGAGGTCGGCAGCGAGGGGCGGCTCGGCGGCCAGGCCGAGGTCGAGGGCGTGTCCGGGACGTGGAAGCGGCTCACCGAGAACGTCAACGAGCTGGCCGGCAACCTGACCCGCCAGGTGCGGGCGATCGCCGAGGTGACGAGCGCCGTGACGTCCGGGGACCTGACCCGGTCGATCACCGTGGACGCGTCCGGCGAGGTCGCCGAGCTCAAGGACAACATCAACCTGATGGTGAAGTCCCTGCGCGACACCACCCGCGCCAACCAGGAGCAGGACTGGCTGAAGACCAACCTCGCGCGGATCTCCGGCCTCATGCAGGGCCACCGCGACCTGTCCGCGGTCGCCGAGCTGATCATGGACGAGCTGACCCCGCTCGTGTCCGCGCAGTTCGGGGCGTTCTACCTCGCCGAGGACAACGGCGGCCTCGAACTGACGCTCATCGGCTCCTACGGCTACCCCGAGGACGGGGACCCCGGCGCCCCGTCCCGGCCGACCCGGTTCCGCGCCGGCCGCTCGCTCGTCGGGCAGGCCGCCCGCAGCAGGCAGACGATCGCGGTCGAGGAGGTCCCGGCCGGCTACGTCACGATCTCCTCGGGGCTCGGCTCCGGTGCCCCGGCCAGCCTGATCGACCTGCCCATCGTCGTCGAGGACCAGGTGCTCGGCGTCATCGAGCTGGCGTCGCTGCGGCCGTTCAGCCCCGTCCAGCGCGACTTCCTGGAGCAGCTCCGCGAGAGCATCGGCGTCAACGTCAACACGATCGTGGCGAACGCCCGCACCGACGAGCTGCTCGCCGAGTCGCAGCGCCTCGCGGGCGAGCTGCGGGCGCGGTCGGAGGAGCTCCAGGTCCGGCAGGAGGAGCTCCAGCGGTCGAACGCGGAGCTGGAGGAGAAGGCGGCGCTGCTCGCCACGCAGAACCGCGACATCGAGGCCAAGAACCTGGAGATCGAGCAGGCCCGCCAGGAACTGGAGACGCGGGCCCAGCAGCTGTCGCTGGCCTCCAAGTACAAGAGCGAGTTCCTCGCCAACATGAGCCACGAGCTGCGGACGCCGCTGAACTCGCTGCTCATCCTCGCGCAGCTCCTCGCCCAGAACCCCGCCCGCAACCTGACGCCGAAGCAGGTCGAGTACGCCGGCATCATCCACTCCGCCGGCTCGGACCTGCTCCAGCTCATCAACGACATCCTCGACCTGTCCAAGGTCGAGGCGGGCAAGATGGACCTCACCCCCGAGCAGGTCCCGCTCCGCCACCTGCTCGACTACGTCGAGGCGACGTTCCGGCCGCTGACCACGCAGAAGAGCCTCGACTTCCGGATCACCACCGGCCCCGGCGTCCCGGACGAGATCCTCACCGACGGCTCCCGGCTCCGGCAGGTGCTGCGGAACCTGCTGTCGAACGCGGTGAAGTTCACCGACACCGGCCGGGTCGAGCTGCGGATCGAGAACGCCGCGGCGGACGAGCTGCCCGCCTCGATGCGGGCGCACGGCCGCGCCCTCGCCCTGCGCGTCATCGACACCGGCATCGGCATTCCCGAGCACCAGCTCGAAACGATCTTCGGGGCGTTCCAGCAGGCGGACGGCACCACGAGCCGCAAGTACGGCGGCACCGGCCTCGGCCTGTCGATCAGCCGGGAGATCGCCTTCCTGCTCGGCGGCGCGATCATCGCCGACAGCACCGTCGGCAGCGGCACCACCTTCACCTTCTTCCTGCCGATCGCCCGGCCCGACCTCCGCATCACGCCCGCGCAGGTCGCCCTGCCGACCGCGGAGGCCGGAGCCGGGGCCGAGGGGGCGCCGGACGGGGACGCGGCGTCCTCCGCGTCCTCCGCGTCCTCCGCGTCCGCGACGTCCGACGTCCCGGCGGCCGGGACGGTCATCGCCGGATCGGCGCTGCCCGGCGACCCGGCGCCGCCGCAGGCGCCCGCCCGCCGCCTTCTCGTCATCGAGGAGCGGCACGGCGGGCTGCTGTCCCTCGTCGCCGAGAGCGCCGTCGCCGACAGCCGGCACATGGGCGACACCGGCGGGCACGTCCAGATCGTCACCGCCGTCGGGGCCGAGGAGGCCGCCGCCGCGCTGGCCGCCGAGCCGTGCCACTGCGTCGTCCTCCAGCTCGACATGCCGGACGACGGGGCGCTGCGGTTCCTGGAGGCCATGGACGGCGACCCGGCGCTGCGCGGCTTCCCCGTCCTCGCGCACAACAACCGGCGCCTGTCCCCGGACCGGGAGCGGCAGCTCCAGCTCCGCGCCGACACCCAGCCGCTGGAGCTGCTGCGGAGCCTGGACGAGCTCCGCGAGCGGATCGCCCTGCACCTGGCCGCCGAGCAGCCGGGGGACGTGCTGCCGCTCGTCCGGCACGGCGACGCGGGCGAGCAGTCCGCGCCGGAGATCGACGCGTCGCTCGCGGGCCGGCTGGCGCTGATCGTCGACGACGACGCCCGCAACGTCTTCGCGCTCACCGGCATCCTGGAGGTGCACGGCATGCGCGTCGTCCACGCCGACAACGGCCGCGAGGGCATCGAGGCCCTGGCCGCGCACCCCGACATCGAGCTGATCCTGATGGACGTGATGATGCCGGAGATGGACGGCTACACCGCGACCGCCGCGATCCGGGCCATGCCCGAGTACGCTGAGCTGCCCATCGTCATGGTGACGGCCAAGGCGATGCCCGGCGACCAGGAGAAGAGCCTCGCCTCCGGCGCCAACGACTACATCACCAAGCCACTGGACGCCGATGACCTCCTCGCCTGCATCCGCCGCTGCCTCGACGAGCCGGGGCCCGACGCCCCCGGAGCCGCCGGCGGGGAGTGACCGGTGACGATGGAACCGTCCGGACCGGACGGGCTGGAGAAGCCGGCCGCGCCGGACAGGCCGGCCACGCCGGACGGACCGGGCGCGCGGAACCGCCCGGCGGCCGTCCGCGCTCCCGGGATCAGCCGCCTCGCCGCCACGGTGGAGCGGCTGGAACGGCAGGTGCGGGACGCCCAGGCCGCCGCGGACGGGCGCGGCGTCCTCGAACTCGCCAAGGGCGTGCTCGTGGAGCGGCTGCACTGCGGCCCGGCCGAGGCCGAGCGGCAGCTCCGCCTGCTCGCCGAGGAGGCGGGCCGGCCGCCGCTCGAACTGGCGGCCGAGATCATCAACCAGGCGGCGCGGGACCGCGTCTCCGAGGCCACCCAGGAGTTCCTGCGGCAGGCCGCCGACCCGTCCGGCGACCCGTCCGCGGGGGCGATCGACGGGACGGCCGGCGCCGCGCCCGGGCGCGGGGACGGCGGCGGCGCGGGAGATCGGAAGAGCACACGTCTGAACTCCAGTCACTAAGAGGAATCTCGTATGCCGTCTTCTGCTTGAAAAAAAAAAAAAAAAAAAAA
>NZ_CAACUY010000238.1 GCF_900659615.1 Actinomadura fibrosa | reverse complement strand
GCGCCGCCGTGATGATCCTGGAGTCGGAGGAGCACGCCCGCGCCCGCGGCGCGAAGGTCCACGGCATCGCCGCCGGCTGCGGCTACTCCGCCGCGCCGCCTCCGCCGCCATCGGCGGGACGAGCGCGGGCAGCGCCGCGGCCAGCACGGTCAGCCAGTCGAGCAGCATCCGATCCACCCGCAACGCCGCGAGCACGGCCCCCGGCACCGCGATGACCAGCACCGCAACAACCCGCCCCCACCGCCCAAGCCCCACCGTCCCGCCCAGACCACGCGCCCGCGAACCACGCAACGGCACACCGCGCACGGCCGAGTCGCACGCCCCCAAGCCACGCACGACCGCATCCCGCAACGACACATCCCGCGCCACCACGTCCGGCGCCGGCGCACCACGTCCCACCGCGTCGCGCGCGGCCGCGTCGTGCACGGTCGCGCGGTACGCCGTCGCGTCGTGCATCGTCGCGCCGCGCTCCGGCGCGCCGCGTGCGACCGCGTCGGGCGCTGCGGCGTCGTGCACGGTCACCTGGTGCGCCGCCGCGTCGTGTGCGACCGCATCATGCTCCGGCGCGTCACGTCCCAGCGCGCCGCGCTCCGGCGCGCCAGGTGCCGTTGCGTCGGGCGCCGTCGCGTTGTTCGTCGCCGCGTCGTGCGCAGCCGTGCCGTGCGTGACCGCGTCGTGTGCTGCGGCGTCGGGTGGCGGCGCGTTGTTCGTCGCCTCGTCGGGCGCGGTCGCGTGGTGGGCTGCCGTGTCGGGTGTCGTCGGGTTGTGGGCTGGTGGGTTGTGTGTTGTTGCGTTGGGGGGTTGGGGGGTGGGCATGAAGCGTTGGACGGCGAAGACGCCCGAGTGCACGGCGGCCAGGGTGGGGGCGATGACGGACGCGGCGACGAACAGGTTCGCGGCGGGCAGGCCGTCCGGCCCGGCGAGCACCGCGACGACGTCGGTGGATCCGCTGGCCGCGGCGACCCCGGCGCCCACCACGGACGCCGCGAGGGCGGGCCCGACCAGCAGCGCCACGCAGGCCGCGAGGTCGCGGCGGCGCCGCAGCCCGACGGTGAAGTCCGGCGCGCGCACCGCGAACACCGAGACGTAGCCGATGTAGCCCGCGAGGTCCGCGGCGAGCAGGCTGGGCGGCCCGTCGCGGGCGAGCGAGACGGGGGACGAGGGCGGCGGGAGCCGTGCGGCGACGATGCCGATGAGCGCGACGGCGGTCAGCGTCGTCGCGACCGCGACCGCGTTCCACCGGCCGCCGCCCGCGATCAGCACCGCGACCATGGGGACGGTCAGCAGCAGCACCCCGGCCGCGTCGGGCAGCCCGGCGAGCGCGGCGGCGGCCGCGCCGCCGAGTCCGACGTTGAAGCCGAACCAGCCGACCATCGCGGCCGCGAGTAGGGCCGTGAACGCGCGTTCGGCGATGGGCGGCAGGTAGCGCGGCGCAAGGTCGGTCATCCCCGCGTTCTCGCCGTCCGGCGGGAGCAGGCCGAGCCGTCCCTGCGCGGCGAGGAGCGCGGCCATCACCGCGCCGCCCGCCACGAGCACGACGGCGGGCAGGGCGCCGCCGTGCCGTCCGCCGACCTGGGCGCCGAGCACGAGCGCGCCCGGCGCCGTCCCGATCCCGAGCCACGCCCCGGACGCCGCCCGCCACGACCGCCCCTCAGCCACGGCGCCGGGGGTGGTCATGTCACGTGTTCGGTGAAGCGGGTCAGGGTCAGGGCCAGGGCCTCGTCGCCGGGTAGGGCCCATAGGGCGTCGTTGAAGATCTCCACCTCGATCGGGCCCGTGTAGCCGGTGGCCTCGACGGCGGTGCGGTAGCGGCGGAGGTCCACGCAGCCGTCGCCGAGCATGCCGCGGCCGGTGAGGACGCCCGCGGGGAGCGGGGTGACCCAGTCGGCGACCTGGAAGAGGTGGAGGCGCCCCTCGGCGCCGGCGCGGGCGATGCCGTCCCAGGCGGCCGGGTCCCACCACAGGTGGTAGGTGTCGATGACGACGCCGACCTGCTCGGACGGGAGCGGGGCGGCGAGGTCGAGGGCCTGGGCGAGGGTGGAGACGACGCAGCGGTCCGAGCAGAACATCGGGTGCAGCGGCTCGATGGCGAGGCGGACGCCGTGCTCGCCCGCGTAGGGCGCGAGTTCCGCGAGGGTGTCGGCGACGCGGGCGCGGGCGCCGTCGAGGTCGCGGGACCCGTCCGGCAGCCCGCCGGACACGAGGACGAGGACGGGGGCGCCGAGCGCGGCGGCCTCCTCGATCGCGCGGCGGTTGTCCTCCAGGGCGTCGGGGGCCTGGAAGAAGCCGCCGCGGCACAGGGACGTGACGGTCAGGCCGTGCTCCCGGACGAGCTTGGCGGTGCGTTCGAGGCCGTACTCGGCGACGGGTTCGCGCCAGAGGCCGACGCCGCCGACGCCCGCGGACGCGCAGCCCGCGGCGAGGTCGGGGAGGGGCCAGTGGCGGGTCGTCCACTGGTTGAGGCTGAGTCTCACGGGGCGGCTCCTTGGACGGTGAGCCAGGCGCGCATCCGGGACGCCGCGAGGCCGGGGTCGGGGAAGAGGCCGGCGGCGTCGGCGAGCTGGAAGAGGCGGACCAGGTGGGGGACGGGACGGGCGGTCTCCAGTCCGGCGACCATGCGGAAGTGCCGCTGGTGGCCGGTGAGCCAGGCGAGGAAGACCACGCCGGTCTTGTAGTAGTAGGTGGGGGTTGCGAAGAGGTGGCGGGCGAGCGGGAGGGTGGGCGCGAAGATCTCGTCATAGGCGGTGGTGTCGCCCTTGTCGAGGGCTTGGAGGGCTGCCGCCGCGGCGGGAGCGATCGGGTCGAAGATGCCCAGGAGGGCGTCGCTGTGGCCCGCTTCGTCGCCTCGGATCAGTTCGGGGTAGTTGAAATCGTCGCCGGTGTAGAGGCGGACGCCTGAAGGCAGGCGTCGGCGGATGTCGATCTCGCGGGCGGCGTCCAGGAGCGACACCTTGACGCCGTCGATCTTGGACGTGTGGTCGCCGATGAGCGCGAGGAGCGCGTCGGTGGCGGTGTCCAGGTCGGTGGAGCCCCAGTAGCCGTCGAGGGCGGGGTCGAACATCGGGCCGAGCCAGTGCAGGACGGCGGGGCGCGTGACCTGGCGCAGCAGCCGTCCGTACACGGCGGCGTAGTCGTCGGGGCCCTGGGCGGACGCGGCGAGCTGGCGGCTCGCCATCAGGACGGGGACGGCGCCCGCCGCCTCGACGACGGCGAGCTGCTCCTCGTAGGCCTCGGCGATGCGGTCCAGGGGCGCGGGGCCGGGCGGGAGCTGGTCGGTGCCCGCGCCGCAGACGATCCGGCCGCCTGCTGAAAGCGCTTCCTGGCCGCTCCGCGCGATGAGCTCGCGGGTCACCTCCCAGTCGAGGCCCATGCCACGCTGCGCGGTGTCCATCGCCTCGGCGACGCCGAGGCCGTGCGACCAGAGGTGGCGCCGGAACGCCAGCGTGGTGTCCCAGTCGAGTACCCCGGCGCCGGACGGGTCGGCCACCACGTGCGCGGCGGCGTAGGCCGTCCGGGACGCGCTCGGGCCGGGCGGCGGGGCGTAGGTCCGCGGCTCGCCCATCGTGTACGGGGCGAGCGAGCCGTCCGGACGCGGCAGGTCGATCCTCACCGGGCCAGCTCCGGGACGTCGAGGCGGCGGCCCTCCCGCCACGCGCGCAGGCCCAGCTCGGCGAGCTGCACGCCGCGCGCGCCGGCGTAGAAGTCCCAGGGGAACGCTCCATCGTCGGCGACGTGCCGCAGGAACATCTCCCACTGCGTCTTGAAGCCGTTGTCGAAGACCGTGTTGTCCGGGATCTCCTGCCACTGCGAGCGGAAGTCCTCGGTGGCGGGCAGGTCCGGGTTCCAGACCGGCTTCGGCGTCATCGACCGGTGCTGGACGCGGCAGCGCCGCAGGCCCGCGACCGCCGAGCCCTCCGTGCCGTCCACCTGGAACTCGACCAGCTCGTCGCGGAAGACCCGCGTGGTCCAGGAGGAGTTGATCTGCGCGACGATGCCGCCGTCCAGCTCGAAGATGCCGTAGGCGGCGTCGTCGGCGGTGGCCTCGTAGGGCTTGCCGTCCTCGTCCACGCGCTCGGGGATGTGGGTGGCGCCGAGCGCCTGGACGGACCGGACGGGGGCGATCGCGTCCAGCACGTACCGCCAGTGGCAGAACATGTCGAGGATGATCCCGCCGCCGTCCTCGGCCCGGTAGTTCCAGCTCGGGCGCTGCGCCTCCTGCCAGTCGCCCTCGAAGACCCAGTAGCCGAACTCGCCGCGGACCGACAGGATCCGCCCGAAGAAGCCGCCGTCGATCAGCCGCCGCAGCTTCAGCAGGCCCGGCAGGAACAGCTTGTCCTGGACGACGCCGTGCTTGATGCCCGCCGCGTCGGCGAGGCGGGCGAGGCCGAGCGCGCTCTCCAGGTCCTCGGCGATGGGCTTCTCGGTGTAGACGTGCTTGCCGGCCGCCACGGCCGTGCGGATCGCCTCGACCCGCGCGCTGGTGACCTGCGCGTCGAAGTAGACCTCCACGCCGGGACGGGCCAGCGCCTCGTCCAGGCTCGTCGTCCAGTCCGTGAGCCCGTGCCGCTCGGCGAGGTCGCGCAGCTTGGCCTCGCGCCGCCCGACGAGCACGGGCTCCGGCCACAGCACGTCGCCGTCGGCCAGCGGCAGCCCGCCCTGCTCCCTGATCGCGAGGATCGAGCGGAGGAGATGCTGGCGGTACCCCATGCGGCCGGTGACGCCGTTCATGACGATCCCGATGGACCTGCGTGCCATCCCGTTCCTTCCTAGCCTTCGGTCCCGCGCGGTGCGGGAGGTTCAGTCCGCGGACGCCGGAGGCGTCAGCCGGCTACCGACGCCGGAGGCGTCAGCCGGCCGCCGGCGCCGGTCGCGTCAGTCGGCCGCCGCGCCCGCGCCGAGCAGGGTGCGGATGCGGTTGGTGACCCGGGCGAACTCGGGCCGCGCCATGGTGGCGGCGTAGTCCCGCTCGGGCGGCAGGTCGACGTCGATGACCTCGGCGATCGTGCCGGGCCTGTCGGTCATGACCACGACCCGGTTGGCCAGGTACGCGGCCTCCGCGATCGAGTGGGTGACGAGCAGGACGGTGGTGCCGGTCTCCCGCCAGATCCGGTTCATCTCGACGTTGAGCTGCTCGCGGGTGAGCGCGTCGAGCGCGCCGAACGGCTCGTCCATCAGCAGGACGGGCGGCTCGTGCAGCAGCGCGCGGCACAGCGCGACCCGCTGCTGCATGCCGCCGGACAGCTCGTGCGGCAGCGCGTCCTCGAAGCCCCTGAGCCCGGTCATCTCGATCAGCTCGGCGGTGCGGCGCCGGGCCTGCTCGGCGGGCATGCGCCGCATCTCCGCCTGGAGCAGGATGTTCTTGCGGGCGCTGCGCCACTCCAGCAGCGCGGCCCGCTGGAACACGTAGCCGATGTCGTGCCGCGGCCCGCCGACCCGCTCGCCGCGCAGCCGCACGGTGCCGGACGACGGCTTCAGCAGTCCCGCCACGAGCTTCAGCAGCGTGGACTTGCCGCATCCGGACGGCCCGACGATGGCGACGAACTCGCCCATCGCGACGTCCATCGCCACGTCCCGCAGGGCCGTGACGTCGCGCTTGCGGCTGCGGAAGCGGACGGCGACGTCGTCCATCCGGACGGCGGGCTCGTTCCGCGCGCCCCCCGTGTCGGCCGCGGTGTCGGTCGCGGTGTCGGCCGCGGTGCCGCTCTCCGGCTTGCTCATGATCCTCATGCCCGTCCCGTCATCGGTGTCGGTCCGCCCGTGCGGCTCGCCGGGAGCCCCACCGGCCTCATCCCTGCGGGGCCGCGGACGCCTGCCAGTACTTCGCCGGCGCCTCGGCCTTCGTGATGACCCCGGCCTGCTGGAAGGTCGCGATCGTCTGCTTCCAGTCGTCCTCGGTGTTGACGCCGGGCGCCTTGCCCTGCGTCGCCGGGGTGTGCAGCAGCGTGAGCGTGGTCTTGAACTGCTCGGTCACGACCGGGGTCGGCGGGAGCTGCTCGGACGCGCCGGCCATGCTCGCGACCGCGCCGGCCTGGTCGCCCTCGGCCGCCGTCCAGGACTCGCTGGTGGCGGCGACCATCTCCTTGACGAGCGCGGCGTCGCTCTTCAGCTTGCGCTCGCCGACCAGCAGGCCGTTGGAGTAGAAGTTCAGCCCGAACTCGGAGTAGCGCAGCGCCGTGACCGGCTTGCCGGACTTGTTGGCCATGGTCGGGCCCTGGTCGTTCGCGAAGCCCATGAGGCCGTCCACCTTGCCGGACAGCACCGCGGCCATCTTCCCGGCCGGGTCGGTGTTCTGGACGGGGACGTCGCTCGCGCTCATCCCGTTCTTCTGGAGGAACACCGGGAACGTGCGGGCCAGCGCGTCGCCGGCCGTCCCGGCGATGGTCTTGCCCTTGAGGTCGGCGGGCTTCTTGATGCCCTTGGCGTCGAACGCCTGCACGGACGCGGGCGTGGTCTGGAGGAACACGCCGACGCTCTTGATCGCCATGCCCTTGTCGACGGCGGCGAGCAGGGCGGGCGTGTCGGCCCAGCCGAAGTCGGTCTGCCCGGCGCCGGTGGCCTGCACGGTCTTCTGCGAGCCCTGCCCGGCCTTGATCTCCAGGTCGATGCCGTGCTTTTCGAAGATGCCCTTCTTCTTGCCGTAGTAGAACGGCGCGTGCTCGCCGTAGGGGTACCAGTTGAGGGTCAGCGTGACCTTCTTGAGCTTCTTGCCGGACGCGCTGGTGCTCTCGTCGGAGTCCCCGCCGCAGGCGGCGGCGGTGAGCGCGAGGGCCGGTGCGAGGACGGCGATCGCGGCGGTGCGGAGCTTCATGGGACGGCCCTCCGTGGGGGTGGTTTCTCGTGCTGTCGCGGGCTCGGGCGGGGGGCTCAGTAGGTGGTGGTGACCGCGCCGCCGCGGCGGCTGGCGTGCCAGGGGAGCAGGAGCTTCTCGGCGGCCTCGACGAGGACGAACAGCACGACGCCGATCGCCGACATCACGAGCAGGCCGGCGAACAGCATCGGGGTGTCGAGGTTGCCGTTGGCCTGGAGGATCACGTAGCCGAGGCCCTCGTTCGCGCCGACGAACTCGCCGACGACGGCGCCGGTGACGGCGAGCGTCACCGCCACCTTCAGGCCCGAGAACAGGTGCGGGAGCGAGGCGGGCAGCCGGATCTTGACGAAGGTGGCCCAGGGGCCGGCGCCCATCGTCGCGGACAGCTCGATCATCTCCGGGTCGACCGCCTTCAGGCCCGCGACCATGGAGATCACGACCGGGAAGAACGCGATCAGCACCGCCACGACGATCTTGGGTCCGATGCCGAAGCCGAGCCAGACCACGAACAGCGGCGCGATGGCGATCTTGGGGATGACCTGCGCGAACAGCAGGATCGGATAGAGCGTGCGCTCGACGGTGAGCGAGTACACCATGATCACCGCGGCGAACACCCCGACGGCCACCGCGATCGCGAAGCCGAGCAGGGTCTCGTAGGTGGTGATCCACGTGTGGTGCCAGATGTAGCCCCACTTGTCGCCGAGCAGGCTGAACGTGGCGCCCGGCGACGGGACGAGGTAGTCCTCGACCAGGTCGGCCGCGGTCACCGCCCACCAGGCGGCGAAGCACGCCACCAGCAGCGCGAGGGGCCGCCACGCGCTCTCAAGGGCGTCGCGCACGCGTTCGCCCGCGCCGGGACGGTCGCGTTCGACCACGGCCGGCGCGTCCGGCGCCGGCGCCGCGGGCTTCGTGCCCTGACTCACCATGGGTTCCTCCGGGACGGGGCGGGAAAGCACGTCAGAAAGCGCTTTCTGATGTACCGTAAGAACCGTCGCACGGCGCGGTCAAGAGGGTCTTTCCAGAGATCCGCCGCGCCGGGCCGCACGAGCGAGGGGGCGGGATGACCGAGACGGCCGGCGAGCCGCGCTCCGGCGACCGGGCCTACGTGACGCTGCAGGACGTCGCCCGCGCGGCCGGCGTCTCGCTCGCCACGGCGTCCCGCGTCCTCAACGGGACGTCGCAGGTCAGAGCCGATCTGCGGGAGCGCGTGCTGGCCGCCGCCGGGGAGCTCAGCTACACGCCGAACGCGCACGCGCAGGCCCTCGCCAGCTCGTCCAGCAAGTCCGTCGGGGTCATCTGCCACGACGTCAGCGACCCCTACTTCGCCGCCGTCGCCCGCGGCGTCATGCGCACCGCCGCCGCGCACGGGATGCTCGTCATGCTGGCCAGCACGTTCCGCGACCCGGCCCGCGAGATCGAGTACGTGGCGATGCTGCGCGCCCAGCGGGCCCGCGCGATCCTGCTCATCGGCTCCGGCTTCGAGGACCGCGACTGGGAGCGCTCGATGGCCGCCGAGCTGGAGCCCTACCAGCGCACCGGCGGCCGGGTCGCGGTGCTGAGCCGGCACCGCAGCCTCAAGGTCGACACCGTCCTGCCGCAGAACCGGGAGGGCGCCGCCGCGCTCGGCCGCGCGCTGCTCGACCTCGGCCACCGCGACTTCGCCGTGCTCACCGGGCCGCACGAGCTGACGACGGTCTCCGACCGGCTCGCCGGGTTCACCGACGCGCTGGCGGAGGCGGGCGTCGCGCTGCCGCCCGAGCGGATCGTCCAGGCCGCGTTCACCCGCGACGGCGGCTACGCGGCCGCGACCCGGCTGCTGTCCCTCGGCACCCGTCCGACCTGCGTGTTCGCGGTCACGGACGTGATGGCGATCGGCGCCCTCGCGGCGTTCCGCGACGCGGGCCTCGACGTCCCGCGCGACCTGTCGCTGGCCGGGTTCGACGACATCTCGATCGTCCGGGACCTCACCCCGCCGCTGACGACCGTCGCGCTCCCGCTGGACGCGATGGGCGAGCGCGTGATGGGCCTCGCCCTGCGCGAACCGGCCCCGCGCCGCAGCCGCATCGAGCGCGTCGAGGGCTCGGTGGTGCTCCGCGCGAGCACGGCCCCGCCCGCCCGGTGAGGACCGCGTGAACATCGACCGGATCGAGACGTTCGCCGTCGGGCTGCCGACGCGGCGGTCGTTCGGCGTCTCCGGCGGCGCGGTGGCGGTCGCGGGCCGGCCGAGCGTCCGCGTCCTCGTCAAGGTCGGCGCGGACGGCGCGCACGGCTGGGGCGAGGCCACGCCGATCCCCGCCTGGACGTACGAGACCGCCGAGTCCATCGTCACGACCATCGACCGCTACCTGGCCCCGGCGATCCTCGGGCGTCCCGCCTGGGACCTCGACGGGGTGACCGCCGCGTTCGACCGGGCGGTCAACCGCGGCTTCAGCATCGGCGCGCCGCTCGCCAAGAGCGCCGTGGACGTCGCCCTGCACGACCTGCTCGGACGCGCCGCGGGCGTGCCGCTCGGGAGGCTGTGGGGGCAGCGCCGCAGGGAGACGATCGAACTCGGCTGGATCGTGTCGGGCCAGTCCCCGGACGAGGTGGCCGGCAGCGTCGCCGAGGGCCGCGACCTCGGGCACCGCGCGTTCAAGGTGAAGATCGGGCTGCACGACGAGGCGACGGACGCCGCCGTGGTCGAGGCCGTCCGCCGCCACGCGGGCGACGGCGCCCCGCTGTGGGTGGACGCGAACCAGGCCTACACCGCGCACGCGGCGCTGCGGATGGCGCGGCGCCTCGACGGCCTCGGCGTGGCCGCGTTCGAGCAGCCGCTGCCCGCCAACGACATCGACGGGCTGCGCCGCCTGCGCGACGCCTCCCCGATCCCGGTCGCGCTGGACGAGAGCCTCCGGCACCCGTCCGACCTGGCCACCTTCGTCCGGCTCGGGGCCGTGGACATCGCCATCGCCAAGGTGCAGCGCACCGGCGGGCTGACGCTGTCGCGGCGGCTGTGCGCGTTCGCGGAGGACGCCGGGGTCGAGCTGATGGGCTCCGGGCTGACCGACTCCGACCTGGGCCTCGCCGCGTCCCTGCACCTGTTCGCCGCGTTCGGGATCGGCACGCCCGTCGACCTCAACGGCCGCCAGTTCATCGAGTCGCCCTACGCGGGGCCGACCGTCCGCGTGGAGGACGGTGTCGCGCACGTCCCGGACGGGCCTGGGCTCGGCGTGGAGGTCGACGAGAAGACGGTCCGGTCGCTCGCGCTGGACGTGCTCACGACCGCCTGACCTCTCGCGGCCCCGTCCGCTCAGACCGGCCTGACCGCGGTTTCCAGTGGGGGAAAGCGCGAGGACCCGTCCGCGGTGCGGGCGGGTCCTCGGCGATGGCCGTCGATCGGCCGGTCAACGGGCGGCGAGCTCGTCCTCGCTCACCGCGGACTCACCGTCGGCGGGGCGGCCCGCCTGCTCGGTGTCCGAGTCCATCGGCCGCCGCGACGGCCACGCGTCGAGCTTCGTGCGACGAGGGTTCGCCAGAGGGTTGTCCATCGCTTCTGCTGTCCTCCCATGACTCGACGACCGCCCCGGATGCTCGGCCTGGAGGCGGCCGGAAGAGATTTTCCGGATGACCCGACCGTTTCCGCAAAATGGTCTAGACCGTAGTCCGGATCGCTATACCCGTGCCGGGCACAACCTCACTGGTCAGCGGTGTATTCCGCGTCACGAAAACCGCTGGCCCGCCGAGCCGCTCGGTGCCACCCTGTCACGCATGGACGTCCAGCACCTGAGCACCCTCCAGACCCGGGGGACACGCCTGAAGTTCGTGTTCTTCTGGCGCGACACCGGACGCACCGGCTGCCTCAGCCAATGGCATACGTCCCCATTCACTGTGGCGGGAATCACCTATCCCACGGCCGAGCACTACATGATGGCCGGCAAGGCGCGCCTGTTCGGCGACGAGGAGATGGCGGCGGCCATCCTGGACGCGGGGCACCCAGCCGAGGCGAAGAAGCTCGGCGGACGGGTCCGCGGGTTCGACGAGGAGACGTGGGCCGCGCACCGCTTCGGCATCGTCGTGGACGGCAACATGGCGAAGTTCTCCCAGCATCCGGAGTTGCGCTCCTACCTGCTGAGCACCGGCGACCGGGTCCTGGTCGAGGCGAGCCCGCTCGACCGGATCTGGGGGATCGGGCTCGCGGCGGACGACGAGCGGGCCGAGCGGGTTGCGGATTGGCGGGGGCTGAACCTGCTCGGGTTCGCCCTGATGGAGGTCCGCGAGCGCCTCGCCCGCGAGTGACCCGCGCTCGCCCGCGAGTGACCAGCGCCTCGCCCATGGGTGACCCGCGCGGAGTCGCGGAGCGTGACGTTGTGATGACTCGATATCTTTGCCATCTGGCGGGTAAGCCGGGGTCATGAGCAAGTCACGCGAGGCGGCGAGGGTCGAGAACGACCAGATGGAGCAGAACCTCGCGCTCGTCCGGCAGGTCGTCGAGGCGGCGCAGGAGGAGATGCTGGCGAAGGCCAGGAAGCGGATCCCCGCGCTGCGGCTCGGTGCGCTCGCCGGGACGCTCGGTGTGGTCGCCACCGCCGCCACCTACCGCATGAACGTCCAGCTGCTGGAGCGGAAGCTGCCGCCGGAGCTCGCGTCCTTCGTGACGGCCCTCGCGTACGGGGGCGGCGCGGGCGCCGCGGCGATGGCCGCGTCGAGGAAATGGCGGGGGCTTCCGGCGCCGCTGCCCACCGACACCGCCCGGCAGGTCGCGGAGATTCTCACCGATTCGGGCTGATCCGCTGGCCGCTATCGGTCGCTGAATTTCACGTTCTTCCCCGTCACATGGAGCCCGACGCCCTTCGACGTGACGGTCAGGCTCTGGAACGCGAGCCCCAGCGGCAGGCCCGAGACGGGAACGGTGAAGTCGAGTTCGTCGCCGAGTTCGTCGAGTCCGAACCCCTCGACCGAGAGCGCCTTCACGCGGATGTTGTTGCCCTCTTTGGTGACGCTCGCCAATGCGGTCGCCTCCGTGACGCCGAGATCAACTTTTGCGCGCACCTGGTTCGGGCCGTTCGCGCTCAGGTCGAGTCCGGGTTCGCCGCCGGCCTTGGCGAGGTCGCCGAAACTGACGAAAGCGGTGCCGTCGAGGGACCCGAGCGTGCCCTTGCTGAAGCCCCAGTCGTCGATGTGCACGTCGCGGGCGCGGACATCGAGGCTGGTCACGCGCAGGGGGCCCTCGACGATGCCCTTCGCCGACAGCCGGACGTCGTCGAAATCGCGCGAGGCGACCTGCGTCAGGAAAGGGACCCCCTTGATCGTCACATCGGGGGTGACGGGGAATCCCTCCTTTTTGATCTCCGCGGCCATCTCGTGCTGGGCGAGGGCGACGGCGCCGCGGTCCACGACGACCACGCCGAGCACCACCAGCACGACGGACGAGACGATAATGATCAGCCACCGTGGCCTCTTCCGCCCCGGCAGGCGGTCCTCACGGGTGACGCTTGCCGCAGCGGGCGGTTTCGCCATGGCATTCACTCAATTCGGCGGACCGCGCGCTGTCAATCTTCCGTTCGCCGGGCGGCGCCGGGCCGCATGAACCAAGACGCGACATTTCACGATCGAGGACTTACACTCCCGGCATGACGGCCGGTCCCTCCGCCGAATCGCTCGCGCCCGTACTCGTCGTCCGGACGAGGGACCGGACGCACCGGCTGCGTGCCGGCGGCGCCTACCGCATCGGCCGCGACCCGGCGTCCGATGTCGTGCTGAACGATCCCCGCGTCTCCTGGTCGCACGCCGTCCTGCGGGCGGGGCCCGAGGGCTGGCTGATCGAGGACTCGGGCAGCAGCAACGGCACGTTCTTCGAGGGCCGCCGCGTCGAGCGGATGGCGATCGAGGGCGAGCGGACGTTCCGGCTCGGCCACTCGGCCGACGGCGAGGAACTGGTCTGTTCCGCCGCGGTGCCCGCCCCCGACCGGCCGCCGCAGCCGTACCGGCAGCAGGCCGGCCAGCAGGCCAATCAGCAGGCGTACGGGCAGCCGCAGGCCTACGGGCAGCCGCAGGGGTACGGGCAGCCGCAGAACTACCGGCAGCCGCAGCAGGCCGGTCGTCCGCCTCACCAGGGGCCGCCGACGCCGCAGGGCCAGGGCGCCCCGCCCGCGGCGCGGCGGAACCCGCCGGGGCC
>NZ_CAACUY010000237.1 GCF_900659615.1 Actinomadura fibrosa | reverse complement strand
AGCGCGCCGCCGCGGCAGGCGACCGCGGGCTCGCCGGGCCGCCGCGCCAGCCCGGAGCCGATCTCCGCGATCCGGCCGCCGGCCACCCGGACGTCCGCCCGGACCCGCCCGCCGATCTCGGCGTCGCGCAGCAGCAGCCCGCTCACGGAACGGGGATTCCCAGCTCGCCGAGCACGTCGGCGGTGTCGCGGCCCGGCTCGGGGGCGGTGCCCGCCGCCTCTCGCCGCACGGGTTCGGCGACCGGTACCGTCCCGTCCTCGGTCTCGACGGCCCAGCCGTCCCCGCACGGGACGGCGGCCGGGGGAGGGGTGCCGTCTTCCTGGTCCAGGGTCGCCGCGACGACGTCGGCCATGGCCACGTCCCACACGGCGCCGCCGGCGATCGGCGCGGACGCCGCGAGGACGGCGGCCACCAGGCCGGTGAGCGGGTCGGCGACGGCGTCCCCGCAGAACAGCGGCGTGCCGTCCGGTTCGCGGCGGACGAGCCCGGACGCGGCGGCCACGTCGTCGCCGAAGCCGATCCGGCCGTCGTCCCGCCCGTACGCGGTGATCGAGATCCACGTGGTGCCGCCGGCGGCCGCGGCCGCCTCGGCGTCCAGGCCGAACCGGGCGAGCGCGCGGGGCCGCGACGCCTCGACGACGATGTCCGCCGCGTCCACCAGCGCCGCCATCGCCCGCCGCCCCCCGGGAGCCGCGGGGTCGAGCACGACCGAGCGGTGCCCGGCGTGCAGCAGCCGGTAGAAGCCCGGGTCGCCGCGGCGGGCCCCGTCCGGCCGGCCCGGCGTCTCGACCTTGACGACGCGCGCCCCGGCGAGGCCGAGCAGGTGGGCGCACAGCGGCCCGGCCCACAGCGCGCTGAAGTCGGCGACGAGCAGGCCCGCGACCGGGCGGGGCGGCAGCGGTTCCGGAAGCGGCCGGGGGACGGCGGGCGGCCGGACCGGCCCGGCCGCGACCCCGAGGAGCTCCGCGCGCTCGGCCAGCTCCGCGCCGGTGTGCTCGCGCAGCCAGGCGGTGACGTCCGGCCAGGGGTCGCCGATGGCCGCGCCGGTGCCGGTGAGGGCTCCGAGCAGGGCGGGATCGTCGGGACGGGCGCAGGACACGGCCGCCCAGCCGTCCGCCGTGGGGAGCAGGCGGCAGGCGCCCCCGGCCGACACCGTCCCGCGGCGCCGGTGGCCGGTGAAGGCGGCCCGCTCGGAGAGCAGGCGCGAGCCGTCCAGGGGAAGGCGCGCCCCGGCGCGGTCCGCGAAGATCTCGGCGAGCTGACGGGCGAGCAGCGCCCCCCTGCCGGGCGGTACGAGAGGCGGCCCGCCGGGACGGCCGGTCAGCGCGACCGCGCCGCTCGCGGCCCATGCGGCCTGCGCCTCCGCCCTGCTCATCCGGGCGCGCTCATCCGGGAGGCGTCCCGCCGTCGGCGTCGCTCGGCATGGCCCGACGATACACTCCGGTCCCCGGAAAGATCGCCGCGTGGATCCGCCGCACGGCCGGGACGCGGGACCCCGCCGGGAGGAGCCGATGACCGGACCCGTGCACGTCTCGATCGCCGATCTTGCCGCCGGGGCCGCGGGCGCGCCGCTCCTCGGCCCGGACGGCGCGGTCCGCGACCCGCTGGTGTTCGTGGACCTCGCGGGCATGCCCGGCGATGCCGCGATCGTCGCGGACGCGGTGCGGCAGGCCCGCGAGTCCGACCGCATCCTGATCGGCACGGCGCGCGGAGGCCAACCTCCCCTGGAACTCGTCCAAGCGCTCGACCTCACCCTCGGCACGAGTGAAGCCGGGAGAGAGACGGTGGACGTCGCTGACCCGGAGGAGCGGGTCCGAGCGCTGCACGACGCCGTCACAAGCCACCCCCAGGCCGCGCTGATGCTGCGCGACGTACTCAGGACGACCGGTGAGCTGCCCGTCCCGGCGGCTCTGGACGTCGAGTCCTACGCCTACTCCACCCTCCTCGGCGGTGAGGAGTTCCGGCGATGGCTCGCCGCGCGCGGCCCGCGTCCCGGACCGCCCGAGACGACCGAACCCGTGCTGGTCGCCCGGGACGGCGGGCGACTGCGCATCACGCTCAACCGGCCGGAGCGGCGCAACGCCTACGGGAGGCAGGTCCGCGACGCCCTCGTGGACGCCCTCGAAGTCGCCCTGCTGGACGGCGGGATCGGCCGCGTCACGCTGGACGGGGCCGGGCCCGCCTTCTGCTCCGGCGGCGACCTCGGCGAGTTCGGCACCGCGCCCGACCTCGCGACCGCCCACCTCGTCCGGACGCGCGGCGGCGCGGGACGGCTGGTCCACCGGCTCGGGTCCCGGCTGGAGGTTCGCGTCCACGGGACGTGCGTCGGCGCGGGCGTCGAGCTGCCCGCCCTCGCCGCCCGCGTCACCGCGCGGCCGGACGCGACGTTCCGGCTGCCCGAGGTGTCCATGGGGCTGATCCCCGGCGCGGGAGGCACCGTGGGCGTCCCGCGCCGGATCGGCCGCTGGCGCGCCCTCTACCTCGCCCTGACCGGCGAGGCCCTGGACGCG
Source organism: Actinomadura fibrosa (assembly GCF_900659615.1). Taxonomy (GTDB): domain Bacteria; phylum Actinomycetota; class Actinomycetes; order Streptosporangiales; family Streptosporangiaceae; genus Spirillospora; species Spirillospora fibrosa. Next base: position 10,603 of record NZ_CAACUY010000237.1, on the reverse strand, counting down.
GAGACCGCTCACGCCTGGGGCCTGGTCGACGGGCTCACTGGGCCTTGATGCGCCCCTTCATCTCCTCCAGCCTCATCAGGACGGGGTAGCCGCCGACGCTGAGCGCGTTGCCGTGGCCGGTCTCGTGGATGTCGAACACCGCCTGGATCGCCGCGTAGAAGCCCTGGACGTCGAGGGTCTGGTTCACGGCGCGCTTGGCCTGCCTCAGCGCGAACGAGTCCATCTGGGCGATCTGCCCGGCGAGCTCCATGGCGGCGGAGTCGAGCTCGTCCAGCGGGACGACGCGGTTCACCATGCCGATCCGCTCGGCCTCCTCGGCGGTGACGGCCCGTCCGGTGAACAGGATCTCCTTGGCCTTGCGGGGGCCGAGCTCCCAGGTGTGGCCGTGGTACTCGACCCCGCCGATCCCCATGTTGACGACCGGGTCGGAGAACTGCGCGTTCTCGGCGGCCACGATGAGGTCGCAGGGCCAGCAGAGCATGAGGCCGCCCGCGATGCACTTGCCCTGGACGGCGGCGATCGACGGCTTGGGGACGTTCCGCCAGCGCAGCGTGTACTCCAGGTACCGGCGCGCCTCGACCTGGTAGATGTGCTCCAGGGTGATCTTCTCCGGGGCCGGCCCGCCGCCCTTGAGGTCGTGCCCGGCGGAGAAGTGGCGGCCGTTGCCGCGCAGCACGATGACGCGCACGCCGTCGTCCGCGGCGGCGCGGGTCCAGGCGGCGTCGAGGTCGTCCAGCAGCTCCATCGTCTGGGCGTTGGCGGCCTCGGGCCGGTTGAGGGTGATGACGGCGACCCTGTCCTCGACCTCGTACAGGATGTGGCTCATCTCGTGTCTCCTTAGCCGGGCCGGCCGGGTGCGCGCCCGGCGATGACGGCGCGCCTGGCGAGAGAATAACATTCTCTTTCAGAGCAAGTAATGGTCTCATCGAGCCGTCAGGTCTCGGTCCGCAGCAGGAGCACGCCGCTGGGCGTGAGGCCGCCGCTGCTCACCGCGGCCACCCGGGCGTCCCGGACCTGCCGCGCGCCCCCGTCCCCGCGCAGCTGGACGACCGCCTCGTGGACCAGCCCCATGCCGTGGGTGCGCCCGTGCGAGAGCTGCCCGCCGTGGGTGTTGAGCGGGAGCAGGCCGTCCCGGGCGATGTTCTTGCCGCCCTCCAGGAAGTCCTTGGCCTCGCCGATGCCGCAGAAGCCCAGCGCCTCGATCCACGACAGGCAGTTGAAGGTGAACCCGTCGTAGAGCAGCGCCACGTCGACGTCCTCGGGCCGCAGGGACGTCCGGGTCCAGAGGTGCGCGGCCTGCCCGAGGACCTGCGGCTCGTGCGTCAGCGTGCTCTGGTCCCACTCCAGCCGCTCGATGATCTGCGTGCCGACCGCCTCGACCAGCACGGGCGGCCGGGCGAGGTCCCGCGCGGCGTCCGCGGCCGAGACGATGACGGCGATCGCGCCGTCGCAGGGCACGTCGCAGTCGTACAGCCCGAACGGCGTGGTGATCGTCCTGGCCGCCAGGTAGTCGTCCATCGTCATCGGGTCGCGGTAGACCGCCGCGGGGTTGAGCCCGGCGTTCGCCCGCTGGTTCAGCGCGATCCAGCCGAGCGTCTCCCGGGTCGTCCCGTAGCGGTGGAAGTGGCGCTGCGCGTTCTGCGCCAGGGTGTGCGCCGCCGACACCGCGCCGAAGGGCGCCGTCCAGCCCGCGACCCGGCCGGCGGGCGGCGCGATCTCGCCGCGGCGGACCTGCTCGGCGTGCGTGGCCTCCCACAGCGTCCGGAAGCAGAGGACGTGCCGGGCCAGCCCCCCGGCGACCGCGAGCATCGCCGCGATCACCGAGCCGCCCGGGCCGAACGTCTCGGGGCCGCCGTTGTGCCAGGTCGGCCGGATCCCGAGCGCCGACTCCAGCGCGGTCACGCCGCCCTCGGCGAACCCGCCGAACGCTCCGCCGCCCGGATAGGTCGAGAGGCCGTCGATGTCGTCCAGGGTGAGGCCGGCGTCGGCGACGGCGCGCTCGCACGCCCGGACGGTCAGCGACAGCGGGGACACCATGAGCCGGCGGCCGATCTGCGAGGCGCCGATGCCGCTGATCGCGACCCTGTCCTCGAACTTCTCCCGCGTGACCATGGGGCGCACGTACCGCCGCACCTCCTCCGGGGCGGTCTCGTGCAGCGGATCCCCGCCCGGCGCCTCCTCGTCGGCCGGGGGCGCGGGCGGCGCGTCCGGGGCCGCCGGGCGGAACAGCGGCAGCCACACGTCCTCGGCGCGCTCGAAGACGACCTCCATCCGCATGCCCAGTTCGAGGGACTCCGGGTCGCACCCGACCGCGTTCGTGGTCAGCCGGACGCGGGGGTCCTCCTCGATCGCGACCTGCGCCACGACGTAGGGCGCCGGGAGGCCGGGCAGGCTGAACCGGTGGTTGACGGTGAAGCCGATCAGCGTCGCGAACCCCGACACGGCCCGCACGCCCAGGGCGCGCCCGCGGCAGTACCGGCAGACCGGCTGCGGCGGATGGATCAGGGCGGAGCACGACCCGCACTCCTGGAACCGCAGCAGGCCGTCGGCGCCGGACGTCCAGAAGAACGCGTTGTCCAGGGTGAGCAGGGGCAAGGGACGGCCCGGGGGCACGGTCACGTGGTCTCCTTCGCTCGGCCGGGGTCAGGAGACGCTGATCGCGCGCTCCGGGCACGACCGGACCGCCTCGATCACGTCCGCCTCCAGGTCGGCGGGGACGTCCTCGGACACGGGCGAGGCGTGCCCGTCCACGTCGTCGAGCTCGAAGACGTCCGGAGCGTTCATCGCGCAAAGCGTGTGTCCCTGGCAGCGTTCGGCGTCGACTCGTACCTTCACGGTCGCGTCTCCCTCGTCTCGCGCGTCGTGGCGAAAATCTTCCTTCCAGTGACGAGAATCGTACTCTCGCACGTGGAGTTCCCGGAAGTCCCGATCATGGGGCGGCGGGGCGCGGCCGCCCGCGGCCCGTCCGCCCGCCGCCCTGTGGAGGTTGATTCGCTCTGAATGAGAATGTAGTTTCCAGGCCAACGGAAGGAGGCCGGGATGCGGTTCCAGCACAGGGCGGCGGTTCTCACCGGCGGCGGACGGGCGGTACGGCCGTGAAGCGCATGCTGATCGACGGGAGGCTCGTGGACGCGGGCCGGACGTTCGACACCCTCAACCCCGCGACCGGCGAGGTGCTCGGCCGGGCGCCGGACGCCGCGCCCGCCGACGCGGAGGCGGGCGTCGAGGCGGCCCGCCGCGCCTTCGACGCCACGACGTGGGCGACCGACCACGCCTTCCGCGCGCGGTGCCTCGACCAGCTCCACCGGGCGCTGACCGAGCACAGCGAGGAGCTGCGCGAGCTCACCATCGCCGAGGTCGGCGCGCCCCGCATGCTGACCCACGGCCCGCAGCTCGACCAGCCGATCGAGCTGGTCCGCTACTACGCCGACCTGCTCGCGTCCTACTCCTGGACCGAGGAGCTCGGCGAGATCGAGACGCGCGGACAGCGGCACCGGCGGTGGGTGGAGAAGGAGGCGGCGGGGGTGGTCGCCGCGATCATCCCCTACAACTACCCGAACCAGCTCGCGCTCGCGAAGCTGTCGCCCGCGCTCGCCGCCGGCTGCACCGTCGTGCTGAAGGGCTCTCCGGAGACGCCGCTCACCACGCTCGCGCTCGGCGAGCTGATCGCCGCCCACACCGACATCCCGGCCGGAGTGGTCAACGTCATCACCTCCTCGGAGGTCGCGACCGGCGAGGTGCTCACCACCCACCCGGGCGTCGACGCGGTCACCTTCACCGGCTCCACCGCCACCGGGCGCCGGATCATGGAGGCCGCGAGCGGGACGGTGAAGCGGGTCTTCCTGGAGCTCGGCGGCAAGTCCGCCATGATCGTCCTGGACGACGCCGACCTGGAGGCCGCCGCCCTGTTCGCAGCCTTCTCCATCTGCTCGCACGCGGGGCAGGGCTGCGCGCTGACCTCGCGGCTGGTCGTGCCGCGCGCGCGGCACGACGCCATCGTCGAGCAGGTCGCGGCGCACCTGGAGCGCGTCCCGTACGGCGACCCCGCCGACCCCAAGACGTTCATGGGCCCGCTCATCAGCGAGCGGCAGCGCGACAAGGTCGACGGGATGGTCCAGCGGGCCGTCGCGGCGGGCGCGACGCTGGTGACGGGCGGCAAGCGGGTGGACCCGGGCTTCTTCTACACCCCGACGCTGCTCACCGGCGTGGACCCCGGCGGCGAGATCGCGCAGGACGAGGTCTTCGGCCCCGTCCTCGCGGTCATCGCGCACGACGGCGACGACGACGCCGTCCGCATCGCCAACGACTCGATCTTCGGCCTCTCCGGCGCGGTGCACAGCGCCGACGAGGAGCGGGCCGTCGCCGTGGCGCGGCGCGTCCGCAGCGGCACGTTCAGCATCAACGGCGGCAACTACTTCGCCCCCGACGCGCCGTTCGGCGGCTACAAGCAGTCGGGCATCGGACGCGAGATGGGCGTCGCCGGGCTGGAGGAGTTCCTGGAGTACAAGACCCTCGCGGCGGTGGTCGCGTGAGGCCGCTCGACGGGATCCGCGTCCTGGAGGTCGCGATGTACGGGTTCGTCCCGTCTGCGGGCGCCGTGCTCGCCGACTGGGGCGCGGACGTGATCAAGGTCGAGCACGCCGTGACCGGCGACCCGCAGCGCGGGCTGCGGCAGACCGGGACCATGCGCGTCGAGGGCGACCCGAACCCCAACGTCGAGCACGCCAACCGCGGCAAGCGCAGCATCGGCCTCGACATGGCCCGCCCCGAGGGGCGCGAGGTGCTGGACGAGCTGATCCGCCGCTCCGACGTGTTCCTCACGAGCTTCCTGCCCGGCGCGCGGCGCAGGTTCCGCATCGACGTCGAGGACGTCCGGAAGGCCAATCCGGCGATCGTCTACGCACGGGGGAGCGCGCTCGGGCCGCGGGGGCGGGAGGCGGAGAAGGGCGGCTACGACATGACGGCGTTCTGGGCCCGCGCCGGCACTGCCGCCAGCCTAACCCCGCCGGGCGCGGAGGGCATGGTCCCGCCGCCCGGGCCCGCCTACGGGGACACGATCTCCGGCACGAACCTCGCCGGCGGCATCGCGGCGGCGCTGCTCGCCCGCGAGCGCACCGGCGAGCCGTCCGTCGTGGACGTCTCCCTGCTCGGCAGCGGACTGTGGGCCATGGGCCACGGCATCGCGCTGTCGCTCCGTCTCGGCGAGCCGATGGTCGCCCTCGCGCCCGGCGCCCACGGCTCGCCGACCAACCCCCTGACCGGGCTGTACCGCACGGCCGACGGCCGCTACCTGTCCCTCGTCATGCTCCAGCCCGCGAAGTTCTGGGCCGACGTGTGCCGCCACGTCGACCGCCCCGAGCTCGCCGACGACCCGCGCTTCGCCACCGCTGAGCTGATCGCCGAGCACACGCCGGAGGGCGTCGCGCTCCTGCGGGAGGCGATCGCCGCCCGCACCCTCGCCGAGTGGACCGAGCGCTTCGCCACCCTCGCCGGCCCCTGGGCCCCCGTGCAGGACTCCTTGCAGGTCGGAGCCGACCCCCAGATCCGGGCGAACGAGTACCTGGCGCGGGCGGGCGAGCTGGAGCTCGTCACCAGCCCGGTGCAGTTCGACGTCGAGCCGCCGCCGCTCGGCCCGGCGCCCGAGTTCGCCGCGCAGACCGAGGAGATCCTCACCGAGGCGGGCCTGGACTGGGACCGCATCATCGCGCTCAAGGCGGCGGGGGCCATCACCTGACCGTCCTCCCGTTCCGCGATCGGAGCCGTTGCCATGCGTACGATCCCCGCCGAGCTGGTCGAGCGGTACGAGTCGGAGGGCTGGTGGACCGGGGAGACGCTCGGGGACGTGCTGGCCCGCGGGCTCGGCGCGGCGCCCGCGGCCCCGTTCCGGGTGCACTCGGACGTGCGCCCCTGGTCCGGGACGTTCCGCGACGTGGAGCGGGTCGCGCGGCGGCTCGCGGGCGGGCTGCGGGCGCGCGGCGTCGGGCCCGGCGACGCGGTCGCGTTCCAGCTCCCGAACTGGATGGAGGCCGCCGCCGTCTTCTGGGCGTCGGCGCTCCTCGGCGCGGTCGTCGTGCCGATCGTCCACTTCTACGGGCGCCGGGAGCTGTCCTCCATCCTCCGCGCCGTCGATCCCCGCGTCTTCGTCACGGCCGAGCGGTTCGGGCGGATGGAGCACCAGCCCGACCTGTACGCGGACGTGCCCGTCGTCGGCGTCGTGGGGCGCGACTTCGGCGACCTGCTCGCCGACGACCCCATGCCCGGCGTCCTCGCCGCCGACCCGGCGGACCCCGCCCTGATCGCGTTCACCTCCGGCACCACGCGCGACCCGAAGGGCGTCGTGCACGCGCACCGGACGCTCGTCCACGAGACGCGCCAGCTCGCCGGGCTGTTCCCGCCCGACCGGGGCCGGCAGCTCACCGCCGCGCCCGTGGGCCACTTCATCGGCATGCTCAACGCCTTCCTGATCCCCGTGCTGGACGGGTCGCCGGTGCACCTCGCCGACGCGTGGGACCCGGCCCGCGTGCTGGCGCTGATGCTGAGCGACGGCCTCACCGTGGGCGGCGGCGCGCCGTACTACCTGACGAGCCTGCTCGACCATCCCGGCTGCACGCCCCGGCACCTGCGGCGGCTCAGGTACGCGGGGCTCGGCGGGTCCGCGGTCCCGGCGGCGGTCACCGGCCGGCTGGCCGGCCTCGGCATCACGGTGTTCCGCTCGTACGGCAGCACCGAGCACCCGTCCGTGACGGGCTCGCTGTACACCGCGCCGGAGGACAAGCGGCTGTACACCGACGGCAGCCCGCTGCCCGGCGTGGAGCTCCGCCTGGACGCCGACGGCGAGATCCTCACCAGGGGCCCGGACCTCTGCCTCGGCTACACCGACCCGGACCTCACCGAGCGCGCGTTCGACGGCGACGGCTGGTACCGGACGGGCGACGTCGGCACCGTGGACGGGGACGGCTACCTCACGATCACCGACCGCAAGTCCGACCTCATCATCCGCGGCGGGGAGAACATCGGCGCGCTGGAGGTCGAGGAGGTCCTGCTCGGCATGCCCGGCGTCGCGGAGGCCGCCGTGGTCGCCGCCCCGGACCCGCGGCTCGGCGAGCACGCCGCCGCGCACGTCCGGATGCGGGCCGGCGAGGCCGCCCCGACGCTCGCGGAGATGCGGGCCCACTTCGAGCGGGCGGGCCTGGCGCGGCAGAAGTGGCCGGAGGAGCTCCACGCCGTGGACGACTTCCCCCGCACCCCGAGCGGCAAGATCCAGAAGTTCCTTCTGCGCCGGGGCATTGCGGTGCCTCCCGGAAGAGAATAGCATTCTCGTTAACAGCAAGGGAGGATCTCATGCCGTCGCGTGCGCTGCCGTACCCGCTCTTCGACGCGGACAACCACCTGTACGAGACCCAGGAGGCGCTGACCAGGCACCTCCCCAAGGAGTACGCGGGCGCGATCCAGTACGTGCAGGTGAACGGCCGCACGAAGATCGCCATCCGCGGGCACATCAGCGACTACATCCCGAACCCCACGTTCGAGGTGGTCGCCCGGCCCGGGGCGATGGAGGAGTACTTCCGGGTCGGCAACCCCGACGGCAAGTCCCGCCGGGAGATCTTCGGTGAGCCGATGCGCTCGATCCCCGCCTTCCGCGAGCCCGGCCCCCGCCTGGAGCTGCTCGACGAGCTCGGCATCCAGCGGACGCTGATGTTCCCGACGCTGGCCAGCCTGGTCGAGGAGCGGATGCGCGACGACCCCGAGCTGATCCACGTGGTCGTGCACGCGCTCAACCAGTGGCTGCACGAGGAGTGGTCGTTCAACTACAAGGACCGGATCTTCACCACGCCGGTGATCAGCCTGCCGATCCTGGACCGGGCCATCGCCGAGCTGGAGTGGTGCCTGGAGCGCGGCGCCCGGGCCATCCTCGTCCGGCCCGCCCCGGTGCCCGGGTACCGCGGCCCGCGCTCGTTCGCGCTCCCCGAGTTCGACCCCTTCTGGAAGATCGTCCAGGAGAACGGCGTCCTGGTCGCGATGCACTCCTCCGACAGCGGCTACGCCCGCTACACGAGCGAGTGGGAGGGCGGCGACTTCGAGATGCTGCCGTTCAAGCCCAACGCCTTCCGGATGATCGGCGAGTGGCGGCCGGTGCAGGACGCGGTCGCGTCCTGGGTCTGCCACGGCGCGCTGTTCCGCTTCCCCGACCTGCGCATCGCGGTCATCGAGAACGGCTCGTCGTGGGTGGCGCCCCTCCTCGACCAGCTCGGCGACATCCACAAGAAGATGCCGCAGGACTTCGCCGGGGACCCGGTCGAGGCCGTCAAGCGCAGCATCCACGTCAGCCCCTTCTGGGAGGAGGACATGTCCGAGCTGACCGACCTCATCGGCGTCGAGCGGGTGCTGTTCGGCTCGGACTACCCCCACCCCGAGGGCCTGGCCGACCCGGTCAGCTACGTCGAGGCGCTGCACCGGCTCAGCGAGGAGGACCAGGCGAAGGTCATGGGCGGCAACCTGGCCCGGCTGATCTCGGCCTGAGCGACGGGGACCGCGACGTGGAACGGGAGACGAACCCGGGCGGGCCGCCGGGCACCGCGGGCGGCGTCCCGGACGGCACCGCGGAGGACGCGGTCCGGACCTCGTCCGGCATCCCGCTGCGGCCGGTGTACGGGCCGGGGGACCGGACGGCCGAGCCTCCCGAGCCGGGCCGGTTCCCCTTCACCCGCGGCAACTACGCGTCCGGGTACCGGGGGCGGCTGTGGACGTTCCGCCAGTACTCGGGGTTCGGTACCGCCGAGGAGTCCAACCGCCGCTACCGCTACCTGCTGGAGCAGGGCGGCACCGGCCTGTCGGTCGCGCTCGACCTGCCGACGCAGTGCGGCCACGACTCCGACGACCCCGAGGTGGGCGACGAGGTCGGACGGGTCGGCGTCGCGGTCGACACCCTCGCCGACGCCGAGATCCTGTTCGAGGGCATCCCGCTGGACCGGGTGAGCACGAGCTTCACCATCAACGGGACCGCCGCGATCCTGCTGGCGTTCTACGTGGCCGCGGCCGAGCGCGCGGGCGTGCCGCGGGCGAAGCTGACCGGGACGATCCAGAACGACATCCTCAAGGAGTACGCCTCGCGGGGCACCTGGATCTGGCCGCCCGAGCCGTCGCTGCGGCTCATCGCCGACACGATCGAGTTCTGCGCCGCCGAGGTGCCGAGGTTCAACGCGATCTCGGTGGCGGGCGCGCACTTCCGCGACGCCGGTGCCAACGCGGTGCAGGAGATGGCGTTCACGCTCGCCGACGGCGTCACCTACTGCGACACGGTCCTCGCCCGCGGCCGGATGACGATCGAGCGGTTCGCGCCGCAGGTCTCGTTCTTCTTCTACACGCACGGCGACTTCTTCGAGGAGGTCGCCAAGTACCGGGCGGGACGGCGGCGGTGGGCGACGATCGTCCGCGAGCGGTACGGGGCCACCACGGACAAGGCGTCGATGTTCCGCTTCGGCTGCGTCGCCGGCGGCGCCTCGCTGTACGGGCCGCAGGCGCGCAACAACGTCGTGCGGGTGGCCTACGAGGCGATGGCGTCGGTGCTCGGGGGCGTCCAGTCGATGTTCACCGCGGCCTGGGACGAGCCGTTCGCGCTGCCGAGCGAGGAGTCGGCGACGCTGGCGCTGCGCACCCAGCAGATCCTGGCCCACGAGACGGGCGTCGCCCGCGTCGCCGACCCGCTCGGCGGGTCGTACTTCGTCGAGGCGCTCACCGACGCGACGGAGGCCCGCATCATCGAGATCATGGACGACCTGGACCGGCGGGGCGGCATGGTCCGGGCGATCGAGGACGGCTACCTCCAGCGGCTGATCGCCGACGAGGCGCACCGGCTGCACCGGGACGTGGAGTCGGGGGCGCGGCCGGTGGTCGGGGTCAACCGCTTCGTCTCCGACGAGCCCGCCCCGGACATCGCGACGTACGAGCTGGACGCCGAGGGCCGGGACCGGCAGCTGAAACGGCTGGCCCGGGTGAAGGCCGAACGCGACGCCGGCGCCGTCCGGGCGCGCCTGGCCGAGCTGGCCCGCGCCGCCGAGGGCACCGACAACCTGATGGGCCCGCTGATCGACTGCGCGATCGCCTACTGCACGGTGGGCGAGATGGTCGCCGCGCTGAAGGCGGTCTGGGGCGAGTTCCAGCAACCGGTGGTGTTCTAGATGCCCGAGACGCCCGTGCGCGTGCTGGTCGCCAAGCCCGGCCTGGACGGCCACGACCGCGGCGCGAAGATCGTCGCCAGGACGCTCCGCGACGCCGGGTTCGAGGTCGTGTTCACCGGGATCCGGCAGCGGGTCGAGGACATCGTGGCGATCGCATTGCAGGAGGACGTCGCGCTCGTCGGCCTGAGCATCCTGTCCGGGGCGCACGTCGCCCTGACGGCCCGCACCGTGGAGGCGCTCCGCGCCGCCGGCGCCGCCGACGTCACGGTGGTGGTGGGCGGCACGATCCCGGCGGCGGACGTGCCCCGCCTCCGGGCCGCGGGCGCCGCCGCGGTCTTCCCGTCCGGCACGCCCCTGGACGACCTCGTGGCGGAGGTCCGCGCCCTCACCGGCGCCGCCGCCGCGCCCTGACCGCTCCGCGCACG
>NZ_CAACUY010000236.1 GCF_900659615.1 Actinomadura fibrosa | reverse complement strand
AGGGCGGCCGGTCCGGTACGGCCGAGGGCCCGAGGTGTGTCGCCGGGCGCCGGCCACGCCGCGCGCGCCGGGGGACGGGACGCGCGGCGGCGGAACGGGCCGGGAACGCCCTCGGCCGTACGGACCGGGCGGAGAGGGGGGCGGTTCGCCGGTGCGTTGGGGCGTTGTGCACGCGCTGTGAACGTCATCCGACCCTCCTCTCGTGACGGCAATTCCCGGACCTGCGTCTTTGCCGTCCACAGGCCCTGCCGTTCACCGTGTGTCACGATGTCGTTGCGGTAAGTACCCCCGCGTCATGCGGGCGTAAACCGGGGGCGGCGCAAAGAATCGTGATCACCCAGAGGTCTTTGCCTCCGCATTGCCGAAGGCTCCGCGCCGGGGGCCTGGCCTAAGCTCGGACCCGCGATGGCGGAGACGATCTGCGTGCGGTGCCGCGGGACCGTGGCTCCGGACGGCCACTGCTGGGACTGCGGCGCCTCCCAGCCGTCCTTCCGCTCCCATGTCGAGCTCGCGGCGGGCGCCGCCGCCGGGGTCAGCGATCGCGGCCACCGCCGCGCCGTCAACGCGGACGCGATGGCGCTGGCCGTGTCCGGTCCGTGGACGATCGGTGTGGTCTGCGACGGCGTCTCGATGTCCCCTCGCGCGGAGCGCGCCGCCCAGGTCGCGGCCGACACCGCCCTGGCCGTCCTCACCGGGCGCCTCGCGGCGGGCGTGCTGCCCGAGACCGCGCTCGACAAGGCCGCCGTCCGCGCGGGCGCCGCGGTCGCCGCCCTGGCCGCGTCCGTGCACGCCGCTCCCGCCTGCACTTACGTCGCCGGGATCACCGGCCCGGACGGCGTCTGGACGAGCTGGGTGGGCGACAGCCGCGCCTACTGGCTCCCTGACGAGGGCACCGCGATGGCGCTCACCGAGGACGACACCGGCGCCCACGAGGCCCTCGCCGCCTGGCTCGGCGCGGACGCGGGGGAGCCGGAACCGCGCGGGCGCAGCTACCGCCCGTCCGTCCCGGGACGCCTGCTGCTGTGCACGGACGGGCTCTGGCGCTACCTGCCCGGCGCCGCGTCCCTGCGGGAGTCCCTTGCCGGGCGTGCCGGCGAGGACCCGCTCGACGGCGCCCGGCGGCTCGTCCGCCATGCCCTCGACGCGGGCGGGCACGACAACGTCACGGCCATGCTCCTCGCCGTCCGCTGAGACGGCGAAGCCGCCCGGCCGGCGACCGGGCGGCTTCGCGGGGAGGAGCGGTGGCCGCACCTCGCTCATCGCCGGACGCGCGGCGCCCGGCGGGACGCGGCTCAGGCGCCGCCGGCCCCGAGGATGATCTCGTAGTGCGCGGCGTCCCGCGACCGCTGGGTCACGCAGACCCAGAACGTCCCCGGCTCGGACGGGTCACCGGACGGGACGACCGGGTTGAAGGAGTCGGCGTGCGCGGTCTGCACGACGGTGCCCTGGGTGAAGAACGTGGCGGACGGGTCGCCGCGGCGGAGCTGCCAGTCGACGGCGACGCCGTTGCCCTGGCCGTCGTTGGCCGAGCCGTTCCCGACGACGAGGTCGCTGGTCCCGGCGGACAGCGGCCCGACGCACGCGAGGCTGTCCCGGGCGATGTCGCCCTGGCCGACGAGCTGGCTGATCGGCGCGGCGGCGCCCGCGGCGCCCGGAACGAGCGAGAGACCGGCCACCAGTGCCACTCCCGCCGCGACGACCGGCGCGGTTCGACGCATCACTTGCCTGTTCATGCGGATCCTCTCCACAGACGGTGGGAAGAGGAGCCCGCACGCCCCCCGCTTTCATGGAGAGCACGTCCCGGCGAGGGATTCGGTTCAAGCCGTCCGGCAGGGACTCGGAGAAGTCCGCGGGACGGCGGCCGGTCGTGACGGATCGTCAGAGGTGGCGGGCGCAGTACTCGATGCTGAGGTCGCCGAAGGTTTGGAAGGACGCGCGGCCCTCGCCGCGCGGACAGGAGTCGCCGAGGATGCGCGCCGCGTACCCGGTGATCTTGTACTTGGCGTAGCCGCTCGCGCATGCCACCTCCGTGACCGGCGTGGACGCGTCCGCGTCGATGCAGTCGCCGATCCGGATCACGCCGCCGCCCGCGCCGGGCCTGCCGGGGTGCGACCCGCGGAGGTTGCGCAGGCACACGTACCCGGCGGGCGCATCCAAGGGGGAGTCGGGCGATGCCGTCGACGTCCCGGACGCCGAGTAGACGGTCAGCGGGTAATCGGTGTCCGTCGGGCAATAGCGTTGTGCCGAGTCGGGGAGGGTGCCGCCCCGCCGTCCCACGCCCAGGACCTTGACGACCGCGTCGGGTGCGTCGCATCTCGTCTCTACGGGCTGTCCGGCGCCGCTGACGCAGTCGCCCTTCTTGAGGCCCCGCAGGACGTCCTCGGAGATCTCGAGATCGGACCCGTCCCTGGCCGGGGTCGGCGACGGTGAGGCACTCGTGGGCGTCGGGGTGCCGGGAGCCGTCCCGGACGGCGAGGGCTTCGCGGCTCGATGCTCATCACCGGAGCAGGCCCCCGCGAGCAACGCGGCGAGCAGGACGGTCGATAGCGGCCACTGTGATACCGGGGGCATGGACGACCTCCAAGCCGGATCAGCCCCCCGATGATTGCCTCACCGCCGCGCGTCACCAACCCCGCTGACCGCTTCCGGACTCCGCTCCCGCCGCGCTCGCCCGATGCCCTTCCGCGAGGACGGACGTCCGGGACGGCGGGAACCTGAGGACCGGTAGCGCTACCTCCGCCTCACACTCGGGATGGCCGCACTCGCAGGCGAAGGAACGCACCGCGTCCTCGATCCTCACGCGATTCCACGGCCGGCTATAGAAGGCGTGGTATCGCTCCACATCCGCCAGATTCGCCCACCGGAGCAGTTCGCGGCGCTCCTGGACGGTCCGCGCTCTGGGCCCTTCAGCCAGTTCCTTGGCGAAGAACCTCTCGACTTCGGCGACGGTCTGCTCGACGGTCAGGTCGTCCACGACGAGCCGGGGCGCATCGCTTTCGTCCAGCTCCGCAGCGATCTCCTCACCCATCTTCAGGTAGACCTCGGGCACCCCGCGGGCGCCGCGGCGCGCTCCGAGCCTCGCCCGCCGCACGCGCGGTGAGGGCAGCAGCCACACCGCGCGGCTCCCCGGCGGGAGCATGCCGGGCAGGACCTGCGTCCCCTCGGCGACGATCAAGGGGGACGCCGGCAGGGCGCGGAGATCGTCGATGGTCATCGGGCCGCGCTCGCGCTGCAAGGTCATCGCCAGCCGGTCCTCGACGGGCGCGGCCCTGAGCTGCTCGCGCGTCAGCGCCTCGAACCGGACGGCCGCCGGGACGCCGTCCCGCACCGCCCGCTCCCGGTGCTCCCAGCTGTGCGCGTCGGACGCGTACCGGCGCAGGCCGTGACGCCGCGCCAGCCGCCGGGCGACGGTCGTCTTGCCCGCACCGGGTGGCCCGCCGATCCACAGGACGTGTTCGAGCAGCGCACCCCTCCTCGTCAGTAGAGAAACGGCGGGGCCGGGAGCACGCCGCCGTCGGCGTCGAGGTCCGCGCCCGCCGATCGTCCCATGAGCCATGCGAGCAGCGAGGCCTGCCGCCCCCGGACGACCGGGCCGCCGCCTGGAATGTCGTACCGCGCGCCAGTGTCCGTGGCATGGATCCGCATGGCGGGTGCGTCCTCGCGGGCGCTGAAGGCCGCCGTCACGATGGCGAGCTGGTCGGCGACGAAGTCGGCGGGCCAGTCGGCGGGGGTGAAGCCGACGCCCAGGTCGACGTGGTGGACGAGCACCTCGCAGAGCCGCGCGTCCGCGATGCGATGAGCGGGACGTCGCTTCCCAGTGGTCCACTCGACGGTGCGCTGCCAGGCGTGGGCGGGCATTCGCGCGTAGGCGTCCGCGAACCGCCCGGCACTGATACGGACGTCGGCGACCAGTTCGGCCGCGCCGCGTCCGGCGCCGTCCTCGATCTCCGCCGCCCGGGTCGCCAGGCTCGCGTACTCCCGCGCGGGCTCTCCCGTCCGGGCCCAGGTCAGCAGCCGGGTGCCGCCGTCGGCGTTGCGGGCCACATGGGTCAGCACGTGCCCCCGCGTCCAGCCCGGCAGCAGCGACGGCACGCGCATGTCGCCGTCGCCGAGCCCGTCGACGCCGCTGATCAGCCGATCGGTCGCGGCGATGATCTTGCAGAGCAGCGCACCAGGCTCGAATCCCGCGACCGTGCACTCATTCTCATCGGCAGGCATGTTCGCGCCGTCTTCCGGGTTGACGGTCACGTGCGGGCCGGAGAGTCGGCGGGCGTGATCGCTGAGAGCGAACGTTGCTGAGGAAACAAAATCCTGCTCCGTTTTCTTGAGTGTGTATGACTCAACTTGGAGTTGGGTCCCCGGGCGACCGGGCGGCCTCGCGAGGGGCCGGAGAAGCATGGACTGGAGTTGAGCATGAGCGAGACCCTGACGCTGCCGGTGCTGCCCCTGGACGACGGAGCCGTTCTGCCGGGCATGGTGGTGCCCCTCGACCTGTCCGAGAGCGGCGAGGTCCGGGCGGCGATCGAGGCGGCGCGGGCGGTGGCCCGGTCGCAGGGACCCGGCATCCGGTCGGCGGGAAAGCCGCGGGTGCTGCTGGTGCCGCGGCTGAACGGGCAGTACGCCGCCGTGGGCACGCTGGGCGTCATCGAGCAGGAGGGACGGCTGCCGGGCGGTGAGCCGGGCGCGGTCGTCCGCGGCGTGTCCCGCGTGCGGATCGGGCAGGGGACGACCGGGCCGGGCGCGGCGCTGTGGGTCGAGGGCACCGTGATCGAGGTGCCGCCGGCGTCCGGGCGCGCGCACGAGCTGGCCAAGGAGTACAAGGGCCTGGTCAGCGCGATCCTGCAGAAGCGCGGCGCGTGGCAGGTCGTGGACGTGGTGCAGCAGATCGACGACCCGTCCACCCTGGCGGACAACGCCGGGTACGCCCCCTACCTGTCGGACGAGCAGAAGATCGAGGTGCTGGAGACGCCGGACGTCGTCGAGCGCCTCACCCTCGTGATCGGCTGGGCGCGCGACCACCTGGCCGAGCTGGACGTGGCGGAGACGATCCGCAAGGACGTCCAGGAGGGCATGGAGAAGACGCAGCGGGAGTTCCTGCTGCGGCAGCAGCAGGAGGCCATCCGCAAGGAGCTGGCCGAGCTGAACGGCGACCCGGCGGACGAGGAGGACGACTACCGCGCCCGCATCGAGGCCGCCGACCTGCCCGAGAAGGTGCGGGAGGCGGCGCTCAAGGAGGTCGACAAGCTGGAGCGGTCGTCCGACGCCTCGCCCGAGGGCGGCTGGATCCGCACCTGGCTGGACACCGTCCTCGACATCCCGTGGAACGAGCGGACCGAGGACGCCTACGACATCGCGGGCGCCCGGGAGATCCTGGACGCCGACCACGCCGGCCTCGACGACGTGAAGGAGCGGATCGTCGAGTACCTGGCCGTGCGCAAGCGGCGCGCGGACCGCGGGCTCGGCGTCGTCGGCGGGCGGCGCAGCGGCGCCGTGCTGGCGCTGACCGGCCCTCCCGGAGTCGGCAAGACCTCCCTCGGCGAGTCGGTCGCGCGGGCCATGGGCCGCAAGTTCGTCCGGGTCGCGCTCGGCGGCGTCCGGGACGAGGCGGAGATCCGCGGGCACCGGCGCACCTACGTCGGCGCCCTGCCGGGACGCATCGTGCGGGCCATCCGCGAGGCGGGCTCGATGAACCCGGTCGTCCTGCTGGACGAGGTCGACAAGGTCGGCGCGGACTACCGGGGCGACCCGACCGCGGCGCTGCTGGAGGTCCTCGACCCCGAGCAGAACCACACGTTCCGGGACCACTACCTGGAGGTCGAGCTCGACCTGAGCGACGTGCTGTTCCTCGCGACCGCGAACGTCGTCGAGGCCATCCCCGGGCCGCTGCTCGACCGGATGGAGCTCGTCCAGCTCGACGGGTACACCGAGGACGAGAAGGTCACGATCGCCCGCGACCACCTGCTGCCGCGCCAGCTGGAGAAGGCGGGGCTGGAGGCGTCCGAGGTCGGCTTCGGCGACGACGCGCTGCGGCTGCTCGCGGCCGAGTACACCCGCGAGGCGGGCGTCCGGTCGCTGGACCGGTCGATCGCGCGGGTGCTGCGCAAGGTCGCCGCGAACGTCGCGCTGGAGAAGGCGGAACTGCCCGTCCAGATCGGCGCGGACGACCTGAAGGACTACCTGGGGCGGCCCCGGTTCACCCCGGAGGTCGAGCTCAGCAGGTCCGAGCGGCGGACGGGCGTGCCGGGCGTCGCGACGGGCCTCGCGGTCACCGGCGCGGGCGGCGACGTCCTCTACATCGAGGCGTCGCTGGCCGACAAGGAGACCGGCGACACCGGCGTGACGCTCACCGGGCAGCTCGGCGACGTCATGAAGGAGTCGGCGCGGATCGCGCTCAGCTACCTGCGCTCGCGCGGGGCGGAGCTCGAACTGCCGGTCGGCGACCTGAAGGACCGCGGCGTACACGTCCACGTGCCCGCCGGCGCGATCCCGAAGGACGGCCCGAGCGCGGGCATCACGATGACGACGGCCCTCGCGTCCCTGCTGTCGGGGCGGCCGGTCCGGTCGGACGTCGCGATGACCGGCGAGGTGTCGCTGACCGGGCGGGTGCTGCCGATCGGCGGGCTGAAGCAGAAGCTGCTGGCCGCGAGCCGCCTCGGCATCACGACCGCGATCGTCCCGAAGCGCAACGAGCCGGACCTGGAGGACGTCCCGGCCGAGGTGCTGGAGAACATGACGGTCTTCGCGGTCAGCGACGTCCGCGAGGTGCTGGAGCTGGCGCTGGAGCCCGCCACCACCCCCGTGGCCGTCTGACGGCCTGAAGGCGAGGCGGGCCGCCCCGGGCGGGGGGCGGCCCGCCTTCTCTCATGCCAGGTCCGTGACGATGATCTTCTCGATGTTCCGCTCGGCGAGGGCCGTGATGGTCACGAACGGGTTGACGCCGATGCTGCCCGGGACCAGCGACCCGTCCACGACGTAGAGGCCGGGGTAGCCGGGCAGCCGCCCGTAGCCGTCGGTGGCCCTGCCGAGGACGCAGCCGCCGAGCGGGTGGTAGACGAAGTCGTCGCCCCACGTCTTGTAGGTGCCGAACATGTCGGTCCGGTAGATGGTGGCCGCCTTCGCGTTGATGGCGTCGAACACCCGCTTCGCCGCGTCGATGGACGGCTGCGTCCACGACGCCTGCCAGGACAGGTCCACCTTGCCGGTACTCGTGTTGAACGTGAACTTCGCCCGGTTCGGGTTCTTCGTGATCGCCAGGTAGAGGCTGATCCACAGCTCGGTCCCGGCGGGGAACGGCGCGATCTCGGCGAAGACGGGACCGGCCGCGTCATTCCAGTTGTCGATCCCCATCGCGGGCATCGTGGACTGGTCGGCGCCCGTCGTGTCCCAGATGTGGTTGGCCCGCGCGACCATGACGTTGCCGTTGTTGCCCCACCCGTCGCCGACCGCGCCCGGCAGGTTCGGCAGCTTCCCCCGCGCCTTTATGGCCACCAGGAGCTTGCTCGTCCCGACACTGCCCGCCGCGAAGAACACACGGTCGGCCGTGACGGTCTTACGCGCGACCGTGTTCCCCGCCGTGTCGATCTGCGTCATCTCCACCGTGTAACCGCTACCTGAGGCCGGGGCAACGGACGTGACGGTGTGCAGGGGCGAGATGGTCAATCGCCCGGTCGCCGAGGCCGCCGCCAGGTAGGTCTTGTCCAGCGACCGCTTCCCGTAGTTGTTGCCGTAGATGACCTCACTCGCCAGGGCGGACTTGGTCTTCGTCCCGGCGTCCTCCTGCTTCATGTAAGCGAAGTCGTAGACGTTAGGGACGAACGTGGTCGAGTACCCGGCCGCTTGAGCGCTGGCCCGTCCGACCCTGGCGAACCGGTACCACTTCGTGGACTCGAACCACGTCTGGTCGATCGTGTTCACACCCAGCCCCGCGTTGGCCCGGGGGAAGTACTTCGCGTACATCTCGTCGGCGTTCACCGACGGGAGCACCTCCTGGAAGTAGGCGCGCTTCGGCGTGACGGCCATCCCGCCGTTCACCAGCGAGCCGCCGCCGACACCGCGTCCCTGGTAGACGCGCGTGGCCGCGAACTGCTCCGAGTCGAGGACGCCCGCGTACCGGGCGATGTCCTTGTTCGCGTCGAACCCGAGGAAGTAGTTGACCGGCTGGTCGGTCCGGTCACGGAACCAGAAGGACCGCCCGTCCGGCTTCAGCACCGAGCAGAACACCTTGCCGTCCGACCCGGGCGTCGTCCAGCTCTGCCCCATCTCCACGACATGGG
This sequence comes from Actinomadura fibrosa, assembly GCF_900659615.1. GTDB lineage: Bacteria > Actinomycetota > Actinomycetes > Streptosporangiales > Streptosporangiaceae > Spirillospora > Spirillospora fibrosa. Next base: position 4,983 of record NZ_CAACUY010000236.1, on the reverse strand, counting down.
TGGCGATCCCCGCCTGCGTGAGCCGCAGCGCCGCGACCGCGCCCCCGTACCCGCTGCCGATGACCAGCGCCGGAACGCGGTCGCCGTCCGCGATGACCTTGGACGGCGCCGCCGCCGACGCCGTCCGCCACGACGGCAGTGCGAGCGCGCCCAGCGCCACACCCGTCCCGGTCAGCAACCGCCGCCTCGTGATTCCCGTGCCGAGTTCCGAATCGTGGGCAAGCTCGCCCGAAGGAGTGACCATGGCGCAACCTCTCCCGCTGAGGACGTTCCGGAAGGGAGCCTCGCGCCGGGCACCCGCGATCGGTGTGACCCCGATCACGCCCGAATCGTGCGCTTGCTTGGTTCGCCTGTCAACGTCCGGATCCGGCCGGATGGAGCGCCCGGCGGCCCCCGTTCCGCGTCCGCCGGTATTCGGACGACACCTAACCGAGGGCGGCCACCGACGAAATCCGTGAACTCTCAACCGGCGTGCATAGTCCCGCCGGAAGCGGGGATCCAGCGCACCGTGTTGGTGGAGATGTGGCAGCCGGCCGCTACCGGCGAACGAACCCCGTGGTACGTGATCCTGCTCCGTGTGGTCGCGGTGACCATCGCCGTCGCCGCCCTCGCGGTCTTCGTCTATATAGCGTTCAAACTGACGCTGACGCCCGTGAACGACAACGGCCAGGCCGGCGGCAACACCGACCCGGGCCATTCCCTCCGCTTCTACGCCGACCAGCCGGCGAAGGACGCCGCCCTCCAGATCGGCGGCAACCTCGCGCTGCTCGCCCCGCTCGGCGTCCTGCTCCCCATCGTCTGGCGCACCCTCCGCGGCCCGCTCCGCCTCGCCCTCGTCGCGGGCATGTTCTCGCTGGCGATCGAGATCACCCAGGGCATGTTCGTGATGGGCCGCGCGTTCGACATCGACGACGTCATCCTGAACGTCGCCGGCGTGGTCATCGCCTACTTCCTGCTGGGCCGCCGCCTGTCCAGGACGGTCCGCGGCACCTGAGCCCCTCCTCCGGACGCGTCCGGCTCCCCGGGCGCGTCCGGACGGCCACGCCGCATCGGCACCGGCCTCCACCAGGTCAGCGACCGCCAGACCCACTCCAGTGGCCCATACCGCGCATAACGCGACCACACCCAGGCCAGCACCGCCTCCACGGCGAAGACCCCGGCACCGATCACGACGGCCGGCCCGTCACCCGGCTCCACGAGACGCCCGACGCCGAGGATCATCACCGTGGCGCCGACGTAGCCGGACAGGGCCATTCGCCCGACGGGCGCGAGCCCTGCGAGAAACCTCCGGGCGTCCGTGCGCAACAGCACCACGACGCCGAACATGTACGCCGCGGCCGTCGCGACACCCGCACCCGCCGCCAACACCGACGCGGCCGGAGCGCCCGCGCCGACCTGCCACACGTCCAGCACAAGAGCGGCTAGTACGCAGGCCCCGAGCCCGAGGCCCGTCGCGGCATCGAGCAGCCTCCGAACGCCGTACCGCTCGGCGGCCAACCCGAGCAGAAAGATGCCTGGAATCAGCGCGACCCCGCCGTGCACGGCCACCCCCGCCGCCACCCCGAGCACGCCCAGCGAGAACACGACCGCCGTAGGTGCGAACGACGCGGGCAGCAGCACGGCGATCCCGACGACGGCGTACGTCAGCAGCACCTCGTCGGGATAGAGCAGCCGATGTAGGGCACCGAACGGCACCAGGAACCCGAGCCGCGCGAGCATCACCACCCGCGGCCGCCGGACCCTTGTCTCGGCTACGCGCAGGAACAGCCCAAAGCTGACGCCGAACAGGAAGGAGAAGATTGGAAAGAACCGCTGATGCAACAACGTCTCGTAAGCCCAGTAAGCGGCCCCGCTCCGGTGCTCACCGGCGGCGACGGGCGTCCCCAGCAGGTCCACGGCGTTCACCATGCAGATGCCGAGCAGCGCCACCGCGCGCAGCACGTCCACCTCGACGACGCGCCCTGCCTCGCCCCTCCCAGCCCTCAACGTTCCCGACGTCCTCTCAGAGGACGGTGTACTGCTGCTCGTACAGATGCCCCGCCTTGGCGATGACAGTGACCTCGATGGGACGGTCATCGTTCGTCCGCACGACGCGGAAGACCCGCAGAACCGGAAGGTCGCTGGGCAATCGGAGGGCCTCGTACTGCTCCTGCGTCGGCACCCGCGCGGACACCAGATCGACGGCGCTGCGCGGAGCGAAGCCCATCTCTGCCAGGAGCGTCGGAGTACCGCCCCGAATGCGTACGCACTCCGCGAGTGGCGTGCCATGCGCAATGTCGAGCGGATAGTACGAGGCGACGAGTTCCGCTGGCTCGTCGTCCAGCGTGAGGATCTGGCTTCGCAGGATCGCCGTCTCGCCAGGGGCGAGCCCGAGGGCGTTCGCGACGTCCGCAGGCGGTGCCTCCTCGCGGACGTCGAGCAACCGACTCCCGGCCGTCAGCCCGCGTTCGGCTGCGTGTGCGATCCAGCGATAGGGGTGGCCCGGTTCGGCGGGCTGCATGTACTCGCTGGGATACATGGTGCGCTGCCGATGTTCCCGGACGCGGACGCTCGCCCCGGCACGTCCGACGACCAGGCCCTCGTCCTTGAGGATCCGCAGGGCCTTCTGCACGGTCGCGTTCGAGGCGCCGAACCGTTCCGTGAGCTTGGCGGTGGACGGGAGGGCCGTCCCGGCCGCGAGGTCGCCCGACATGATCTCGTCCCGCAGATCGGCGGCGATCCGCTGATGCAGCGGACGCGTGTCGATGTCGCGTGAGGTCACGGGCGCCTCAGCCGATCGCCAGTTCGTAGCGATGCCGTCCGTGCGGCTTGACCATCACGTCCCCCTGAATCGGACGGTCGTCCGCGTCGAGGGTGAGCCGGGTCAGCACCAGCACGGGGACCGGTGTCTCCAGGACGAGCACGTCCGCCTCCTCGGGCGTCGGCATACGGGCACTCACATCCTCCCGGACGCGCCGCGCCGCATGCCCGAGCTCGGCGAGGTACGTGACGGCACCACCACGGATCTTGGACGGCTCCGCCAGCCGCGTCCCGCGCGCGATCGAGGCCGGATAGTAAGTCCGCACGAGCTCGACAGGCCGTTCCTCGGAGCCGCGCGGCGGTTCGAGGTGGATGGAGGGGGTTAGTGGGGGGTTAGGCGGAAGATGCGTAGTTGGCGGTCTACGCGTTCCACGTAGCGGTCGTAGACGGGCCAGACCTTGATGAGGCGCGGCCAGATCTCGGTGCGTTCGGCGTCGTCGAGGAGGCGGGCGGTGACCGGGACGGTGCGGCCGCGGAAGCTGACCTCGGCGTCGGGGTTCTTGATGAGGTTGCCGGTCCAGGCGGGGTGCTTCTCGCGGCCGAAGTTGGAGCCGACGACGACCCAGCTGCCGTCCGGTTCGGGGAGGCAGGCGAGGGGGGCTTGGCGTGGACGGCCGCTGACGGCGCCCGTGGTCGTCAGGACCAGGCTGGGGACGAGGGCCTGGCCGAGGAGGAAGCGGCCGCCGGTGGCCTTGTGCAGCGCGCGGTCCAGCGGCGGGACGACCTTCGGGCCGACCTTGGAGAACCACGGGGCGCCGGAGATCCGCTGGAAGAGCGGGCCCAGGGTGCGCTGCGTGCGACTCGGCATCTGCTGCTCCTTGGTGATGAGCCGTCCGGCTCGGCGGGGATTCAGGTGGCCGCTCTCGGCCAGCCAGCGCAGCCCGTCGGAGATCGTCTCCTCGATCGGGCGCGGGGTGAGGGCCAGCGCGTCCAAAATCGGGCGGTCGTCGGTCGGAACGAGCGTGACCATGAACTCGGCGGCGTCGCGGGTCAGCGGGTAGTCGAAGGGGCGGACGCGCTTGGCGGCGTCCAGGGCCGAGCCGAGGGCGAGCATCACGCCGCTCGGCACCGGGACGCGGCGGCAGCGGACGCCGGTGAGGCGGTCGCAGAGGTCCGCGCACTCGCGCCAGGTGAGGTAGTGGCCGCCGAGGGTCCAGCGGTTCGCGCCCCGGGGGGTGCCGGCGGCGCGGGCGAGGGCGTCGGCGAGGTCGCGGACGTCGATGACGGAGACGCCGCCGCCCGGGATCGGCCACAGCTTGCCGAGCGCGGCGGCGAGGCCCTCCATCAGCGCGTCCAGGGACGGCTGGTGGGGGCCGCAGACGCCGCCCGGGTACACGATCGTGACGGGGGCGCCGTCGTCCTGGAGGCCGCGGACGTAGCGTTCGGCGGCCAGCTTGGAGCGGCCGTAGTCGGTGCGGGGGCTGGCGAGGGGGGCGTCCGCCGTGATGACCGGTCCGGACGGCGGGACGAACACCGCGACCGTCGACACGTGGACCACGGGGTCGAGGCCGCGCTCGACGGCGCCGCCGACGACGTTGCGGGTGCCGGTGACGTTGACCTCGACGAGGTCGCCGGCGGCGCCGGTCACGCCGATGGCGGCCGCGGCGTGGACGCAGGAGTCGCAGCCGTCGAGGGCCGCGGCGACGCTCTCCGGGTCCAGCATGTCGCCGATGACCAGCTCTACTTCTTCGACGGCGACGCCGATGGCGCGCAGGATCCACGCCGCCTTCACCGGGTCGCGGACCAGGGCGCGCGGACGGTGCCCGGCGGCCAGGAGGGCGCGGACGGTGTAGGAGCCGACGAACCCGGAGGCGCCGGTGACGAGGACCCGCATAATGGACAAACTAGCGCTTGGTCAGGGCGGTGCGACAGTCTTTCACGATCGGAGTCCCCACAGTAGACCCGCCGGTTTCGGACGGCCGGTAAGCGGGTGCGCGCGTGCCCGGGGCGTTGACGCTCATGGAACGCTCCAGCACACTCGGGGGCTCACCTGACCGCTGACCGGGAGGGGAACCATGAGGATCGGACTGGCCGGCGCGGGGCGCATCGGAGCGCGCCACGCCGCCGCGCTGTACGGCCTGCCGGAGGTGGAGGCGCTGGTCATCGCGGACGCGGACCCGTCGCGCGCCCGCGAGCTGGCCGGCCGCCTCGCCGCGGGATGCGTCCGGCGGCGCCGGGGTCACC
>NZ_CAACUY010000235.1 GCF_900659615.1 Actinomadura fibrosa | reverse complement strand
GTGTGCTCTTCCGATCTGTCGTCCGCCGGGTCGTCGCGGACGGCCTCCTCCCGCGCCGTCGCGTCCGCGGGAGCGGCGGACGGGGCGGCGCCGGCGAGGGCGGCCAGCTCGGCGGGGCTGTCGAAGCGGGTCAGCTCGTCCGGGCGGCCGGACATGGCGTCCGAACCCGGGACGTCGCGCGGCTCCGGGCCGGGGGTCTCGCCCGGCCTCGGCAGGGTGCGCCCGGGGAGCTCGTCGGGCGAGTACTCGACGGCCATGGTGCGCTGGGTGTCGATCGTCTCCTGGCGGACGATGTCGTCCAGCAGCGCTCCGGCCTCGATGGCGTCCATCCGCTGGTCGGGGTTCTTGCGCAGCAGGCCCTCGATGACGGGCGTGAGGCGGCCGCCCTTCTCCGGCGGGTCCGGCTCGTCGGAGATCACCGCGACCAGCGCGGCCATCGGCTCGGACCGCTCGAACGGCGACTTGCCGTGCACCATCGCGTACAGGGTGACGCCGAGCGACCACAGGTCGGACGCGGGCCCGGCGACGCGGCCGCGGGCGCGCTCGGGGGCGATGTAGGCGGGCGAGCCCATGACGAGCCCGGTCTGGGTGAGGGTCGCGTCGCCGGAGGCGGTCGCGATGCCGAAGTCGGTGAGGACCGCGCGCTCGCCCATCCGCCCGGCGCCGGTGATCAGCACGTTGCTGGGCTTGACGTCGCGGTGCAGCACGCCGGCCTGGTGCGCGGCGTGCAGGGCGGCGAGCATCTGGCGGCCGATCTCGGCCGCGCGGCGGATGTCGAGCGGCCCCTCCTGCTTGATCACCTGGTCCAGGGAGCGGGCCTTGATGAGCTCCATGATGATCCAGGGCCGGCCGTCCTCCTCGACGACGTCGTAGACGGTGACGACGCCGGGGTGGCCGAGCCGCGCGGCGGTGCGGGCCTCACGGAACGTGCGCTTGTGGTGCACGGCGCGTTCCTCGTCGGTGAGACCATGCGGGAGGATGACCTCCTTCACCGCCACATCGCGACCGAGGACCTCGTCATGCGCCTGCCAGACCGTACCCATGCCGCCTCGACCGACATGCGTGAGCAGTCGGTAACGGCGGGCGAGCAGCCGCTCGCCCGAGGTCTCATTTGGCATATCCGCGACCATATCGACTTTTGCTGACAATCTTGGACTGAGCTTGCAAGCAGCATCCCCCTACCCGTAGGACGCCCGGCGTCACGCCATGGTTCGCCCCCGGGTGTTCGGGTGCGGACGGAAGCGTGATGGACGTGACACCCGGTACAAATAAGAGAGTTGCACAGCGTGGCGACGGGGGGACGATGCCGGAGAAGGGCCTGCTCGGCGAGTGGCGCCGCCTGATCCAGACCGCGCCCACCATCTTCTTCTGGTACACCCGTCTCTCCGGCATCCTGTCTCTGCTGGCCTGGGTCTCCTATGGTCTCATCCTTGAGATAGCCGACATCTGGGCCCTGCGCTGGATCGGCTACCTCGGCTGGTTCCCGAGCGTCCCCGTCGGCCTGGTCTGGATCCTGCTCTCGATGGGCGTCCGGCGCCGCAAGAAGGCCGCCTGGCGGATCCTCGTCCTGATCTTCTGCCTGCCCGCCGCGCTCGGCGTCACCGCCGTCCTCACCACGCTCTTCGACCCGGAGCGCCCCACCCCGGTCGGCCTCATCGTCACCGCCGCCGTCTACCTCGCGGTGCTCGGGCTGCTGATCGCCGCGCGTGGGCAGTTCACCACCCTGCCCGACCGCGCCAACCGGCGCCTCGCCGCGATCGTCTTCACCTGCCTGCTGGTCGTGACCTGTGGAATCGGCACGTTCCTCGTGACCGTCACCGACCGCGACGCGAGCGGCGACTTCTGGACGCACCCCGTCTACGCGATCATGCAGACGGTGCTCGGGCCGCGCGTCACCGGCAAGCCGATCGACGTGTCCGTCCCGTTCTACGTCGACGTCATCCTCTGGGTCCTCGGCACCGGCCTGTTCGTCGGGACGTTCTGGGCGCTGTTCAAGCCCGGCCGCCGCGACCCCGTCCTCAGCCCGCCGGAGGAGCTCGCGGCCCGCGCGCTGCTCGCCGAGTACGGCGACCAGGACTCCCTCGGCTACTTCGCCCTGCGCCGCGACAAGGACGTCATCCTCGCACCCAACGGTAAGGCGGCCATCGCCTACCGGGTCGAGGGATCGGTCTCCCTGGCCAGCGGCGACCCCCTCGGCGACCCCGAGTCCTGGGACCAGGCCATCGACGCGTGGCTCGGCGAGTGCCGCGCGCACGCCTGGATCCCCGGCGCGGTCAGCGTCGGCGAGCGCGCCGCGCACATCTACCGCCGGCACGGGTTCGACGCGCTGGAGCTCGGCGACGAGGCGATCGTCGACCTCACCGACTTCAGCCTGGACGGCCGCGAGATGCGGCAGGTCCGGCAGGCCGTCCGGCGCGTCGAGCGGGCCGGCTACACCGTCCGCATCCGGCGCCACTCGCAGATCCCCGGCTGGGAGATGGCCAAGCTCATCCGCAGCGCCGACGCCTGGCGCGGCGAGGCCACCGAGCGCGGCTTCTCGATGGCGCTCGGCCGGCTCGGCGACCCCACCGACGGCCGCTGCGTGATGGTCGAGGCGTTCGACGCCGACGGCGAGCTGCGCGGACTGCTCAGCTTCGTCCCGTGGGGCCGCGCCGGCCTGTCCCTCGACCTGATGCGCCGCGACCGCGCCGCCGAGAACGGCCTCAACGAGTACATGGTCGCCAAGCTCGCCGAGAAGGCCGCCGCCGTCGGCGCGCAGCACCTCTCGCTCAACTTCGCGATGCTCCGCTCGGCGTTCGAGCGCGGCTCCCAGATCGGCGCCGGGCCCGTCGCGCGGCTCTACTACCGGTTCCTGTCGTTCGCCTCCCGGTTCTGGCAGCTCGAATCGCTGTACCTGTCCAACGCCAAGTACATGCCCGACTGGCGCCCCCGCTTCATCTGCTACCAGCAGGGCCGCCACCTCATCCGCCTCGGCCTCGCCTACGCCCGCGCCGAGGGCTTCCTGCCGAGCGTCAACCGGCCCAAGCTCGACCGCGCCGCGTCCATGGCGCCGTCCCGGGACCTCGTCGACCGCATCAAGGAGATCGAGGAGGCCGCCGACGCGGCCCGCGCGCCGCAGCGCCGCCTGTCCGAGCAGGAGCGCGTCCGGCACGCCAAGCTGGCGCAGATCCGCGCCGCGGGCATGGACCCCTACCCCCTGTCGTTCGAGCGCACCGACCTCGCCGCCGCGATCCGCGAACGCTTCCCCGACCTGCCGCCCGACACCCGCACCGGCGCCCGCGTCGCGATCGCCGGGCGCGTCGTCCTCGCCCGCGAGCACGGCAGGCTGATCTTCGCCACCCTCCGCGACGAGAGCGGCGACCTCCAGGTCATGCTGACCGCCGACGCCCTCGGCGCCGAGTCCCTCGGCCGCTGGAAGTCGCTGATCGACCTCGGCGACCAGGTCGGCGTGTGCGGCGAGGTCGTCACGTCCCGGCGCGGGGAGCTGTCGGTCCGCGCCGACGACTGGACGATCACCGCCAAGTGCCTGCGCCCGCTGCCCAACAAGGCCACCGGCCTGTCCGACCCCGAGGCCCGCGTCCGCCAGCGCTACGTCGACTTCATCGTCAACGACGAGTCCCGCCGCATGCTGCGGATGCGCGGCGACGCCATCGCCGCCGTCCGCGACGGCCTGCGCGCCCGCGGCTACCTCGAAGTCGAGACGCCGATGCTCCAGCCCGTCCACGGCGGCGCCGCGGCCCGCCCGTTCACCACCCGCATCAACGCCTACAACATGCAGCTCTACCTGCGGATCGCACCCGAGCTGTACCTGAAGCGGCTCCTCGTCGGCGGCGTCGGCCCCGTCTTCGAGCTGAACCGCAACTTCCGCAACGAGGGCGTGTCCCCCAAGCACAACCCCGAGTTCACGATGCTGGAGGCCTACCAGCCCTACGGCGACTACGACACGATGGCCGCCCTCACCCGCGACCTCGTCGTCGCCGCGGCCGACGCCGCGCTCGGCACCACCGTCGTCGTCCGCGACGGCGTCGAGTACGACCTCGCCGGCCCTTGGGAGGAGATCACCGTCTACGGGTCGGTCTCCAAGGCGCTCGGCGAGGAGATCACCACCGCCACCCCGCTCGCGGCCGTCCAGGGCCACGCCGAGGCCGCCGGACTGAACTTCGACCCCGCCTGGGGCCAGGGCAGGATCGTCCAGGAGCTCTTCGAGGCCCTCGTCGAGGAGCACCTCATGACCCCGACGTTCGTCCGCGACTACCCCGCCGAGACGTCCCCGCTGACCCGCCCGCACCGCGCCGACCCGCGGCTCGCCGAGAAGTGGGACCTCATCGTCTTCGGCCTGGAGCTCGGCACCGCCTACTCCGAGCTGATCGACCCCATTCTCCAGCGCCGCCGCCTCACCGAGCAGTCCCTCCAGGCCGCCGGCGGCGACCCCGAGGCCATGGAGCTGGACGAGGACTTCCTGCGCGCGCTGGAGTACGCGATGCCCCCGGCGGGCGGCATGGGCATGGGCATCGACCGGCTCCTGATCACCCTCACCGGCCGCAGCATCCGCGAGACGATCCCGTTCCCCCTGGTCCGCCCGGGCGGCTGAAAGGCCCGGGCGGCCGGGCGGGCTCGGTCGCGCTGGTCAGAGGGTTCGGGGCGCGGACCTGAGGCCGTGCCGGGCCAGCCAGGCGCGGGCCAGCCCCCGCCGCGCCTCCTCCCGCGCGTCCAGCACCCCGCCCGGCGGGATCGGCAGCCAGCGCCCCTCATCGCCCTCGGCCTCCTCCATGCCGAGGACGTCGCCGCGCACCAGATCGAGGACGTGCGGCTCACCGGCCTCCAGCGCCGCCGCCACCGCCCCGAGATCGACCGGCAGCGGAACAAGTTCCCCGCCGCGCCACGGCGGAACGGATTCCCCGCCGCGCCGCGGCTCCCCGAGCGCCGCCGCGACCTCCGCGGCCAGCTCCGCGTCCCCGGGCGCGCCGCGTCCGTCCAGCTCACCGAGACACGCGCGGGCGAGCGGCCCCGCGCCGGGCACCCCCTCCCCGAGCGCCGCGACGAGCACGTCCCCCGCGTACTGGAGCACCGGGCCGAGCTCCCTGCACGCGAGCAGCTCCACCCCTCCGGCGCCGTCCCCCCGGTGCGCCGCGGCGCGCAGGGCCGCCAAGGCGTCCTCGTCCCAGCCGGTGCTGGGCACCCCTCGTCGCTCCGGACCACCGCGCGTCATGCAGCCGATTGTGCCGGGCGCCCCGGACGGCCACCCGGCGATTACCCGGACCGGCTCATCAGCCCCTCCATCACCAGCGTGAACAGGTGCTCCCGCCGATCGGCGATGGACGGCGCGCCGTCGACGAGCGACGCGACCGCCGTGTACAGGGCGAACAGATCCATCCCGTCCACATCGGGACGGATGTGCCCCGCGTCCTGCGCCCGCTCCAGCAGCCGGGCACCCGCCGCCCGCATCCGCGCGCACGACGCGTGCAGCGACGACGTCTCGTCCTCCAGCGTCGCGATCATCGACGCGGCGAGCCCCCGGTACGTCCCGGCGCCGTCCGCGAACTCCGCCAGCCACTCCGTCAGCGCCTCCGCGGGCGGCCGGCCCGCCTCCAGCGCCCCGGCCCGCGCCGCGAGCCGGTCGAACCGGCTGCGGAGCAGCGCCTCCAGCAGGTTCTCCCGGGTCGCGAAATGCCGGTAGAGCGTGCCCATCCCCACCTCGGCGCGCCGGGCGATGTCGCGCAGGGACGCCTGGGTGCCCTGCTCCTCGACGACCGTCCTGGCGACGTCGAGGATGCGCGCCCGGTTGCGCTGGGCGTCCGCCCTCAGGACGCGCGGAGCAGGATTCATGCCCTGATCCTAGGACGAAACGCCCGGAGCACTGCTCCGGCGAAACCACCCCGCCGCGAGCCGCTCAGGACGTCCCGAACATGCCGACGCGAACCTCGTGCTCGCCCTCCGGAGCCGCGAATTCCAGCAGCCTCGCCGCCTCCGCCCGCACCTCCCCCTCATCGCGCAAAGGCTCGAACAGCTCGACGCCCAACCCCGCACGCCCGGCTTTCCGGTCATGCTCGATCCTCCATATGCCGCGGACCCGACCGTCCACGAGCAGCGTCGGCTTGACCCACGCACCCACACAGATCACCTTGCGCTGCTCGGCGGTCATCAACCGGCTGCGATCGGCGTAGGCGAGCATGAGGTTGTCGAGATCGCCGAGGAACCGCACGGGCGCGGGCCGCCCGTCCTCGGCCGGCGCCGCCTCCGGGAGATCGAACAACTCGACACCGTTCTCGTCCCGATATTTCTGCAATCCCGGCCGCAGGCGCTCGAACACCTCGTCCATCCGCCGCAGGCCCGACCACATCTGGAAGTCCTTGGCCGAAGCGGGCCCGAACGCCCCGAGATAGCGCCGGACGAGCCTTTCGGCCGCCACCCCGTCCTCCAGCGGGCCGATCCACTCGTCCGCCAGCACGAACGGCGTGGCCCCGTGCGTGTTCCACGTCCCGCTGGGCGGCGGATGGACCACGGGAACCAGCGCCTGCGCCGACCACCCGAGCGCCTGCCGATCCCTGTCAGGCCACCGCTCCGCGAGGGCCTTGGCGAGCTGCGGACGGGTGAGCGTCCTCCCCTTGAGCAGGCCGCGCACCTCGGCGGCCAACTCGTCCAGATCCCACCCCACGCTCACCCGCCCGAACGCCGCCTGCCGCCCCGCCCGCAGGATCGGCTCGACGAGCGGCCGCACCCACCGGTAGTCCGCGGCGGCCGCGACATGCTGCGTCCCGCGCAGCAGCGGCCCCCGGACCACGGACCGGTCGACCAGCCGCCCCGTGAAGTCCTCTTGCCGGAAGCCGTCGAGCCTCGTCCACAGGCTGTAGTAGGGCAGATTGGGATCCTGCGCCTGAAGCGCCACAAGCCGCTGTACCGCCTCGATGACGGGCATCGCGGACCGCTCCAGCAGCAACTGGCGCTCCAACGCGGTCCTGCTGAGCGTCCGGCGATCAAGTACCCGGGCCATGGCGACTCCCCTGCAGAACAAAACGTTCCGTTCCACTATACTCGAACGGAACGAATCATTCCACTAGGAGTCGGAGCCCTCCCGATACGCCTCGACCGCATACCGGAGCCGCGCCCCCACCAGCAGCTTCTCGTCCTCCGGACACCCGAGCAGGCGCCCGGCCAGCTCGACGATCTGCTCATCGGTCAGCTCAGGTTCGCGCTCCGCGATATGCCCCACCAGCTCGATCAACTCGGGCCGCTTGTAACTGACGATCGACCGCCCCCGCCGGATCCGCATCCCGGAAGACTCCCGAGCCCCCTGACGCGGCTTCCCACCCGCAGAACCACCACTCGGCTCGTCAGAAGCAGCAGGCGGCTCTCCGGAAACAGCAGGCGGCTCGTCGGAACCACCACTCGGCGGAGTACGTGAGGGACGCTGCGCAGGCTCGAACCATGGCCGCACCGCCCCCCCATCCGACGCCGTCCCAGAACCACCACGCCCCTCTGGCGGCGCCCAAGCCCCACCAGGCCGCACCGGCGCCGCTCCGGGAGGCGGCACCGCAGGACCACCCCGCGACTGCGCCCCCTCAGGCGGCACGCCCTCCTCCCGCCCCAACAACGCCTCACCCTGCGGCCCACGCGATGGAGGCCCATGTCGCGGTCCAGCAGCAGGACGCGCCGAAGCAGACGCCCCCCGCGACCACACGTCCTCCCCACCCTGCGGCTGCGCCGGGCCACCGCGCGACACGACCCCGCTTCGCGGATCAACAGGACCCGCGCCCCCAGGGACAGGACGCACACGCTGCTCCGGCGGAACCGGCTGCGACTGCGGCTGCGGCTGCGCAGAAGCATCACGCGGCGCAGGACGCGGCTGCCCCTCGGTAGGACGCGGTGCCATGGCTCCAGGACGCGGCGGCACAGACTCACCGCGCGACGACACGTCCTCACCACGCTGCTGCGGCGGGACGGCCTGCGGCTGCACAGGGCCACCGGGCGCGGGGCCCATCCGCGGACCAGCGGGCCCGGCAGCAGGACGCGCACGCTCATCGCGGCCCCGCGGTGGTCCTACGCGCGGCGGCACAGACTCCACACCCGGCTCACCAGGCGAAGGCGCTTCGCTAGGACGCGACGACGTCGAGCCCGGACGCGGCGGCGCCGACGCACCGCGTGGTTGCGCGTCCTCAACCGGGCGCGCGCCCCCCTCGCGACCTCGCGGCGGCTCGACGTGGGGCGGCGCGACCTCACCGCGCGACCACACGTCCTCACCAAGCTGCCCCGGCGCACCGACCTGCGGCTGCGGCGGCACGGGCGAATCGCGTGGTGCGGAGCCCGTCCGCGAACCACCGGGACCAGCGGCAGGACGCGCGCGCTCATCACGGCCCCGCGGGGTTCCTACATGCGGCGGCACAGACTCACCGCGTGGTTGAGCGTCCTCCGATGGGCGCACGCCTTCCTCGCGACCTGGCGGCGGCTCCGCATGCGGATGCACAGACGCACCACGCGACCACACGTCCTCGCCACGTCGCTCCGGCGGAACGGCCTGCGGCTGCACAGGGCCACCACGGGGCGCGGGGCCCATCCGCGGACCAGCGGGCCCGGCAGCAGGACGCGCACGCTCATCGCGACCCCGCGGCGGTCCTACATGCGGCGGTGCAGACTCCACGCCCGGCTCACTAGGCGAAGGCCACTCGCTGGGACGCGGCGGCGCGGCGCCCGGACGCTGCGGCCCCGACTCGCCTCGTGGTTGCGCGTCCTCGACCTCGCGCGCGTCGTCCTCGCGGGTTGGCGGCGACGCGACGTTAGGCGGCACCGCCTCACCGCGCGACCACACGTCCTCACCACGTCGCTCCGGCGGACCTGCCTGCGGTTGCGCGGGGGCACCACCTGGTGTGGGGCGCGTCCGTGGATTAGTGGGGTTCGCGGTGGGACGCGCGCGCTCATCACGGGCCTGCGGCGGGCCTACGTGCGGCGGTGCAGACTCCACGCCCGGCTCACCAGGCGAAGGCGGCTTGCTGGGACGCGGCGGCGCCGAGTTCGGACGCGGCGCGGACGCGGCGCGTGGTTGCGCGTCCTCGGCCCGGCGCGTGTCCTCCTTGCGGCCTTGCGGCAGCTCGGCGTGCGGTTGCGCGGATTCAACACGTCGCCACACGTCCTCACTACCTCGCTCCGGCGGACCGGCCTGCGCTTGCATGGGGGCGCCATGTGGCGCGGGATGCGTCCGTGGATCAGCAGGGTTCGCGGGAGGACGCGCGCGCTGATCACGGCCCTGCGGCGGGCCTACGTGCGGCGGCACAGACTCCACGCCCTGCCCACCAGGCGAAGGCGCCTTGCTAGGACGCGGCCCCGACTCGCCGCATGGTTGCGCGTCCTCGACCTCGCGTGCGCCCTCCTCGCGAACTCGCGGCGGCGCGACGTTAGGCGGCACCGCCTCACCGCGCGACCACACGTCCTCACCACCTCGTCCCGGCGGACCGGCTTGCGGTTGCATCGGGGCGCCACGTGGCGCGGGACGCGTCCGTGGATCAGCAGGGTTCGTGGTGGGACGCGTGTGCTCATCACGGCCCTGCGGCGCTCCTACCTGCGGCGGCGCAGACTCAACGCCCGACTCACCGGGTGAAGGCGCCGTGCTGGGACGCGGCGGTGTCGCTCCAAGACGCGGAGGCACCGACTCACCGCGCGGCTGCGCGCCCTGCACAGGACGCGCATCCTTCTCACGACCTCGCGGCGGCTCCACGTGCGGTTGCGCGACCTCACCACGGCGCCACACGTCCTCACCACCTCGTCCCGGCGGACCGGCCTGCGGTTGCATCGGGGCGCCATGTGGCGCGGGACGCATCCGTGGATCAGCAGGGTTCGCAGCAGGACGCGCGCGCTCATCACGGGCCTGCGGGGCGCCTACCTGCGGCGGCGCAGACTCCGCGCTCGGCTCACCAGGCGAAGGCGGCTTGCTGGGATGCGAGGGCGCGGAGCCTGGGCGTGGCGTGGACTCACTGCGTGGTTGCGCGTTCTCCGCCCGGCGTGCGTCCTCCTCGCGGCCTCGCGGCGGCTCGGCGTGCGGTTGCGCGGATTCACCACGCCGCCACACGTCCTCGCCGCCTCGTCCCGGCGGACCGGTCTGTGGTTGCGCGGGGGCGCCGCGTGGTGCGGGGCGCGTCTGTGGGTCAGCGGGGTTTGCGGCGGGGCGTGGGCGTTCGCCGGGCTCCTGCGGTCGTCCTGCGGGAGGGCGCGCAGACTCCGCGCCTGGCTGGGTTCGCTCGGCGCTTGGGTGGGTCGGTTCACCGGGTGACCGCGCGCCGCCGGAACGTGGCTGCGGAGGGCCAACCCGCGAGGGCGCGGGTTCATCGCGTGGTTGTGCTGGCTCGGCCGAAGGGGTGGGCTCGCGGGTTACTCGGGGGTCGGTTAGGAGGGTGAAGAGGGACGTCGTCGGGGTCAGGACGTCGTGGAACGGGTGGGGGACGGGGGTGGCGGGCGTCGGGCCTTCCGGGGTGGGGAGGGCCGGGCCGGGTGGGCCTATGAGGATCAGGCGGGGGGCCAGCCAGAGGAGGAAGAGGGCCTCGGCGCCGGCGTTGTGCTCGCCGTCCACGATGACGACGTCGAAGGAGCCGGGACGAGGTGGGAGGGTCTCGGGGATGCGCCAGAGCGGCAGGATCCACGCCGGGACGATCTCGGGCGGGGTGGCGGACGCGGCGGAGACCGCGGAGGCGAGGTCGAGGCCGGCGAGGCGGGCCAGGGCGGCGCCCCAGGCGCGGGCGGACGTGAGGTCGGCGCGGAGGGTTTCGAGGTGTTCTTCGGCGGACGCGAGGGCGGCGCGGGCCTCGTCGGCGGCGGTGGACGGGGCGGTGGTCGCGAGCTGGGCGGCGGTGCGGGCCCACGCCCAGGCTTCGTCCCAGCGGCGGGTGCGGGTGCTCCAGGCTTCGTCGCCGTCCGTGGCGAGCATGAGGTTGGCGAGGTCGGGGTGGACGGCGCGGACGCGGGCGAGGAGTTCCTCGCAGCGGATCTGGTGGGCGCGTTCACGGCGGGCCTCGGCGAGGGCGTTGAGGCAGCGGCCGTAGGCGGCGGCGTCGCGGGCGTCCAGGGCGTCGAGGGCGGCGAGGAGTTCGGGCGGGTCGTCGGCGTCCACGGGGCCGATGGAGTCGCGGAGGGCGGCGATGTCGGCGGCGGCGCGTTCGACGCCGAAGCCTTCGAGGGCGGCTTCCAGGGCGGAGACGTAGCCGTGCCACTGGAGGGGGTGGCTGAGCGGGACGGTGAGTCCGGCGCGGGCGAGCAGGCCGCTGGTCTCCTCGATGGCGGCCATGGCGGTGCGGACGCGGGCGAGCCGGGCGTGGGCGCGGACGAAGCGGGCGATCCGGTCGGCGGGCGGCGGGTCGGCGGGGAAGGAGATCCCGGCGGCCTCCCACACGTACTGGAGTTCCTGGCAGGCGATGCGGACGGTGAGGTGGGTGATGACGAGGTCGAGGAGTTCGGGTGTCGTGGGGGGCGCGCCGTCGACGCGGGCGCCGTTCAGGAGGGGTTCGGCCTGCCGTTGCGCGGCGGAGCGGAGCGGTCCGCGCTTGAGGGAGCCGCCGCCGGCGAGGTGGTCGCGCAGGTCCTGGGCGGCGGCGGCGAGGCCGCGGAGGTCCGGGTCCGGGGGGAGTTCGACGCGGCCGTCGGTGGTGGCGAGGGCCCGTTCCGCCCATTCGGCGCGGGCCGTCATCTCCGCGACGCGGGACCAGATCAGCGGGCGGCGGTGGGCGAGGGCGTCGCCGAAGGCGCGGACGGCGATGTCGGCGGGGTTCCAGCGGCCGGGGTGCCCGTCGAGGCCGAGGTCGGCGAGGGCGGACCCGACGATGGACGCGCAGCCGTCGAGGCGGGCGAGCAGCGCGGCGTCGAGGCCGCGGAGGGCGCTGGCGAGGTCGGAGTGGAAGCGGCCGGCGCGTTCGGCGGCGGCGGCCTCCGCCTCGATGAGGGTGCGGACGTAGGGAGGGCTGGGCAGGGCGCCGGGGTCGACGTCGCGGTGCGCCGTGCGGGCCTTGCGTCCGGGCGTCTCCTCGGCAAGGAGCACCACGAGCTCCGCCGCCTCGGCGCGGGAGATCGGCGGCCCCGGCGGCATGTCCGGACGGACGGGCATCCACGACAGTTCGGGCGCCTCGGCGCGGTGCCGCTCGTCCGGACTGCCGCGCTGCGCCTCCTCGTCCTCGATCCGGCGGAGCCGCGCGCGGAGCTCGGCGACCTCCTGGTCGGCGGCCTCCACGCGTTCGGCGAGGTCGGCGACGTGCCGCCCGTGGCGGCCTGGGTCGTGCGCGGCGGCCCGGACGAGCAGCGCGTCCGCGACGTCCGCCGCCGTGGCCGGGTCGGCGACCGTCAGGGACGCGAGGTCGGGCGGTAACGCGGCGCGCAGCGCCCCCGAGGCCGTCGCGCCGGACGTGGCGACGAGGACCCGCAGCCCGCGGACGAGGACGGCCGTGAGGATGTCGCGGGCGATGTCCGGAGTGTCCTCGGCGATATGCCTGACCTGGGGACGGTCGTTCGGGGCGAGGAACCGCGCGAGTCCCTCGGGGACGGCCGCGCCGGCGGCGAGCTGCGCGATCATCGCGTCGTGGTAGGCCGCCACGGCCGCGCGTCCCGGCGGGCGGACGACCAGCGCGGGCGCCAGCCGCACCCGCGGGACGGGCGGCGGCGGCCCGGCGGCCTCGGGCGCCCAGTCCTCCCGGTACACGACGGTGTCCCCGGCGCCGGGGAAGGCCGTCGAACACCATTTGCGCAGGACGTCCCCGACGGAGGTGTTCAGCCCGAATCCCTGGCCGGCCTGCACGGCGTCCGCGACCCAGGCGGCGGGCCGGAACCCGGGACGGCCGGACAGCAGCTCCCGGTCCCGCAGGGTGGTGTGCCCGGCGAGGACGACGTCGATGCGCTCGGTCCGCTCGTCCACGACGATCCGGACGGGCGTGCTCAGCAGGTGGTCGTGGACGGCGGGCCCGTCGTGCGGGCGCCAGGCGAGGAGCCCGGCGGCGAGGACGACGTCGTGGCCCGCGGCCTGCTCGGCGAGGTCGCGCAGCGTCCGGTACCAGTGCCGCAGGGCGAGCCAGCCGTCGAACTCCTCCAGCACGGCCGGGGGCGTCAGCGGGATGACCGGAACGCTGAACAGCACGTCGCCGGGGCCCGCGTCGGCCTCGACGTAGACGTCGCCGGGCAGCTCGGCGAGCCACAGCACCTGGACGTGCCCGGCGAGGTCGCTGGGCGGCCGCCGCCGTGCCCGTGCCAGGTCGCGCAGGTGGCCGAGCAGGCGGGCCGCGCTCTCCGGGTCCGCGGCGGCG
>NZ_CAACUY010000234.1 GCF_900659615.1 Actinomadura fibrosa | reverse complement strand
AAGGGGGTGCTGGGCGCGCTCGGTGCCAAGGGCGCGGTCGCGATCGCCGGGGGCGCCGCCGTCGTCGCGGCGGGCGGCGCGGCGACGTACGTGGCCGTCGCGCAGGACGATCCGCCCGCGCCGAAACCGGTGGTCGTGCAGCTTGCGGCGCTGAACGAGCCGCAGCAGCGGCTGACCGGCGGCGGGACGTGGCGGGCCGAGGGGCAGATCGTCACGGTCACCGGCATCCGGGACGCCGCGCTCGCCACCAAGGTCAACCAGGCGCTGCGCGCACCGCTCGACCGGCGGTTCGCCGAGAACCGCGGCAAGCTCGGCCAGTACCCGACGGCGTTCACCGATGTCGTGCGGCCGTCGATCCTGCTGCGCAGCGACCGGCTGCTGTCCGTCTGGTACGAGACGGACGTGCGCGGCAACGTCGGCACGGGGTGGAACGCGCCACGAGCCGTCACCGTGGATCTCAAGACCGGCACCGAGTACCGCGCGATCGACCTCTTCCGCTCCCGGGACCGGCGGACGCTCGCGCCCATCGACGGGAAGGTCGCGGCGCGCCTGCCCGGCGGCGTGTTCTGCCAAGGCGACTCGCGGTTCGGGAACGACACCACCCTCGCGAGCCTCCTCGGACCGGACGAGGTCGCCATGGCGCTCACACCGTCCGGCGTGCGGGTCGGCTTCATGGGCGCCCAGCTGGGCTACCCGTCCGCGTGCGGCAAGGAGGTCGCGCAGGTCCCGTACGCGGACGTCGCGCCCATGCTCAAGCCGGACCTGCTGGCAGGCGTGCCCTATCCGTCGCCGACGCGCTCGTAAGCGTCAGGCGAGGGAAAGCCGGGCGGGGGAATGTCGGCCCCGAAACGCCGGACGCCCCGGGCGGTGACATGGTCACCGTCCGGGGCGTCCGCCGGGAGGACAGGCGCTCACTTGCGCTTGTTGATCTCCTCGGTGAGCTGCGGGGCGACCTGGAACAGGTCGCCCACCACGCCGAAGTCGACGAGCTCGAAGATCGGCGCCTCGGCGTCCTTGTTGATGGCGACGATCGTCTTCGAGGTCTGCATGCCGGCCCGGTGCTGGATGGCGCCGGAGATGCCGACCGCGACGTAGAGCTGCGGCGACACCGTCTTGCCGGTCTGGCCGACCTGGAACGAGTGCGGGTACCAGCCGGCGTCGGTCGCGGCGCGGGAGGCGCCGACGGCCGCGCCGAGCGAGTCGGCCAGCCCCTCGATGATCTTGAAGTTCTCCGCGCCGCCGACACCGCGGCCGCCGGAGACGACGATCGCGGCCTCGGTGAGGTCCGGGCGCTCGCCCTTCTCCTCGACGACCCGCTCGGTGATCCGGGCGCCCTTGTCGGCGTCCGACAGCGTCACCGTGACGGTCTCCTCCGCCGGGGTGGCGGCGGACGCCTCGGGGGCGACGGAGTTCGGCCGGACGGCGATGATCGGCGTGCCGTTCTTCACCCGGGCGTGCGAGATGATCGCACCACCGAAGATGGAGTGCTCGGCGACGAAGCCCTCGGCGACGTCCACGACGTCGGTGAGCACGCCGGAGCCGAGCTTGACCGCGAGCCGGCCCGCGACCTCCTTGCCCTCGCCGGTCGCGGCGACGAGCACCGCGGCGGGGGACTTCTCGTTCACGAGCTGGGCGAGCAGGGCGGCCTTCGGCGCGACGACGTAGGAGGTGAGCTCCTCGTCGGCGGCCAGGTACACCTTGCCGGCGCCGTACTCGCCGAGCTTGTCCTTGGCGCCCTCGTAGCCCGGGCCCACCCATACGGCGGCGGCCTCGCCGAGCCGGTTCGCCAGCGTCAGCAGTTCGAGGGTGACCTTCTTGACCTCACCGTCGACGTGGTCGACGAGGACGAGAATCTCAGCCATTGTTCCAATCCCCTTCCTCGGTCAGACGAACTTCTTCGACGCGAGGAACTCGGCGATCTTCGCGCCGCCGTCGCCCTCGTCGGTGATGATCTGACCCTGCGCGCGCGGCGGCGCCTCGGCGAAGTCGACCACCTCGGTGGCGGCGTTCGCCAGGCCGACCTGGGACGCGTCGATGCCGGCGTCGGCGATGCCGAGCGTCTCGACCGGCTTCTTCTTGGCCGCCATGATCCCCTTGAAGGAGGGGTAGCGCGGCTCGTTGATCTTCTCGACCACGGAGACGACCGCGGGCAGGCTCGCCTCGACCCGGTCGTAGCCGTAGTCGGTGATCCGCTGCGCCTTGATCGCCGAACCGTCGATCTCGACCTTGTTGGCCAGCGAGACCTGCGGGACGCCGAGCCGCTCGGCCAGCATCGCCGCGAGCACGCCGGTGCGCGCGTCGGTGGACTCCGCGCCGAGGACGACCAGGTCGAAGCCGGTCCGGCCGAGCGCCTGCTGGATGGCGTACGAGGTCTGCAGCGCGTCGGAGCCGGCGAGGGCGTCGTCGACGAGGTGCACGGCCTTGTCCGCGCCCATGGCGAGCGACTTGCGGATCGAGTCGGTGGCCTTCTCGGGGCCCATGGTGAGGACGGTCACCTCGCCGCCGTGGGCCTCCTTGATGCGCAGCGCCTCTTCGATGGCGTACTCATCGAGCTCGT
This sequence comes from Actinomadura fibrosa, assembly GCF_900659615.1. Lineage (GTDB taxonomy): Bacteria > Actinomycetota > Actinomycetes > Streptosporangiales > Streptosporangiaceae > Spirillospora > Spirillospora fibrosa. The sequence continues at coordinate 10,909 of NZ_CAACUY010000234.1, read as the reverse complement.
TGATGACACCGTCCGCGGCAGCGCGGTCGAGCGTGCTGTCATCGGACTTCAGCTTGCGCGGGCTCTCCGTATCGGGAACCTGCTTCACCAGGACGACGATGTTCATGGCCGGTGGCCGACCTCCCTGCACTCAGTTGGCCGCTGGGGTAAGCGGACAGAGGGGCGCCGCCCACGTTGGGTCGACGCGGAAACGCGTTGTCGCTGTCACAGCCTGCCAAACACCCGAACGTGCTTCGGAGTCGGGTCCCCGGTTCGACCGTGCACCACGAATGTTACCCGCCGGTAGGGTACAGGCAAATCCCAGTTCGTGAGACCTTACCCACGTGGCCGGGGGCTTTGCCCCAAGGGAATCGCCCAAAACGGGACGTGACAGACTTCACGCCTCACGGGCTGTGGACGGCGTTCTGCAACCGGTCCACCAGACTCTCCAGGGAGCTCTGCAAGCCGTACATGGGCGCGAAGCTCGGGGTCAGCGTCGCGGCGCCGAAGGCCGCGAGCACCGCGAGCACGCCGAGCACCGTCACCGCGATCCCGATGTACCGAGGCCGCCGCGCGATCCCGAGGAACGCCCGTTCGAGCTGCCGCCGCGGGCCGCCGACGCCCGGCGCCGTCCACAGCACCGCCGCGCCCGCCCCGGCGCCGAGCGCGCAGGCGCCCGAGGAGTCGATCTCCCCGCCGACCGCCGACACCGCGACCAGGGCGAGCGGCACCGCGACCGCGAGGACCGCCGCGTACGGGACGGTCAGCAGCGTCCGCCCGAACGCCCACACCCGCCCGCGGACCGTCGTCGCCGCGACCGCCCGCAGCAGCGTCACCGCGCCCAGGGTGAGGACGAGCCCGACGATCGGCATCATGACCGCGGCACCGATCCCGATCACGACGACCATCGCGGCGAGCAGCCGCGCCCACCCCCGCGCCACGGCGAGCTCATGCGCCTCCACCGCGCCCGTGCCATGCTCTGCGGCATGCCCGGCGCCCCCGGTCGCACCCCGACCGCCCTGGTCACCGCCGGTCACGGTGCCACCGAGGGCCGCGCCTGAAGCGTCGGCCGACACTGCGTTGACCTTGCTGTCGGGGGCGGCGGGGCCCGTGGGCGCCGTGGAACCCTTCCCCGGGCCCAAAGCGGGGTGTGCTTCTGGGGCGGGGCGGGCGGCGGGTATGGCCGGTAGGTCTAGGCGGGCCGCCGCTAGGGCCAGCTCCGCGGCGGACGGACGGGCGGCCGGGTCGGGGTGCGCGGCGGCCTCCACCAGGGACCGCAGGTCGCCGGGCAGGTGGGCGGCCCGCGCGTCGGGCCGTCCGGTGGCCGCGAACGCGACGGTGGCGGCCCAGGCCGGGAGGTCGTCGTGCGCCGCCGCTCCGGCGGTCAGGGCGAAGTCGACGATGACCGGCGCGCCGTCCACCACGAGGACGGTGCCGGGTCCGAGCTCCCCGTGCGCGAGGCCCGCCTCGTGGATGGCCGCGAGTCCCTTGGCGAGGCCGAGCGCCATCCGGCGCAGCTCGTCGCCGCCCAGCGGACCTCGCTCGGCGACGTGCTCGGCCAGGGGACGTCCTGGGACGAAGCGGAAGACCACGTACGGCCGGCCGGACGCGTGCTCACCGTCCAGGACGTCGGCGACGTAGGGGCTGAGGACGCCGCGCATCCGCGCGATGTCGGGCGCCGCGCCCGGGGGCAGGGGCCTGAGCGCCACGTCGCGGCCGTCGGGACCGGCGGCCCGGTGGACGCCGCCGCGGACGCCCCGCCCCGGACCGCCCGCCGGACCGCCGCCCAGCCGCGACAGCAGCCGGTACGGACCGATGTGCTCCTGGTGGCTCGTCTCGCCGCTCATAACGATCGCCACACTACCGAGCCGCCGCCTCCCTGGCCGGGCGGTCACCCGAAGCCGTCGCCCGGCCGAACCGTCCCTCAGGCGAAGCGATGGCCTGGCCGGCACGGGTGCCCAGGGGAAGCCGCCGCTCGGCTGAAGCCGTCGCTTCGCCCGAACGCGTCACGATCGGCTGCTCGCGCGAAGCGGGTCGGTGGGCGGTGCGGCTCAGGAGATGAAGGGGAGGCCGTCGAGGAGGTCGTGGACGTCGCTGCGGAGCTGCTCCAGGTCGCCGCTCATCCCGTCCAGCGGGGTGGTGTCGGGCGGCTGCTTCTGGGACAGGCCGACGAGGACCGCGGCGAAGACGCCGAGGATCAGCGCGGCGGCGAGCGCGGCCTCGGCGCGCGGCAGCAGTGCGCCCCAGACCCGCGCCATCTGGCGGCGCGGCGCGCCGCTGCCCGGGGCGAGGCAGAGCAGGCCGATCACGGCCATAGCCGAGTACGCGATGGCCCGCGAGGACGACATGTCGGACTTCGCGAAGATCAGCACGCCGAGCAGGATGAGCCCCGCGAGGACGCTGAGGCCCGCGAGCAGGGCGGTGACCAGCACGGCGCCCGGCAGGTGCAGCGGGGTCTTGAACGCCGCCGCGACCGCGTCGCCGGAGCGGGGGCCGCGGCGGGTCCGCTTGTCCTCCATGCCCTTGGCGGCCTTGTCGGCCATCCGCAGCACGAGGACGCCGACGATGGTGACGCCGACGGCCAGCAGCGGCGCGATGTTCGCGAACCCGAGCAGCGCGACGAGCACGAGGAAGCTGAGGACGCGGTACCAGCCGTAGGGCTTGCGGGCGTTCTTGTCCCGCTCGGCGCGCGCCCGCTCGGCCTGCCGCCGGACCTCCTGGGCGCGCGGGTCCTGCGCATGCGGGTCGCGGGTCTGCGGGTCGCGGGTGTGGGGATCGCGGACGGTGTCGTACGGCGCGCCCTGCTCCGGGCCGCGCTGGAGGGCGCCCGGCCCCGGCTGCCCGTAAGGCGGCGGATAGTGGCCCTGGTCGTAGCGGGGTTGCGTCCCGTACGCGCCCTGGCCGTAGGTGCGCTGCCCGTACTGCTGCGACTCGTACGGCCCGGGGGCCGGGGGCGGGACGGGCGGCGGCGCGGCTGGCGGGAGCTGGCCGACAAAGTCCTTCGGCTGCGCCGGGACGGGCGCGGGCACCGGGCTCGGCGGCGGCGTCGTGCTTGAAGGCGGCGCGGTGCTGGACGGCCGCGGGGGTTCCGGGGGGACCTGCTGCCCGGCGGTCGGGCCGGGCGCGGGTGCGGGCATGGAGAACTGCCGGGAGTGGTCCGGCTGCTCCAGCGGCCGGGACAGTGGCTGGGACGTCGCGTCCGGGCGCGTGTAGTGCTGGTCGATCCGGGTCTGGTCGGTGAGGGTGGCCTCAAGGTGGATCCGCCGGGTGAGCTGCACCAGGTTGACCGCCGTGGGCCGCTCGGCCGGATGGCGGGCCATCGCCGAGCGCAGCACCGGCAGCATCCCCTCGGGGACGCCGTCCAGGTCGGGCGTGCCCTGCATGATCTTGTAGAAGATCGACTCGAAGGTGCCCGAGCCGAACGGGGGGCGGCCGGTCGCGGCGTAGGCGACGGTGCCCGCCCAGGCGTGCACGTCCGACGGCGGGCCGGCGTCCTCGCCCTCGATGATCTCCGGGGCCAGGTAGCCGGGGGTGCCGATGACCATGCCGGTGGCGGTCAGCCGGGTCGCGTCCGCGGCCTGGGCGATGCCGAAGTCGATCACGACGGGCTCGCCGTCCACCAGCATGACGTTGCCGGGCTTCAGGTCGCGGTGGACGATCCCGGCGCCGTGGATCGCCGACAGCGCCGACGCGAGGCCGACGCCGAGCCGCTGGAGCCCCTGCCCGTGGATCGGCCCGGACTCCTCGACGATCTCCTCAAGGGTGCGGCCGGGGACGTACTGCGTCACGATGTAGGGCTGGTCGGCGGTCACGTCGGCGTCGAGGATCTCGGCGACGTGCGGGCTGTGCACGCGCCGCATGGAGTCGACCTCACGGGCCAGCCGGCGGCGCGCCGTGGCGTCCCCGGCCACCTGGGGGCGCAGCACCTTGATGGCCACCTTGCGCCCTTCGGGGTCGGCGCCGAGGTAGACGACGCCCATGCCCCCTTCCCCCAGGGTCTGGAGCACGCTGTAGTGGCCGATTCGGTCCCCGGACGTGACAACCCCCTTCATCGTTTACGAAACCCTACCTTCGCCCGTGCCGCCTGGAAGATCTAACCGGGCCCTTCACGCCGGTACCGCCTGGCCGCCTCCCGCCACCGTCCCGGCGTGCGGCGGGACCGCGGGCCGCGCCGGGGCGGCGGGTTCCGAGGGGACCGCGGGGCGCGCCGGGGTCTCGCCCGTCGTCTCGCCGGTGTGCAGCGCGCCGGCGAGCCACCTGGCGGTCGGACGGGCGCACGGGTCGCGGCGCAGCGCCATCCGGACCAGCCGCGCCAGCGGCTCCGGGACGCCGTCGAGGTCGGCCTGCCCCCGCAGGATCCGGAAGCACACGCCGTGCAGCGAGCCCCGCCCGAACGGCGGCCGTCCCGTCGCGGCGTAGGCGACCGTGGTCGCCCACGAGAACACGTCCAAGGCGATGGTGGCGCGCTCCCCCTCGATGAGCTCGGGCGCCATGAAGGCGGGCGTGCCCACGACCATGCCGCGCCGGGTGATCTGCTCCGTCCCCGACTCGTGCGCGATGCCGAAGTCGATCAGCGTGGGGCGGTCGCCGTACACGATCACGTTGCCGGGCGCGACGTCGCGGTGCAGGACGCCCGCGTCGTGCACGTCCGCGAGGGCGAGCGCCAGCCGCCGGGCGAAGCGGGCGAGCCGGTCGCCGGTGAACGGGCCGTAGGCCGGGACGAGGTCGTTCAGCGGGGTGCCGGGCACGTACTGCATCACGACGTACGGGCGTTCCGCGGAGATCTGCCCGTCCAGCAGCCGCGCCACGTAGTTGCTGCGCACGCGCGCCTGCGCGGACAGCTCCCGGGCCAGCCGGGCGATCGCCTCGGGCTCGGTGGTGAACTCCGGGAGGAGCTCCTTGACCGCGACCTCGCGGCCCTGGGAGTCCATCGCGAGGTGCACCACGGCGGTGCTGCCCCGGCCGATCTCGTCCAGCAACCGATACCCGCCCAGCCGCCGATGCGTACCCATGACCCTTTTGACGCCGGAAACCGGGCTCGCGTTCCTGCCAGAGGCCGATCAAGGCCAGCCCGGTTCGACGCCGCCGCCCGCGGCGCCGGTTCCACGGGAATGATCACGAATGCGTCGCGGCGGCCGGCGCCGCCCCGAGCCGGGTCGGGGCGGGGTCAGCCCTTGCGGGCGGCCTGGCGGGCGCGGCGCTCCTCGCGGCGCGTCTCGAACTTGGTGGCGGCCGCGTCGAGCTGCTCCAGGAACTCGGCCAGCTCCTCGCGGGCCTTCTCGCCGTCGCCGTTCAGGTCGGTGCGGTCGAAGACGTTCCACTTGCGCAGCACCGGGATCAGCACGTCGTCGTGGTGCAGCCGCAGGTCGTAGATGCCGGCGTTCGCGATGATCACCGACTTGCGCAGGAAGCCGTCGATGCCGGCGCCCGGCATCTCGAACGCCTTGACGACGTCGGTGATCGCCTTCATGGTCTCGTTCGGCGCGATCTCCAGCGCGGCGCCCAGCAGGTTCCGGTAGAAGATCATGTGGAGGTTCTCGTCCGCCGCGACGCGCGCCATCATCTGCTCGCAGATCGGGTCGCCGGACGCCTTGCCGGTGTTGCGGTGCGAGACGCGGGTCGCGAGCTCCTGGAACGCCACGTACGCGGCGCCGTGCAGGAACGAGTCGCCGTGCGTCGCCTCGTACCCCTGCTCCATGTGGCGCATGCGGGCGCGCTCCAGCGCGACCGGGTCGACCGCGCGGGTCACGGTGAGGTAGTCGCGGATGACGATGCCGTGCCGGTTCTCCTCGGCCGTCCACCGGTTCACCCAGGTGCCCCAGGCGCCGTCCCGGCCGAACACCCGCGCGATGGCGTTGTGGTAGCCGGGCAGGTTGTCCTCGGTGAGGAGGTTCACGATCAGCGACTCGCGCGCCTCGGTGCTGAGCTTCGACTGCTCGAGCGACCACTCCTCGCCGCCGAGCGGGCCGTCGAAGTCGCGGCCCTCGCTCCACGGGACGTACTGGTGCGGAAACCATTCCTTGGCCATCGACTCGTGGCGGTCGAGCTCCTTGGCGACCACCTGCTCCAGTTCGAGCAGCAGACCGGTCTGGAACGTGTCTTCGGGCGTCAGGGACATGCGCTTCCTTCGCTGGACGAGGGGTTCTCCGGACGGTGCCGCCGCACCGCGGCGCGGACTTTCTCGGTGCCCAGCAGGCCGAACTCCAACCTACTCAAGCGTAGGTTCGATCGTCGCCAGTGAGCCCGACTCCCGTCAAGTCACCCCGGTCACAAGCAACCCAGGGCCGGTTTTGTAGATCCGCGCGAAATACCGTCTCACGAATCTGCCTGCGGAGACGGCTTCCGGGTCCCGCCGGAGCCTGGTTACCGGCTGCCGGCGGCCTGGTGCCACATGCGGTTCACCGCGGCCCTCAGCAGGGGCCGCGGGACGAGCCGCAGCGCGGGCAGCGCCGCCTTGTACTGGGCGCCGGGGACGCTCAGCGCCCGTCCGGCCGACACCGCCTCCAGGCCGGCACGCGCCACGTCGTCCCGGCGGAGCCACAGCAGGTTCGCGGGGGCGTCGTCCTCCGTCCGGGTGAAGCCGGGGCACAGCGCCGTCACGTGGACGCCCTTCGCGGCGACCTCGGCGTGCAGGCTCTCGGAGAACGCGATGACGTACGCCTTGGTCGCCCCGTACGTCGCGCTGCCCGGCGACGGCGTGAACCCCGCCATGGACGCGACGTTCAGCACGCCGCCCCGGCCCCGCGCCACCATCTCCGGCACCGCGGCGTGGGTGAGCCGCACCAGGGCGGTCACGTTCAGCTCGATCTCCGCGAGCTGCTCCTCCAGGGACAGCTCCGCGAACGCTCCAAACGCGCCGTAGCCCGCGTTGTTCACCAGGAGCTCGACCGGGTCGGCGCGCAGCCGCCGCTCGACCTCGCCGCGCTGCTCCGGGTCGGTCAGGTCGGCCGCCAGCACCTCCACCGCGACCCGGTACCGCTCGACCAGCTCGCGGGCCAGGCCGTCCAGCAGGTCGGCGCGGCGGGCCACGATCACCAGGTCGGTGCCGCGGCCCGCCAGGAGGCGGGCGAAGCTCTCGCCGATGCCGCTGGACGCGCCGGTCACCAGCGCGGTTCGGTACGCCTGTCGCATGGCGGCCGATGGTATCGGCCGATCTTGGCCGGGCCGGGCCGCCCTGCCGAACCTGCTCGGGCACGATCGGATAACCCTCACATCTAGGACATGTCTCGACGCCGCCCGCCCCGCCGACTCCGAAAGGCCGGCCCTAGCCAGGCAGCCCCGACGTGCGGCGGGGATCGCCGCCCGCGTACTCGGGCGGCGGCAGCATGGACGCCGGGTCCTCCCCGGCGACCCAGAGGCCCACGAAGAACGCCGTCGCGGCCTCCAGCAGCGCCGCGCGCTCCAGCCCTCCCCCGTCCAGCGGGACGCAGCCGAGGGCGGTCACCAGTTCCCGCACCACCGCCAGCGCCTCCGCGTCGTCGCCGCAGAGCGGGACGCCGAGGGGACGTCCGCCGAACTCCGGCGGTGTCATGCGCCACACGCTCTCGTGGCAGGTGCTGAACGCCTTCACCACGCGCGCGCCGGGCGCGAGGTCGGCGACGCGGCGGGCCACCGAGGGTCCGCCCGCGGTCTTCAGCCGCTCGAACGGTGGCTCCATGGGGTTGACGCAGTCGATGAGCACCCGTCCCGCGAGCGTCCCGTCCGGCGCGCCCGCCTGCCGGAGCGCGTCCTCGACGCCCTCGTACCAGACCGCGAGCAGGACGGCCTCGCCGAACTCCGCCGCCTCCCGCAGCCCGCCGCCAGACGTCCGGCCGCCGATCCGCTCCGCCAGCGCGACCGCCTTCGCGGGCGTCCGCGCCCCGATCCGCACCTCGTGGCCCCTCCGCGCCCACTGCGTGGCGAGCGCGTCCGCCATGTTCCCCGCGCCCAGTACTCCGATGCGCATGCCGACCTCCCGGGCCGTCCGTCGATTACCGTCGGACGGGACGCTAGGCAATCCGTTGCGCACCTCCCGGTGCCCAACGGACGGGGCAGGATCCAGGATCGAGGGGGCACCATGGCGGGCGATCCCGACCACGGCGGCGAGTTCATCGCCGACTGCCGGGCCCGGCTCGGGTTCGACCTGCTGTCCGGGACGTGGACCAGCGTGGTGCTCTACGCGCTGCGCGACGGTCCGCTGCGTCCGGGCGAGCTGCGGCACCGGATCGGCGGCATCAGCCAGAAGGTGCTCACCGAGACGCTCCGGCGGCTGGAGCGGGACGGCCTGGTCGAGCGGCGGCGCTACGCGGAGGCGCCGCCGCGCGTGGAGTACGGCCTGACCGGGCCGGGGCGCGGGCTGCTGGACCCGATCATGGCGCTCGGCCGGTGGACCGAGCGCTACGCCGACGAGGTCCTGGACGCGCAGGACCGCGCCCTCCGCGACCAGGACCGTGCCCTCGACCCCCCGGCGGGGGTCAGCGGCCCGTGAACTTGGCCTTGCCGGGGCCCTCCTCCATGAAGCTCTTCATCCCGGCCGCCTGGTCCTCGGTCGCGAACAGCGCCGCGAACTGGACGCGCTCGATCTCCAGCCCGGTGTCGAGGTCGACCTCCAGGCCCGCGTCGATGGCCTGCTTGGCGGCGCGCAGCGCGATCGCCGGGCCGCCCACGAACGTGGCCGCCCACTCGCGCGCCGCCGTGTAGACGTCGGCGTCGGGCACGACCCGGTCGACCAGCCCCATCGCGAGGGCCTCCGGGGCCGCGACGTGCCGTCCGGAGAAGATCAGGTCCTTGGCCCTGGACGGCCCGACGAGCCGGGTCAGCCGCTGCGTGCCGCCCGCGCCCGGGATGATGCCGAGCTGGATCTCCGGCTGCCCCACCTTGGCGCCCTCGCCCGCCACCCGGAAGTCGGCGGTCAGCGCCAGCTCCAGCCCGCCGCCGAGCGCGTAGCCGGTGATCGCCGCGATGACGGGCTTCGGGATGCCGGCGAGCGCCTTCGCGAAGTCCTGGAGCAGCCGCGAGTGGCCCGCCGACATCTCCGCGTACGACATCGGGGCCATCTCCTTGATGTCCGCCCCGGCCGCGAACACCCGCTCCCCGCCGTAGATCACGACGGCGGCGGCCCTCTCGTCCTGCGTGACCTCCCGCGCCGCCTCGATCAGCTCCCGCTGCATCTGCGCGTTCAGGGCGTTCATCTTCGGACGGTCCAGCCTGATGGTCGCGATGCCGTCCTCGACCTCGACCCGTACGAACTCGCCCACGGCGACCTCCCAGCATCCTCGGCGGCGGAAACGTCCCGAGCCTAACGAGGAGGCGCCCCGGACCCGCCGCCGGGAGACCGTCCCGGCGGCGGGCCCTAGCCGATCAGACCGCAGCGGGGGTTGCGGCCGGATCGACGCCTACGGTGATGGTGGCCAGCAGGCCCTTCTCGATGCGGCCCTTGTGCAGGGGGCGGATCGTCAGGAGGCCGGAGCCCGCCTGCTTGTAGATGCCGTCCTCGTCGAGCTTCACCCGTGTGACCGTGTTGTCCTTGTACGGGGACAGCGCGGCGATCTTCTCCGCGAGCTCCTCGGCGAAGAAGAACTGGCCGGTGTGGCTGACGTGCCCGCCGGTGTAGGTCTTCTTCTCCCGGTCCACGGTCCCGCCGACGTGGACCTTCACGTGGATGTGCAGCGCGCGGCCCTGGTACCAGCCAGGGTAGATGGTGCGGATCTCGGCGACGCCGCGCTGGTTCGCGAGCTGGACGCCGCGCAGGAACGTCAGATCGTTCGTCGGTTCGGCGTGCCCGCCTCCGCCTCCGGGAGGGGGCCCGGTGGGCGTGCCGGTGGGCGGCGGTCCCGTGGGGGTGCCGGACGGGGGCGTCGGGAGCGTGTTGCCCTCGTAGCCGGAGTAGACGCCGCCCGCGTCGCAGTGCCAGATGTCCATGGCGGCGCGCGGGAGCGGGCGGCACGTCTTCGCGTCCACGATGGACACGCGCAGGACCAGCGGAACGCCCGGACGGTCCTCGGTGATGTCGCGCCGGACCATCTCGTAGTCCAGGTAGTACGGGCCTTCGGTCACCTCCGGGGACAGCACGCACACAGGCCGCGTCCCGCCGGACGCGCCTACCGCGGGGGTCGCGGTGCCGCCCTCCGCGCCGCCCGCGAGGACGACGCCTCCGGCCACCGCGCCGACCGTGCCGAGCCCCACACCGCCCATCGCGGTAAGCGCCGCCCTGCGGCTCACACCGCGGGCTTCCTTCGTCTCGCCCTCTGCCATCGGGAGCCTCCTCGTGGGATGGGAAGAGAGACGCGGGGAGCCAATCCAGGGCGGATGAAGAGGCGATTGCGCCCGTATGAGAATTCCGTGAGCAAGCGTGCGGGCGGCCGCGCGAGGGACGGACGGAACGTCCGAGGCTGCTGGTAGCTTTCGGGACCATGCTCGTCGCACACGCCACCTGGCATGGCGGTGCGCTCTGCCTCTGGGCCGAACGCACCGGCCCGCACGAGCCCGCACCCGGCGTCCATCCGTTCGCGACCCGCGACTTCGCCGGCACGTCCTACGAACCGCTCGTGCGCGGCGCCTTCCGGGTCGAGCTCGACATGTCGCTGCCCAGCGGATCGTCGCCCGGCCGCGGCGACCATCCGCTGCCGTCCGCCGAGCTCGGCCCCGAGCCGGTCGAAGGCGAACCCGAGCTGCGCCCGTGGCGCGTCCCGGCCCTCGTCCTGGAGCCGTTCCCGGCGATGGCGCTGCTCCAGGCCGCCGAGCACGCCGGTGACGTGGTCCCCGGCACCGACCTGCGGTTCCTGTGCGTGCTCGCCGACGAGGCCGTCCGGCTGGCCCGGCGCGGCCAGGTGCTGCCCGCCCTGCTGCGCGAGGACGGCGACCTCGTGGCGCGCTGGCGGCCCGTCGTCGACGACCCGGCCCGCTTCCGCGCGCTCGCCCGCGCGATGCCCGCCGCCTGCCGCGCCGCGGG
>NZ_CAACUY010000233.1 GCF_900659615.1 Actinomadura fibrosa | reverse complement strand
GGCCCCAGCACGACCATCGCGACGGCGCACAGCACCGCGCCGGCGGCGGCGGGCGCCATCCGCCCGGCGCTCGCGCCGAGGATCACGGTGCCCGCGGACACGGCCGCCAGCACCCCGCCGACGATCATCCGGGTGTCGGACGGCCCGGACCGCTCGGCCGCCACCTCCCGCATCGCGGCCAGCGGCGGCACCCGCGACGCCCGCAGCGCGGGGCCGAGCGCGGCCACCAGCGTGACCAGCAGCCCGACCGGGACCGCGATGAGGATCGACGTGCCGGAGACGACGAGCCCCTCCATCGCGATCCCGATCCGGAACTGCGTGAAAAGCTGCCGCAGCAGCGCCGCGAACCCGTAGCCTCCGGCGAGGCCGGCCAGCGTGGCGACCGCGCCGATCACCAGGGCCTCGAAGCCGACGATCGTGACGACCTGGCGGCGTCCCGCGCCGAGGGCCCGCAGCAGCGCCGACTCGCGGGTCCGCTGCGCCTCCGTGATCGCGAACGTGTTGTGGATGCTGAACGCCGCGACGAGCAGCGCCACGCCGCCGAACGAGGCGATCACGATCCGGAACACGCGCAGGAAGCCGCTCTCGACGAGGCTCATGCCCTCGTCGACCAGCGCCTTGCCGGTGACGGCCTCCGTGCCTGGGGCCAGCACGGGACGGACGCGCGCGGCCATCTCGTCCGGGCTCACCCCGTTCCCGGCGCGGATCCAGACCCCGCTGATCCGGTCCGGTGCCCGCGCGACATACCGCTGGGCGCCTTCCAGCGAGAACGCCGTGAAGGACGTCTCGCCGAACGCGTCCTCGTCGCCGAACTTGCTGATGCCGACGACCGTGACGGGGACCCGGTCCGGGGTGAGGACCGCCGTCCGGTCGCCGACCTTGAGCTTGCCCTCGTCGGCGAACATCTTGTTGATGACGACCTCGTCGGGCGCGCGGGGCGCCCGGCCCTCCGCGAGCCGGTAAGGGTTCAGCTTCGGGTCGGTCAGCCAGTTCCCGGCCGTGCGGGGACCGCGCGAGGGGATCGTCGTCCCGTCCTTCGCGAGGAGCTGGCCCGATCCCTGGATCATCGGCTCGGCGTTCGCGACGCCGTTCACCCGCCGCACCCGGTCGAGGACCGCCGCGTCGATCTGCCCGCGCGCGCCCCACGGCGCGTCGCTGACGCTCGTCGCGTTCCGGACGGTGACATCGGTGTCACCGTAGGCGCGTGAGAAGTAGCCGTCGATGCTGCCCGCGAGGGTGTCGCCCAGCACCAGCGTCCCGGTCAGGAACGCGACACCGAGGAAGACGGCGACCAGCGACCCGGCCAGCCGCCGCTTGCGCCCCCACAGCTCCTTGAGGACCAGCCCGGTCATGACCGGCCGCCCAGCCCGTGCATGCGGTCCAGGACCCGGTCGGGCGTGGGCGCGTCCATCACGTCGACGACCCGCCCGTCGGCCAGGAACACGACCGCGTCGGCGTGCCCCGCGGCGACCGGGTCGTGCGTGACCATCGCGACGGTCTGGCCCAGGTCGTCCACCGCGCCGCGCAGGAGGCCGAGCACCTCCGCGCCCGTCCGCGAGTCGAGGTTGCCGGTCGGCTCGTCCGCGAACACGATGTGCGGACGGGTGACCAGCGCGCGCGCCAGCGCCACCCTCTGCTGCTGCCCGCCCGACAGCTCGGACGGACGGTGCGACAGCCGCTCCCCCAGGCGCAGGACGCGCACGACCGTGTCGAACCACTCGCCGTCCGGGCGGGTGCCCGCCAGCGTCATCGGCAGGACGATGTTGTCGCGCGCGGTGAGCGTGGGCAGCAGGTTGAACGCCTGGAACACGAACCCGATCCGCTCGCGCCGCAACCGGGTGAGCCGCCGGTCCGAGAGCGCGCCGAGCTCCTCGTCGCCGACGTAGACCGAGCCGGACGTCGCGTCCTCCAGCCCCGCCACGCAGTGCATCAGCGTGGACTTCCCGGCGCCCGACGGTCCCATGATCGCGGTGAACCGGCCGGCCGGGAACACCACGCTGACCTCGTCCAGGGCGCGGACGGCCATGTCGCCGGAGCCGTACACCTTCGTGAGCCGGACGGTCCGCGCACCGCCCGCCGCCTCGCCCGGCGCGGCGGACGCGCCCTGTCGCAGGGCGTCCTGCCGCCGAGCATCCCGGCGCTGAGCGCCCGCCCGTCTACCGCCCAGCCGTTGAGCGCCCAGCCGCTGGACGCCGCGCGCCCGGCGTCCGCCGTCCCTGTCGTCGTTCATCGATCGCCTCGCCTCTGCCGCGTTTCCCATGGCCGAGATCGTCGCGCCGCGCCGAGGCGCCCGTCGTCCGGCCAGAAGAGGCACCGCGGCTGCTCCTCGGGCGGCATCCCGGACCCCGCGCCTGCTCCTCCGGCGGCATCCGGCCCCCCACGGCTACACCTCGCGAGGTACGCCGACGCGCCCGGCCCGTAGCCCTGGAGCGCTCGAATAAGACCCGTTGTCCAATTGTGACGCGCGCAACATACAAGCAGGCTTGCTTGCTTGTATGTCGCGCTCGTACCGTCGAAGACGTGTCAGTAAGCAGTCGCCGACGCCGCCGCCACCACGGCGAGAGCCGCCGGACGCAGGAGGAGCGCCGGTCGCGCACCCAGGCCAGGCTCCTGGAGGCCACCACGGAGTGCCTGGTGGACCTCGGCTGGTCCGGCACGTCCACCACCGAGGTGGCCCGGCGCGCAGGGGTGTCCCGCGGCGCGCAGCAGCACCACTACCCGACCAAGATGGTGCTCGTCGCCGCCGCGCTGGAGCACCTCCTGGAGGCGCAGCGCCTCGCCTATGAGACGGCGTTCGCCGTGCTCCCGGCGGAGCGCCGCAACGTCGAGGGCGCGCTCGACCTGCTCTGGCAGGTGTTCCGCGGCCGTCCGGCGAAGGCCCTGATGGAGCTGGCGGTGGCGGCCCGCACCGACGACGAGCTGCGCCCGCTGTGCTGCGACCTGAACGAGCGGATCCTCCGGGTGATCGTGGAGGTCTTCGAGCGGCTGTTCCCCGCGAACACGCTGCCGCCGGACTTCACCGACACCGTGCTGCGCGGCCTGTTCGCCATGTTCGTCGGGCTGTCGCTGCAGAACGCGCTCGACGACGACGTCAACGGCCACCAGGCGGCCGTGCTCCGCCAGGTCAAGGACATCGCCCGGCTGATCGTCCCGGAGCCCGGCGGCCCCGCCCCGGGCGGCCCCGCCCCCGACACCCCCGACGCCCAGGCCGTGTCCTCGGACGAGGCCGAACCCCGCGCCGCGGCCGCGCCCGGCACCTGACCCACGATGCCGACCCAGCCCGCCCCCACCCCCGAACACAGCAGAAAAGCCGCACCGCCGGCAGTACCGCCCCCGAGGGAGCCCGCCATGCCCAAAGCGCCCACCGAACTCGCCGACGAGGTCCGCGAGCAGGTCAAGGACAAGAAGTCCTACCTCGGCGTCATCGACCGCCTGAACAAGGCGTCGGTCGAGAAGCACTGGGAGGCCTACGCCGACATCCCCTGGGACGATCCCGAGTTCGCGGTGGACAAGAACGACCCGCGCTGGGTGCTGCCCCAGTTCGACCGGCTCGGCGAGACGGAGTGGTACAGGTCGCAGCCCCCGGAGATCCAGGCGCAGATCGGCCTGTGGCGCGTCGCCACCGCGATGAAGATCGGCCTCCAGTTCGAGAACCTGCTGAAGCGCGGCCTGCTCAACTACGCCTACCGGCTGCCGAACGGCCGCCCCGAGTTCCGGTACGTCTACCACGAGACGACCGAGGAATGTCATCACGGCATGATGTTCCAGGAGTTCGTCAACCGGACGAAGATGCCGATCCGCGGCATGCCGCGCTCGCTCAGCCTCATCGCGCAGGCGGCCCCGTGGATCCCGCTGATCAACACCGAGATGTTCTTCGTGTTCGTGCTCGGCGGCGAGGACCCGATCGACTACGTCCAGCGCAAGTCCCTCAAGGGCGGGCACATCAAGCACCCGCTCGAAGAGACGATCATGAAGATCCACATCGCGGAGGAGGCCCGGCACATCTCCTTCGCCCGGCACTACCTCAAGCACCGGGTGCCGAACATGAACCCGCTGCGCCGCCGGATCCTCGGCATCGCGACCCCGATCGTCCTCGGCGTGATGGCGCGGATCATGCTGTCCCCGCCCGGCCCGATGGTGCGGCACTTCAACATCCCGAAGGACGTCGTCCGCCAGGCGTACAAGAACGACATCTCGCGGGCGGAGATGGCCAACTCGGTCGGCAAGATCCGCGACCTGATGGCCGAGCTCGGCGTGATCAGCCCGATCGGCAAGCAGGTATGGAAGGCGTTCGGCATCTGGGACGAGCCGAAGACGCGCCGTCCCGTCGAGGCCGCCAGGGCCGCCTGAGCATGGCGTCCACGGAGACCGCGCCCCCGGCCGCCGGAGGCGCGGACCCCGCCGCCGGAAGCGCCGCCGCGTCGGCCCCGGCCGGACGTTCCGCCGTGGTGACGCCCGCGGCGGGACCGGGCGGACCGTACCGCGTCGTCATCATCGGGACCGGGTTCTCCGGTCTCGGGATGGCGATCGGGCTGAAGAAGGCGGGCGTCCACGACTTCGTCATCCTGGAGAAGGCGGACGAGGTCGGCGGCACCTGGCGGGAGAACACCTATCCCGGCTGCGCCTGCGACATCATGTCGCTGCTGTACTCCTACTCGTTCGAGCCGAAGAGCGACTGGTCGCGGATGTTCCCCAAGCAGCGCGAGCTGCTGGAGTACATCAAGGGCATCGTCGACAAGTACGAGCTGGCCCAGCACATCCGGTTCCGCACGGAGGCCACCGGCACGGCCTACGACGACGCCACCGACACCTGGCGCGTGGCGGTCGCCGGCGACGGCGCGGCCGACGGCGAGATCGTCCGCGGGCGGGCGCTGGTCGCGGGCATGGGCCCGCTGCACCTGCCGAACGTCCCCGACCTGCCGGGCCTCGCCTCCTTCCAGGGCACGGCGTTCCACTCCGCCGAGTGGGACCACTCCTACGACCTCACCGGCAAGCGCGTCGCGGTGATCGGCACCGGCGCCTCGGCGATCCAGTTCGTCCCGCAGATCGCGAAGCGGGTCCGGTCGCTGACCGTGTTCCAGCGGACGCCGCCGTGGATCATGCCGAAGCCGGACCGGCGGGTGACCGCGTTCGAGAAGACCCTGTTCCGCCGCGTCCCAGGCGTCCAGCGCGGCTACCGCAACGGGATCTACCTGCTCCAGGAGAGCTTCGTCCTGGGCTTCAAGAACCCGGGGCTGCTCAGAGCGGCGAGCTCCATCGCGCGCTGGCACCTGGCCCGCCAGGTCCCGGACCCCGAGCTGCGCCGCAAGCTGGTCCCCGACTACACGATGGGCTGCAAGCGGACGCTCGTGTCCAGCGACTACTACCCGGCGCTCATGCGGCCCAACGTGGAGCTGACCACCGAGGGCATCGCGGAGGTCCGCGCGCACTCGATCGTCACCCGGGACGGCCGCGAGCACGAGGTCGACGCGATCATCTTCGGCACCGGCTTCCACGTCACCGACGCGTTCGAGAACGCCCCGATCGTCGGCCGGCACGGCCTGCGCATCCAGGACGCGTGGAAGGACGGCATCGAAGCGCACCTCGGCGTCACGGTCGCGGGCTTCCCGAACCTGTTCCTGCTGCTCGGCCCGAACTCCGGCCTCGGCCACAACTCGATGATCTTTATGATCGAGGCGCAGGTCCGCTACGTCCTCCAGTGCCTGCGGATGCGGGACGAGGCGGGCGCCACGAGCATCGCGGTCAGGCAGACCGTCCAGGACCGCTTCAACGCCTGGGTGCGGCACAGGTCCGAGGGCGCCGTCTGGGTCGCCGGGGGCTGCGACAGCTGGTACCTCGACCGCGACGGCGTCAACCGGGCGGCCTGGCCCGCGTCCACCGTCGCCTACTGGCTGCGGACGCGGCGCCTCGACCCGGACGACTTCCGCATCGAGCGCCGGGACGAGACCGGGGCCCGGCCTTTCGTCCCAGGGTGAGTATCGGGCATACCGAACCACCCCGTAGAATCCCCGCAATTGAACATGACATCCAATTAGCCGTACCGGATTCCGCCCCTCCGGCCGCGGCGTCGAGCACCGAGCGGAGCGCGCAATGAGCATCGCGATCGTGACCGGAGGCGCATCCGGCATCGGCCGTGCGATCGCCACGTCCCTGGTGGCGCGCGGCGACACCGTCGTGGTCACCGACATCAACGCCGACGGCGCCGTGACCGTCGCCGACCGGCTGAACGGCCTCGGCCGGGGCAAGGCGACCGCCGCCGCCCTCGACGTCACCGACGCCGCCGCGGTCGCCGAGCTGTACCAGGGCGTGCGGGCCGACCACGGCCGGCTCGACCTCGTCTTCAACAACGCGGGCATCGCCGTCGGCGGCCTGGCCGAGGAGCTCACCCTCGACCACTGGAACCGCGCCATCGACATCAACCTCAAGGGCGTCGTGCACGGCGTCCACGCCGCCTACCCGATCATGCTGGAGCAGGGTCGCGGGCACATCGTCAACACCGCCTCGCTCGCCGGGCTCGTCCCGATGCCGATCGGCATCCCCTACACCGCCACCAAGCACGCCGTCGTCGGCCTCTCCCTCGGCCTGCGCGCCGAGGCCGCCGGACGCGGCGTCAAGGTCAGCGTCGTCTGCCCGAGCTTCGTCGACACCCCGCTGCTCCACAACGTCAACCCGGGCCTCCCGGAGACCGCGCTCAGCGGCGACGCCACCGGCGACATCAAGAAGGCCTCCCCGCGCCTCTACACGGCCGAGAAGCTGGCCCGCGACATCATGCGCGGCGTCGAGCGGAACCAGGCCCTCATCGTGGCCCCCGCCCACGGCCGGGCCGCCTGGCGCGGCGTCCGCCTCAGCCCCGCCGGCGCCGTCCGCGTCGCCCAGCTCGCCGTCAACCGCATCCGCAACTGACCCCGCGCAGACCACAGGCGAGCATGCCCACGCGGCGGCCGGCACCCGTCCCGGACAGGACGAGCGCCGGCCGCCGCCGGCATCAGCCGGTCTGGCCGGGGTCGGGATCGCCGGGGCCCGGGACGATCAGCAGGCCAACCGAAGACGAGGAGCGCAGCCACGCCCCCGTGATGCGGCGGCGGTCACCGGGGCGCCAGGCCGCGGGCGGATCGAAAACACTCGGATGACGCGGACCTCCTGCCCCGGCGACACGGGCACTACGCGCAGCTAGACGTCGAGCCCGAACCTCGCTCGCGAACGCCTCACGGAACTCCCACTGGTCGGCGTAAGCGTCCTTGACCCGCACCTCGTACATCTCGCCCTCGGCCCGGACCGCCACGGCGGCGTTGGCGTAGCTGCGCAGCGGCCCGGAGCCCCGGCCGAGCAGGACGTCGACCAGCGCGGCCCTGACTTGGCTCAAATTAGTGCGCACCGCGGTCGTGGATGCGGGTGAGGGCATCGCGGAGGTCGTCGGGTAGCGGGTCGACGGCTGTGAGGGTGTGCTCGCCGGCCTGGATGTTGATGGTGCGGTAGCGGCGGGTGGTGCGCACGAACTTCTTGATCGACCAGCCGGTGGTCTGCTCGATCCACCTGCTGACGGCCAGGGCGGCGAACACGACCGTCAGGTGCGCGTCGATCGACTCGCGCTTGTGGTGGTAGATCGGCCGCGCACGTAGGTCGTGTTCAGACATTCGGAACGACTTCTCGATGTGGAACAGTCGGTGGTAGGCGTCGATCACGAACTCGGCGGTGACGTCCGGGAGGTTGGTGACGTGGCCTTTGAGGCCGGCAAGGGCGCGTGCCTTGGCTTCCAGGGTCCGGTTGACACTCTTTGTGGCGCCGGTGAGCTGGATGAACCGGTTGCGTTTGACCGCGGTCTTGCCAGCGACGGCCTGCTCGGCCTTGGCGACCTGTTCGTCGATGCCGTGCAGGGTGCGCCGAGCCCGGTCCGCCCGGTACTGGTAGCAGATGATCTGGTCGCGGCGCTGGTCCTTGGGGCCGGCAGGCCAGGGCTGGGTGAAGATGTGCCCGTCGGGGATCTGCTCATCCGGGTGCTCGTGGCGCCACGCCTGGACCACGTACGGCACGTCGGGTATCCGCGCGCCGAGGGTGAACGACAACCCCGCGGCCTCGATGGCCTGCTGGTTGGCCGCACAGATCATGCCAGCGTCGGCCACGACCGTGACATCAGCCAGCTGGTGGGCATCCATGAACGCACGGATGGTCGGCAGCATCGTAGTGGTCTCGCCCCGGTTGCCCTCGAACGCGTTAGCCATCAACGGAAACCCGCTTGCGTCGGTGAGCAGCCCGATCGTGATCTGCGGCTCCAGGCGGCGTTCTTTGCAGAACCCGGGCTCACCGAACCCGTCCCCGGCATCGGTCTCGAAGTACAAGGTGGACACATCGTAGAGAACCAGTGACGCCGGCCCCAGATCAGCGGTGCGGGCGCACGCCGCGGCCAACTCCTGCCGCCAGGACTCTTGCGCGAACGCGGGCAGACGCCGCTTGAGGGTCGCGTACGCCAGCGGGTCGAAACCTGCCTCCTCGACCACCCGCAGACTGTCCAGCTTGCTGGTCGGCTCGACGATCCGTGCCAGCACCAGCAATCAGAACACCTCGTCACCACCAGCGGCCTCCTCGAACCCCAACAGCTGGTAGGCGTGGCCGAGCGCGTCCCACAGGTACCCCATCGGCGACGACGTGATCGCAAGCGGCCCACCACCAGCACCACTGCCGGCCTGCAACGCCGCGAAGTCCGGGCCGAAGTCGAACTCGGGCTGCCCCACAGCCAGACGCTGCCTCGCCACCGCCTTGAGCGCCTCCAACACCGCATCGTCATACGCCGAGCCGATGTGCTCGATGTCCCGCGACCCGCGACGCGAGGAGTGCACGATCTGCACCGCCCTGGCCCCCGACGCCGTCTTCACCGTGCGCACATACGCCACGAGAGACAGCCTGGAACCGGCCGCTTAGTGCGCAGATTTTCGCCGTTCACACGACGAAACCGCAGCTCAACAGCCAGCACCCTACCCAAGATCAGCGATCTTGAGCCAAAGTCAGTAAGGTGACGGAATGGTCATGCGGGTGGCGGTTCCCGTGCTGCCGTGCCGAGATGTGCAGGCAGCGCGGTCGTACTTCACGGACGTGCTCGGATTCGACACCATATTCACCTGGGAGACCCCACCTAGCTACGCGGCCGTGATCCGCGACACCGCCGAGTTCCACCTGTACGCCGACAGCAGCGTCGGCCCGGCCAGGGTGACGGTTGTCGTCGACGACGTCGATTCCTGCCACGACGAGCTGCGCGCCCGCGGCGCCGACATCGTCGAGCCGCTGGCTGACCGGCCCTACGGGATGCGCGACTTCAACGTACGGACACCCGATGGGCACTTGTTGATCTTTAGCCAGCCGCTTACCGAGTACGGGTGACCATCAGCGGACCAGCCGGAAGAATGACCGGACCTCGTCGACGAACAACGCCGGCTGCTCGAACGCCGCGAAGTGGCCGCCCTTGCCGGGCTCGTTGCAGTACCGGATGTTCGGGAACCGGCGCTCCGCCCACCGTCGAGACGGGCGCTGCAGCTCCTTGGGGAACACCGAACAGCCGGTGGGTACGGTCACCGGCGCGCCGGCCGACCCGGAGATCTATTCGTTGACCTGCCGGAGGCTTTCCCAGTACAGCCGGGCGGATGAGGCACCGGTGCCGGGCAGCCAGTAGAGCATCAGGTTGTCGAGCAGCTCATCCCGGGTAATAACCCGATGCAGGTCGCCACCGGAGTCGGTCCACGACCAGAACTTCTCGACGATCCAGGCGCGGAGGGCGGCCGGCGAGTCGACCAGCCCGTAGCCGACCGTCTGCGGCCGGGTCGACTGCTGCGCCGAGTATCCGGAGCCCCATTCGTCCGCCTCCCGCAGTGTCGCCAGCGCCGCCCGCTCGGCACCGGTGAGGTCGTCCAACGTGGCCGGATCGGGCGGTGCGAGCGGCGGCATGAGATGGATGCCGGCGACCCGATCGGGTTGCCGTTGACCGCGATGCTCGTGGCGATGCTGGTGCCCCAGTCGCTGCCCTGGGCGCCGAACCGCCGGTAGCCGAGCCGGGCCATCAGCTCGCACCACGCGTCGGATATCCGCTCGATTCCCCACCCCGGCGCGGCCGGCTTGTCGCTGAAGCCGTAACCGGGAAGCGATGGGCAGACCCCTAGAACCGGCCGCTCAGTGCGCAGATTTTCGCCGTTCACACGACGAAAGCGCAGCTCAACAGCCAGCACCCTACCCAAGATCAGCGATCTTGAGCCAAGTCAGGTCGTACATCTCGCCGCGGCCCGGACCGCCACGGCGGCGTTGGCGTGGCAGCGCAGCGACCCGGAGCCCCGGCCGGGCAGGGATGCCGACGAGCGCGGCCGCCAAGGCGGCGGCCACCGCGCAGGCCGTCAAGCGGAGGCCGGGACGGGATCAGCGGAGTCGCCGAGAGGGCGAAGGCTCACCGCGGACCGCGGCGGCCAGCAGTTCCCGGGCCGCCGCACCGGACGGCTCGCCGGGGACGTCCTCACCGCGGACGGGGGCCAGCCGCACCACGACCTCGTCGACCGGCGACGTCGTGTCGGCTCACTCCTCGAAGCGGGAACCGGGCAGCGGGCCGTACGGCCGTGCGCGGCGGACAGGCCGTCGATGTCGGCGGCTAGCAGGGCGCGGGCAAAGCGCCCGGCGGGCGCGGTGCAGCCGTATGCTCACCGCGCTGAGTGAGCACCCGAGCACCGTGGCGATCTCCGCGTTGGACAGCCCTTCCCACGCGACAAGGGCGAGCATCTCGCGGTCGCGGTACGGCAGGCGGCGGACCACGTTGGTGACGACCGAGTCCCCCCGACCGGCACGGCGGCACGCCGCCACGCGATCGCGAACGTCTCGGCGACGACGGCGGCGGCGTCCTCGGAAGTGTCACAGCGACGCAGGGCATAGCCCAGCAGGGGTCGGTAGGCGGCGTTGTCGACCGCCGTGAACTCGTTCTCATCCATTCGCGGTCTGCGCGTCCGGAGTCCTTGGCATGTCGGCTCCTCGGTAGGGGTCGCCCGTACTTGTCCGGACCCCCACCGACTTTCACCGCGCGGCAGGACGGAGGCGGGTCACTCCTGAGATTCGGAGGACCGCTCCTTCAACTCCTCCTCGGAGAGCTTCGGGAAGTGGAGGTCGAACGCCGGACGCTCGGAGCGGATACGCGGGATCGACGTGAAGTTGTGCCGCGGCGGCGGGCACGACGTCGCCCATTCGAGGGAGTTGCCGAACCCCCAGGGGTCGTCCACGTTGACGCGGGTCCCGTGCCGGGCCGTCCAGTAGACGTTGTAGAGGAAGAACAGCGTGGACGTGCCGAGGATGAACGCGCCGACGCTGGACACGCGGTTCAGGTCCGTGAACTCGGCCGGATAGTCCGCGTACCGCCGCGGCATCCCCTCGGCGCCCAGCCAGTGCTGCACCAGGAACGTCGTGTGGAACCCGATGAACAGGAACCAGAAGTGCACCTTCCCGAGGGTGTCGTTCAGCATCTTCCCGGTCATCTTCGGCCACCAGAAGTAGAAGCCGGAGAACATCGCGAAGACGACGGTGCCGAAGACGACGTAGTGGAAGTGGGCGACGACGAAGTAGGAGTCCTGCATCTGGAAGTCCAGCGGCGGCGACGCCAGGATGATGCCGGTCAGCCCACCGAACAGGAACGTCACGAGGAACCCCACCGCGAACAGCATCGGTGACTCGAACGTCAGCTTCCCCCGCCACATCGTGCCGACCCAGTTGAAGAACTTCACGCCGGTCGGCACCGCGATGAGGAACGTCATGAACGAGAAGAACGGCAGCAGGATCTGCCCGGTGGTGAACATGTGGTGCGCCCACACCGTCATCGACAGGCCCGCGATGAGGATCGTCGCGCCGACCATCCCGAAGTAGCCGAACAGCGGCTTCCGGCTGAACACCGGGATGACCTCGGTGATGATGCCGAAGAACGGCAGCGCGATGATGTAGACCTCGGGATGCCCGAAGAACCAGAACAGATGCTGCCACGTGAGCGCACCGCCGGACCCCGGGTCGAACACGTGCGAGCCGAACCGCCGGTCCGACTCAAGCACCAGCAGGGCCGCGGCGAGGATCGGGAACGCCATCAGCACCAGCAGGCTCGTCAGCAGGATGTTCCAGGTGAAGATCGGCAATCGGAACATCGTCATGCCCGGCGCCCGCATCCCGATGATCGTCGTGACGAAGTTGACCCCGCCGAGGATCGTCCCGAAGCCCGACAGCGCGAGCCCCATGATCCACATGTCGGCTCCGACGCCCGGCGTCCTGATCTGGCTCGTCAGCGGCGAGTAGGCCGTCCAGCCGAAGCCCGCGGCGCCGCCTGGTGAGAGGAACGAGGCGAACACCATCAGACCGCCGAACAGGAACAGCCAGTAGCTCAGCATGTTGAGCCGCGGGAACGCCACGTCGGGCGAGCCGATCTGGAGGGGCATGATGACGTTCGCGAACCCGACGAACAGCGGCGTCGCGAACAGCAGCAGCATGATCGTGCCGTGCATGGTGAAGAGCTGGTTGAACTGCTCGTTGCTCACCAGTTGCAGCCCCGGGGAGGCGAGCTCTCCCCGGATCACCATGGCCATGAGCCCGGCCAGGAGGAAAAAGACGAACGAGGTGATGAGGTAGAGGTGCCCGATCACCTTGTGGTCGGTGGTGGTCAGCCAGGACACCAGTACCGAGCCCCGGGGACGCCGCACGGGCGGCGCCTCCGGGAGTGGGCGGCCGAGAAGGACCATGCCGGGCTCCCTGGGGGACGGGGATGCCTTCAACTATTCGCCCGCGCCCAATGGGACGCAAGGCATCGGAGTGATCCGCCTACGCTGGGCCCCGTGGAACGCATACTGGTCAGTTCCTGCCTTGCGGGTAGGCCCGTCCGATACGACGGCGCCGCCAAGCCGGTGGACGCCGGTCTCTTCGAGCGCTGGCGCGTCGAGGGTCGCCTCGTCCCGTTCTGCCCTGAGGTCTCGGGAGGGCTGCCCGTCCCGCGCCCACCGGCCGAGATCGTCAGCACGTCTCTTGGCAGTAATGGGACCGTCGCCGACGGAGCCGCAGTCCTCGATGGGAAGGCGAGGGTCCTGACCGACGCGGGCGCCGACGTGACCGATGCGTTCGTTCACGGGGCTCGGCTCGCCCTGGACGCGGCCGAACGCGCCAGCGCGCGGATCGCGATCCTCAAGGAAGGCAGCCCGTCCTGCGGCAGCCACCGTATCTACGACGGGACGTTCACGGGCGCGTCGGTCGCGGGTGACGGAGTCACGACCGCGCTCCTGGAGCGGGCCGGCATCCGCGTCTTCTCCGAGGATGACCTGGAAGCCGTCGCGGCACTGCTCGCTCGACTGGAGAATTGAAAAGTCCGGAAATGAGAAAGGCCCCGCCGTGACGGCGGGGCCTTCCTGCAATATGAGTCCGGCGGTGTCCTACTCTCCCACACAGTCTCCCGTGCAGTACCATCGGCGCTGAGAGGCTTAACTTCCGGGTTCGGGATGGGACCGGGTGTT
>NZ_CAACUY010000232.1 GCF_900659615.1 Actinomadura fibrosa | reverse complement strand
TGGAGGAGGTGGCCCGGCAGGCGAAGCACTAGGACGTTCCCGCGGCGGGCTGTCCAGCAAGATTCATCTGGCCGCCGACGGCCGCTGTCGGGTGCTGTCGGGTGCTGTCCTTCCTGGTCACTCCCGGTCAGTGGGGTGACAGCCCGCAGTTCGTCGCGGTCCTGGACGCCATCGGTGTCGCACGGCTGGGCCCGGGCCGCCCACGCCGCCGTCCCGATCATGTGCTGGCCGACAAGGCCTACTCCTCGCGGGCCAACCGGGCGTATCTGCGGCGACGCGGGATCGCGCACACCATCCCGGTGCCGGCCGACCAGCGGCAGCACCGCCACGACCGCGGACGCCGCGGTGGACGCCCGCCCGGCTTCGACCCCGAGCGCTACAAGCAACGCAACACCGTCGAACGCGCCATCAACCGCCTCAAGCAGTTCCGCGCCGTCGCAACCCGCTTCGACAAACGCGGCTACCTGTTCACCGGCACCATCACCATCGCCGTCCTGCTCATCTGGCTACGCACCTGATCCAAGAAACAGGCTCTAGATGACGCGCGTCCCGTCATGAACCCGAACAAACGGCCCACCCACCCGCACCGCATCGAAAACCCGGACCGCCCGAGCCTCCGGCATCTTCGCGCCGACCTCCTCCATGGTGAGCCAGGCGACCGCCGCGGCCTCGTCGGTGGCACGCCCTTCGCCGCCGATGACATGGCAGCGAAAGGCCAGCGTCACCACACCCATCACCATGTTCTTGTAGACGCCCGTAAGCCCCTCGGCCTTGACGAGGACGCCGGTCTCCTCGAACACTTCCCTCGCGACGCCGCTCTCCGGCGCCTCGTCGAGTTCAAGCACCCCTCCCGGCGGCACCCAACGTCCGTCGTCCCGTCGCTCGATGGCGAGGACGCGCCCGTCCTCGCGCAGCACGATGCCGGTGACGCTCACCGAGTGCAGCGGCGGATCACCCGGCACCTTCGGCCGCCCACTCGTACCTGAGCCGCCAGAGCTGCCCGGGAAAGACGTTGATCGTCACCTCGACGGGCTTCCCCTCTTCGCCGTACGCCAAGCGCCGCACTTCGAGCACGAACCCGCCCCGGCCGACACGGAGGAAGTCGAGTTCTTCGGGTAGAGGACGGCGCCCCTCGATCTCCTCGGCGAACCGGGCGACCCGATGCCCGCGTTCGGCCAGCCGCCGATAGATGCCGGTAGGCCCGGTGTCCGGGAAGGCCAACTCGACGCTCCCGGCCAAGGACAGCGGGATGTAGGAGGTGGCGAGCTGCACCGGCCGGTCATCGGCGTACATATGCCGCTCACGGACGAGCACGGGAGCATCGGACTCGATCTCCAGCAGCCGGGCGATGCCGACGGGAGCCACGACGGCCTCCGCCCTCACGAGGTCGGTGCTCGGGTTCATCCCGGCTTCCCGTACCTCGTCCGCGAAGCTGCTGCCGGTGCCACCCTCAGGCGCGGGGATGCGCCGCACACGCCGCACTGTCGGCACGTCCACGACGAACGATCCTCGCCCGTGCTCGGTGCGGATGACCCCCTCGGCCTCAAGCAGCGCGATAGCGCGATTGATGGACGTCTGGTTCAACCCGTACTTCCGTGCGAGCTCGGGCTGACTCGGCAGAGGATCGCCAGGACCGAAGTCACCCCGGACGATCGCTTCGCGGAGTTCGTCCGCGACCTGGCGGTACCGCGCTCGCGGCCGCTCCAAGCCCATCTGCTCTCCCTCGCCCGATGTCCTCGCGGACGACCCTAGCGCCGCGGCGGCAACCGCCGGGCTCTCGGCTCGGCGAAACCGAACGCTACTTATGACATATGTGTTAGGTTCCGGTCGGGGAGCGGGACCAGCCGAGACCTGCCAGGAGGCGGGACAGTGACCGTTTACATCGAACCCCTGGACCGGCCGCATGTAGCGCTCGACCTCGAACCCGTCGACACTGCGGTGTGTGTCGCGCGAGAGGTGCTCAAGGTGGCCCTTGACGACTGGGGAGCCGCCCATCTCAAGGACGACGCGGTGCTCATCGCCAGTGAGCTCGTCACCAACGCTCTGCGCCATGCAGGGCTCATCTCGTTTCGGGCCTGCTTGGACGCGCCCGGACGCGTCACCCTGGAGGTGTGGGACGACGATCCCGCGCCGCCGCTCGCCGCAGCGATCGACCTGGGATCCGAGCATGGGCGCGGATTGCTGATCGTCGGGGCGCTCGCGGCCGATTGGGGATGGCGGCCGCTCTCCTGCGGCAAGGTCGTCTGGGCCATCATCAGCGAGCTACCGGCTGTGTGAACGGTCGGGCACGGGCGTCCGCGGCCGTACGCGGGCGCCTCGTGCCGCTACCCGGCGTCGCAGCGCGCGGTATCGGCTGGGAAGCGGTTTCCGGCGAGGGGCGGGTGGGAAGACCGTCGGGCACTACTGGGTTACCGGCGGGGGCGGTCTGAGGGAAAGAGCTCCCATGGTCCTGGATCCCGGAGAGGCCGGACGGGCCCGCGAGGCGGGTGCGGCCGAGGCGGACGAGCGGCGGCGGCAGGTCCGGACGGCGGCGGTCGCGAGCGTCGTCGGCACGTCCATCGAGTGGTACGACTTCTTCCTCTACAACACCGCGGCCGCGATCGTCTTCAAGGACGTCTTCTTCCCCGAGTCCACCGACTACGCCGGGACGCTGTCGGCGTTCGCGACGTACGCGGTCGGGTTCGCGGCGCGGCCCGTCGGTGCGGCGATCTTCGGGCACTGGGGCGACCGGCTGGGGCGGAAGGCGACGCTGATCGTCACGCTCGTGCTGATGGGGGTGTCGAGCGCGCTGATCGGCGTGCTGCCGGGGACGGAGTCGATCGGCGTGGCGGCGCCGGTGCTGCTCGTGCTGCTGCGGGTCCTCCAGGGGATCGCGGTCGGCGGCGAGTGGAGCGGGTCGGTGCTGCTGTCGATGGAGTGGGGCGACCGGAGGCGGCGGGGGCTGATGGCGAGCCTGCCGCAGATCGGCGTGCCGATCGGGCTCATCCTCGGGACGGGCGCGATGACGGCGATCGCGCTGTCGGCGAAGGACGCGTTCGAGGACTGGGCGTGGCGGCTGCCGTTCCTGTTCAGCCTCGTGCTCGTGGCGATCGGGCTGTGGGTGCGGGTGCGGGTGATGGAGACGCCGCTGTTCGCGGAGGTCGTCGAGCGGCGGGAGGTGGCGGAGGTCCCGGTGGCGGAGGTCGTGAAGCGGTATCCGCGCGAGATCGTGCTGAGCGCACTGCTGCGCTGCTCGGAGCAGATGCCGTTCTACATCTTCACGTCCTTCGCGCTGACGTACATACACAAGACGCTCGGGATGGCGCAGGCGCTGGCGTTGAGCGCGGTGACGGCGGCGGCGGTGCTGGAGCTGTTCACGATCCCGGCGGCCGGGCACCTCGCCGACCGGATCGGCGGGCGGCGCGTCTACGCGGCCGGGTCGCTGCTCGTGGCCGTGGTCGCGTTCCCCTACTTCGCGCTGCTCAACACCGAGGTCGCCGTGCTGGTGGTCGTCGCGGTGGTGGTGGCGCAGATCCCGCACGCGATCCAGTACGGGCCGCAGGCGTCGCTGATCGCGGAGTGCTTCCCGACGCGGCTGCGGTACGGCGGGGCGGGCATCGGGTACCAGCTCGCGTCGGTGGTCGCCGGCGGGCCGGCGCCGCTGCTGGCGACGTGGCTGCTGCACGACTTCGGCTGGCAGGCGATCTCGGTGGCCATGCTGGTGGCGTCGGCGCTGACGCTGGGCGCGCTGGCGCTGCTGCCGCGTCCGGTGCGGGAGGGCGCCGGGACGGGCGGGGAGGTCAGCGCCGGGGCATGACGAACAGCGCGGTGGCCTCGACGGTGACGCGCCCGTCGGGGCCGGTGATGGCGCCGTCGGCGTAGATCTTGCGGCCCTCGGTGCGGCTCGCCTTGGCCTCGACGAGGAGGGGGACGCCGAGCGGGGTCGGGCGCCGGTAGCGCAGCTCCAGGGTCGCGGTCATGCCGTGGTTGCCGGTGGCGGCGGCGGCCATGCCGAGGACCTGGTCGAGCACCATCGCGGAGACGCCGCCGTGGACGTAGGCGGGCGGCCCCTCGTAGACCTGGCTGAGGGTGAACTCGGCGCGGGCGATGCCGTCCGGGGTGACCTCGATGTCGACGGGCGGGGCGATGGGGTTGATCGTTCCGGCGACGGGGTTGGCGATCTGCCGGTCGATGCCGCTCTCACCGGTGCCGGTGAACGGCGGGGCGGCGCGGCGGACGGCGGACAGGCGCGCGGTGAGCGCCGCCAGCTCGTCCGCGACCGCGGCGGCCTCACCGGCGCCGGCGCCGGTGAGGACGGCGGCCTCCGTCAGCTCGCGGATCCGGGCGGCGAGCGCGGTCAGCGCCGCCGTCTCGTCCCGGTCCAGCCCGTCGCGTACCGTCGGCTCCACGCCCATCGCGGCCCTCCCCTTCAGCCGAACGAGATTCTAGTCGGCCGGTGGGACGGACCGGGACACCGGTCCGGTGGCGGGGCTCAGGCGCCGCCGCACGCGAAGCGGACGGTCTCGTCCAGGGTGAGGGCCATGCCGCGCTCGTGCTCGGCGGTGAACCGGTCGAGGCCGAGCGCCGAGCGGGCCTGCCCTTCGAGCTGCTCGTGCAGCGACTCCAGCGCCGTGTCGCCGAGGCGCGGGACCCCGACCTTCGCGGGGTAGCGGGACGCGGCGCCGAGCAGGACGGCGCCCTCCGCGTACTGGCGGCGGCGCGCGAACACCCAGCCGAGCAGCTCGAAGGTGTTGGTGAGGCCGACCGGGTCGTCGATCCGGCGGAACGCGGCGAGGCTCGCCCGGACCTCGCGGGCGCAGCCTTCGACGTCGTCCAGGAACCAGTGGGCCAGCGCCTTGACGTAGCCGGCCCAGGAGCGGATCCAGATCTCGTTCGGGGCGTTCCTCAGCAGGTGGAGGGCCTCGTCGCATTCGGCGAGCGCAGTCTTCGGCTCCCCGCTGCGCGCCCGGTGGAAGCCGCGCAGGACGTGCAGCATGATCAGGTCGCCGCGCAGCCCGCGCTCCCGCATGACGGCCAGCGCCTCCTCGAAGCAGCGCCCGGCGCGGTCGTGCTCGCCGACGAAGGTGGCGGCCGTCCCGAGCGTGCGCAGCGCCCGCGCGTACGCGGGCTCGTCGCCGCCGCGGCGGGCGAGGGCGAGCGCCTCGGCGGCCATCGGGAACGCCTCGGGCGAGTCGCCCTGGTTCGTGCACAGGTACGCGTTGCGCCACAGCGCGTCCGCCCGCTCGGGGACGGCTTCGGTGACGAGCTCCAGGCCGCGGTCGAACCAGTACCGGCCCTCGGTGAACCGCGACCGGCACAGCCAGGTGCTCCACAGCGCGCCCGCCAGCCGCAGCCCGGCGAGTGCCTCTCCCGGCACGGTGAAGCAGAACTCCAGCGCGGCGCGGACGTTGTCGCGCTCGGCGTCCAGCCGGCGGACCCAGCGCTCCTCCGCGTCGGTGAGCCACGCGTCCGCAGCGCGGCGCGCGAGCTCGGCCACGCAGTCGCGGTGCCGCTCGCACAGCGGGCGGATCGGCTCCACGGCCTCCAGCCACGCGGCGCCGTACTCGCGGAGCGTGTCGAGCATGTCGTAGCGGTCGCCGGTGCGGTGCACGACGGACTTGTCCACGAGGCCCGCCAGGCCGACGGCGACGGCGTGCCGGTCGAGCCGCTCGTCAGCGCAGACCCGCTCGGCCATCGCGAGGTCGAAGCCGCCCGCGAACACCGACAGCCGCGCCCACAGCAGCCGCTCCGGCGGCGCGCACAGCTCGTGGCTCCAGCCGACCGTGGTGCGCAGCGCCTGATGCCGCGGCGTCTCCGAGGGGCCGTCGCCGAGCAGCCAGAACAGCTCGTCCATGCGCCGGACGAGCCCCTCCAGCGGCAGCGTGCGCAGCCGGACCGCGGCCAGCTCGATGGCGAGCGGGATGCCGTCCAGCCGCCGGCAGAGCAGCGCGATCCGCCGCCGCGCGGTCGCGGTGACGGGCAGGTCCGGGACGGCCTCCAACGCGCGGGCGACGAACAGCTCGACCGCGTCGCCGCTCTCGGCCGTCACCGCCAGCGGCGGGACGGGCAGGACGCGCTCGGCGGCGAGGCCGAGCGGCTGCCTGCTCGTGACGAGCAGGCGCAGGCCGGAGCAGCCGTCGAGCAGCCTTCGCGCGAACGCCGCGCAGTCGGCCACGAGGTGCTCGCAGGTGTCGAGGACGAGCAGGAACCGCCGGTCGCGCAGGCACTCGACGAGCAGGTCGGCCGTCGGCGCGGCCATCGAGTCGCGCAGTCCCATCGCCCCGGCGACGGTCTCGGCCAGCAGCGCCCCGTCCCGCAGCCCGGACAGCTCGACCATCTGCACGCCGTCCGGGAACGTCCCGGCGAGGTCGCGCGCGACCCGCAGCGCGACGCGGGTCTTGCCCACGCCGCCGGGGCCGGTCAGCGTGACGAGCCGCGCCCGCCCGAGCGCGTCGCGGGCGGCGCGGATCTCGGACGCCCGGCCGACGAGGCTCGTCGCCTCCTCCGGCAGCGCGTCGCCCGCGTCCCACGGGTGCTGCATCGTGACCGCCTCCCGCCCGGCGGACCCGCCGCCGGAGGCCCGGTGTTCGAACGCGCCGGTGCCGGACGCGCCGATCGTCACCGTGCGCTGTGCCGGGCTCCGCGCCCGGGGTTCGATACGCTCCGTCGCCCGCCGCATCCAGTATGGGTGCGGGTGTGCTGCCGCGCCGAGGGCCCGCGGGATTCCAGAACGTATCCGAGCGCAACCGGCCCGGTTCAGGTCATCCGAGATAGGCGGCGCGGACGGCCGGATCCTCCCTGACGGCGTCGGGCGGGCCGTCCGCGATGACCTTGCCCAGGTCGAGGACGACGACCCGCTCGCACGCTCCCATCACGAAGCCGACGTCGTGCTCGACCAGCAGGACGGTCGCGTCCAGCCCCGCGACCACCGCGGCGAACAGCGCGGCCTGCTCGGCGTCCAGCCCGGAGGTCGGCTCGTCGAGCAGCAGCACCCGCGGCTCGTCGGCGACGGCGCGGGCGAGCTCGACCATCCGCCGCCGCCCGATCGGCAGGTCCGCCGCGTAGGCGCCGGCGAGCGCGCCGATCCCGCAGCGGTCGAGGACGGCCATGGCGCGCTCCCGGCGCTCGCGTTCGAGCCGCCGCCGCCCGCGCCATCCGACGAGGTCCGCCGCCAGGCCGCCTCCGCCGCCGCGCCACTCGACGGCGGCGAGCACGTTCTCCAGGACGGTCAGCCGCCCGAACACCTGCGGCCGCTGGAACGTGCGCCGCAGCCCCATCCGGGCCCGCCGCACCGCGCCCGCGGACGTGACGTCCTCCCCGTCCAGCCGGACGGTCCCGGACGACGGCCTCCGGAGCCCGGTGACGACGTCGAACAGCGTCGTCTTGCCCGCGCCGTTGGGGCCGATCACCCCGCAGGTCTGCCCCTCGGCGACCGCGAGGCCGACGTCCGAGAGCGCGTGCACGCCGCCGAACCGGACGCTGACGTCCTCGATCTCGATCACTGCTCCCCCTCGGGGGCGTTCCCGGCCGCGGCCGGCGCGGGATCCGGAGCGGACGCGGCCAGGCCGAGGTAGGCCGAGGTCAGCCGGTCCTCGTCGACCTCGGCGCGGGGGCCCGTCCACGACAGGCGCCCGTTCCCCATGAACGCGACGGTGTCGGCCAGCGCCAGGACCTCGCTCGCCTTCTCCTCGACGACCAGCAGCGCGACGCCGCGGTCGCGCAGCTCGCCGAACATCTCGAAGACCTGCGCGACGACCAGCGGCGCCAGGCCGAGCGACGGCTCGTCGGCGACGAGGACGCGCGGCGGGCGGACGAGCGCTGGCGCGAGCGCGAGGATCTGCTGCTCACCGCCCGACAGCGCGCCCGCCGGGACGCCGCGGCGCTCGGCGAGCCGCGGCAGCCGCTCGTACACCTGCCGCCGGTCGGCGGCCGATGGGAGCCAGACGGTGAGGTTGTCCTCGACGGTCAGCGAGGGGAAGACGCCCCTGCCCTCGGGGGCCAGGTACAGGCCGTCGCGGGCGCGCTGGAAGGCGCTCCGGGCGGTGACGTCCCGCCCGTCGAGCAGGACCCGTCCGGCGGTCGGGCGCAGCGTGCCGCCCGCGACCGCGCACGCCGTGGACTTGCCCGCGCCGTTCGCGCCGAGCAGCGCCACGACGGAGCCCGCGGGCACGGCGAGGTCGACGCCGCGGAGCACGGTCACGTCCCCGTACCCGGCGACGACCCCTTCCAGCCGCAGCACCGCCTCTGACCCGGCACGTTCGCCCTCAGCGGCGCCGACCTTGGCGGCAGCGGTCTCCGTCGCCCCGGCGTGCGTGCGCGCGGGTTCGGGGGTCCCCGAGACGGCGCGTTCGGCGGCGGCGAGGCGGTCGCGGCGCTTGCGGCGGCGGTAGCGGCGCTCGGCGAGCTGGGCGAGGACGCCGTCGGGATGCCGGGCGAGGATCATGCCGCCGAGCCCGAACAGGATCGTCCCGACGTACGGGGAGTCGGTGACGTTGTCGAGGACCTCGGGGAACAGCGCCATGACCAGGCCGCCGAGTACCGCGCCGCCGACGCGGCGCACGCCCTGGAGCACCACGACCGCGAGCCACACGAATCCGGTCAGGGCGGGCAGGTCGGTCGCGGTGATCTGCCCGTTGAACGTCGCGTACAGGACGCCGCCGAGCCCGGCGATGCCGGACGCGAGCCCGAAGAGCGTCAGCTTCGCGCGGGTCGCGGAGATGCCGACGGACGGCGCCGCGGTCGGCGCGGACCGCACGGCGAGGATCGCCCGCCCGGACGCGGACCGCTCCAGGTTCCGGATCAGCAGGCCCACGAGCCCGATGAGGGCGAGCAGCAGCACGACCCGGACCCGCACGTCGTTGGTGTCGGCGACGCCGAGCGAGAACGCGGGCAGCTTCCAGCCGACGGTCCCGTTGCTGAACGCGTCGATCTGGAAGAGCACCTGGTCGGCGAGCAGGGCGAGGGCGAGGGTGGCGAGCGCGAGGATCCGGCCGCCGAGCCGCAGCGCGGGCAGCGCCACGAGGATCCCGGCGGCGACGGCGGCGAGCACGCCGATCAGCACGGCGAGCGGGAACGGCAGCCCCTTGTCGAACGCGAGGCCGGCGGCGAGCGCCGCGAGCGCGGCGAACGACGCCTGGGCCAGGTTCACCATGCCGCCGATGCCGGTGACGACGACGAACGAGCAGAAGATCAGCGCGAGGACGAGCCCCTGCGCGACGAGACCGACCCAGTAGTCGTCGCCGAGCGTGAACGTCCAGACGAGGAGCGCGGCGACGGACAGGCCCCAGGGCAGGGCGCGCCGCAGGCGGGGCAGGTCGGCGAGGTAGTCGGGCGGGGGCGCGTCCTCGGCGATCGTCCCGGCGGCCCGCCCGCGGGCGCGGCCGAGGACGAGCAGCCCGCCGAACAGCAGGATCGCGGGGACGGCCGTCCGGAACCCGGTGACCTTCTCGGCGAAGTCGGCGTATCCGGCGACGAGGTTCTGCACGACGCCGAGCGCGAGGCCCGCCGCGAACGTCACGGGGATCGAGTGCAGCCGCCCGAACACCGCGGCCGTCGCGGACGCGAACATCAGCACGGTGAACGCGCCGGAGTCCAGCCCGAGCGCGGGCACGGCGAGGACCCCGGCGAGCCCGGCGAGCATGGTGCCCAGCATCCACGCCTGCGCGGACGCGGCGTCGGCGTCCACGCCGCGGAGGGTGGCGAGGGCGCGCCGGTCGACGGTGGCGCGCATCCGCAGGCCGAGCGGGGTGCGCCGCATGACGGCCCACAGCGCGCCCGCCGCGAGGACGGCGAGCGCGAACGTGGTGAGCTGGTCGGAGTCGATCCCGACGCCGCCGAACGGGTGCCAGGAGTGGACGGGACGGGGCCCGAGCCCGCGCGCCGCCGCGCCCTCGGTGACCTTCGGGAGGTCCGCGCCGAACGTCTCGACGAGCACGTCCACGGTCCACAGGCCGAGGGCGGGGAGCGCGATGGCGAGCCCGATCGTGGCCACGATCTGCGCGGTCTCCCCCGCGGTCGCGAGCCCGCGGAACATCAGCCGGTGCAGCGCGTAGCCGAGCGCGGGCGCGGCCCCGAGGATCGTGACCGGCCCGGCCGCCCACACCGGCCAGCCGAGCCCGGACGTCAGCTCGAAGAACAGCAGCGCCGCGAGGAACCCGACCGCGCCGTGCGCGAAGTTGAAGACGCCGGTGGCCGAGTAGGACAGCGTCAGCCCGGACGCCATCAGCGCGAAGATCGCCCCGGTGACCAGGCCGCTCAGGACGTAGCCGAGGAGTTCGGTCACGGTGCCGCGCCTAGAGGGTGGTGTTGTCGTAGCACTTGAGGTGCTGCGCGACCTTGAAGGTCCCGTTCTCCAGCCGGACGAGCGCGCCGCAGCCGTTCGACTCGGTCTTGCCGGCCGGGAACTGGATGCGGCCGAAGCCCTTGTTCTCGTAGGAGAACGTCCCGGCGGCCTTGAGGAAGGAGTCGCGCGTGAGGTCCTTGCCGGCCTTCTCCAGCATCTTCAGGAACACGTCGGCGGACCAGTACCCGATCGCGGCGTGCTGGTCGAGGACGGCGGACGCGCCGCCGGCCGCCTGCACGTCCGCCTTCATCTTCGCGACCTCGGGCAGGTCGGACTCGTACGGCTCGAACTGCGGCGCGGCGTAGACGCCGTCCAGCGCCTGCCGGGCCTGCGGGTCGGCGATCGCCTTCGGGTCGTACGACGTGGCGTCGGTGATCAGGCCCTTGTAGCCGGCCTTCTTCAGCGCGGCGTAGAGCCCGGTGTTGAACTTGCCGCCGGCCATGACGGACACGACCACGTCGGGCGCCTTCCCGCCCGCGCTCTTCATGATCTTGTTGACGTAGGGCGACCAGTCCTGCGGCGGGGCCTGGGACGGCAGCGCCGCCGACGAGCCCGCCTCCGTGAACCCCGCCGCGGTGAACGACTTGCCGATCGTCTGGATGGCGTACTTGCTGGCGGTCGAGTCGGTGGCCTGGAGCCAGAACGTCCTGCCCTTGGCGCCGCCGAGCTGCGCGGCGACCTGGTTGCCCCACCAGGTCTGCGTCTTCTGGCCGGGCTTCGGCGCGAGGCAGCCGTTGAACCCGAACGCGCTGGCCTTGCCGCACCAGAACGGCCCGGTGGCCCAGCCGATCCACGGCACCTTCTGCTGCTCCAGGAACTCGGCGCCGCCGAACTGCGGCGCGCTGACCGGCAGCACCGCGAAGACCTTCTCCTTCTGGACGAGGCGGCGCGCGGCGGCGGCGCCCTTGTCGGGGGTCATGCCGTCGTCCTCGGCGCCGATGTACTCGATCTTGCGGCCGTGGACGCCGCCCTCGGCGTTGGCGCGCGCGAACCGGGCCTTGGCGCCGAGCTCGGCGCCGCCGGTGGAGTAGCCGGTCGCGCTCGTCACGGTGAGCACGCCGCCCACCTTGACCGAGTCGCCGGTCACCCCGGCCGCGCCGTCCCCGCCGGAGGACGCGTCGTTGCTCGTGGCGCACGCCGCGAGCAGGGCGGCGGCAACGGCGAGCACGCTCGCCCGCAAGGTCGTGGATGTCGTCAAGGCGCGCCTCCCGCGGAATCGTTCGGGCACGGCGAGAGCGGCCACCGATGTGACCTAGCGCTCGCTTGGTCGCGAGCGTAGGTTCGCCGTCGCGGCACTGTCAACGCCCCGACCTCGGCACCCGTCCCCTCGATCAAGCAAACGCTTGGTGCTAGCGTGGGCGGGGACGGGCCGGCGCGCCGCGCGGCGCGGGATCCGGCACGGCGCAGGGCACGGGCGCGCGACCCCCGCGCGCGGCTTCCGGAAGGCGGGCGGAACGTGACGAGCACGGTGATGCGGGCGGCGCTGCTGCGGGAGTACGGCGCTCCCCTCCAGATCGCCGAGGTGCGGGTGGAGGCGCCTAAGGACGGCGAGGTCCTCGTGGCGATCGCCGCGTCGGGCGTCTGCGGCTCCGACCTCAAGGCCATCGACGGCAAGAGCCCCGTCGTCACGCACCTGCCGTGCGTCCTCGGCCACGAGAGCGCGGGCGTCGTCGAGGCCGTCGGCCCCGGCGTGACGTCCGTCAAGCCGGGCGACCACGTCGTCGTCGCCATGAACGGGCCGTGCGGGCGCTGCCGCAACTGCGCGCGCGGCCGGGTGCACCTGTGCAGTGGGAGGACCCGCATGGCGGCGATCATGGGCGTCACCGCGGACGGCACGACCCGGCTGAGCACCGGCGACGAGGTCGTGCGCCCCTACATCGGCATCGGCTCGTTCGCCGAGAAGGCCGTCGTCACCGAGGCCATGTGCGTCAAGGTCGACCGCGACGCGCCGCTCGACCTGCTCGCCCTCACCGCCTGCGGCGTCGTCACCGGCGTCGGCGCCGTCCTCAACGTCGCCCGGGTCGAGCCGGGCACCAGCGTCCTCGTCGTCGGCTGCGGCGGCGTCGGGCTGAACGTCGTGCAGGGCGCCGTCCTCGCGGGAGCCACCACGATCATCGCCGCGGACGTCGTCGAGTCCAAGCTCGACCTCGCCACCAGGTTCGGCGCCACCCACACCGTCCTCGCCGACGACCTGCCGAAGCAGGTCGGCGAGATCGTCCGGGGCGGCACCGACTACGCCTTCGACGTCACCGGCGTCCCGGAGGTGCTGGCCAAGGCGTTCGCCTCCACCCAGCCCGGCGGGACCACGGTCATGGTCGGCAGCCCCGCCGCCGGGAAGAACCTGGAGATCCCGCCCGGCCTGCTGTTCGGCTCGCGCCGCCTCATGGGCACCCAGGGCGGCGACGCCGTCCCCGCCCGCGACCTCCCGCTGCTGGTCGGGCTGTACCGGAGCGGCCGCCTCAACCTGGAGGGCCTGGTCAGCGAGCGCGTCCCGCTGGACGACGTCAACGACGCCGTCGCGCACGTCCGCTCGGGCGCCGTCGCCCGCTCGGTCATCGTCTTCGGCTGAGCGCGCCGGGCGTCAGGACCGGGACAACGGGCCGACGACCGTCCAGGTGCGGGTCTTCGACCTGCCGGTGTAGCTGAACATCAGGCGCCTGCCGCTCGGCGTCAGCGTGACCGTGCCGGACCGCACGCAGCGCTCCGTGCCCTTCGTGATCAGCTCGCGGAGCGTCAGCGTGCCGCCCGCCCTGCCGACGTACGACTCGGTGCCCGAGCAGCGCTCCCCCGGATAGCTGACCCGTCCCGCGCGCTTGCCCTTCGGCAGGACCAGCGTCACCGAGAGCATCTTCCCGTCGTTCTGCCTGACCTTGCCCTTCCAGGTGCCCGCGTACGCCGCCGGGATGCCGACCTCCTTCGGCGGCTTCGCCTTCGGGCTCGTCGGACGCCGCGACGGGCTCCGGGACGGCGAGGTGCGCGGCGGCGACGGTGGCGCGCTGGTGGCGGCCGGCGGCGCAGCCCGTCCGGGATCGTCGCCGCCCCGAAGGGCGATCACCGAGACGACGACGGCCGCCGCGACCGCGACCACCGCGGCCGCCACCGCGATCGCCGTCGTGGACCTGCGCTGCGGCGCGGGCTGCGGAGGCGCGGACCCGCCGCCGGGCGGCCCGGACGCGTGCG
>NZ_CAACUY010000231.1 GCF_900659615.1 Actinomadura fibrosa | reverse complement strand
CGCGGAGGCGGCGGGCACCATCGGGCTCCCGCCGCAGGCGACGACCGGGCCGCCGCCCGCGGGGGCGCGGACGACGATCACCCGCGTGGCGCAGGCGGTGCTGGCGAGCTGGTCACCGGGGCGCGGCGTCGTTTCCGGCGAGGTCATGGCGGGCGTCCCTTTCGAGGAGGCGGTCGGCGAGCTGGGCGAGGTCGTAGGACTGGCGGGCCATCCAGAAGCGCAGGAAGCCGGTGAGCGAGTACCGCAGGAACAGCGCGGACCCGGCGACGGCGGCGGCGACGCCGCCGAGGCCGAGCGTGATGGCGTCCCGCTGGACGAGCGGGTCGCGGGTGCCGTGCGACACCAGGTAGGCCACGGCCGCGAGCACCAGGCCCAGCGCCATCAGCGCGGCGCCGAGCCGCAGCCACAGCGCGGCCCGCCCGGCCGCCGGGTCGGGGATCCTCAGCTCCGCGAGCTCCCGCTCGAAGCGGTCCGCGCGGTCGGCGCCGCCGGTGCGGCCGGTGCGCGCCCCGCCCGCGGGCGTCTCGGCCGGGGGCGTTCCGGTCGGGGGCGTCTCGGTCGGCGTCACGGTGCACTCCCCCAGGTCACGTCATACTCTCGGTGTGTGAAAACTAGCTTCTCCTCTACAGAGAAGCAATAGGCTGGAAACTTGCAACTCATATTTGAGAACGCTATTCTCA
The DNA here is from genome assembly GCF_900659615.1 of Actinomadura fibrosa. GTDB lineage: Bacteria > Actinomycetota > Actinomycetes > Streptosporangiales > Streptosporangiaceae > Spirillospora > Spirillospora fibrosa. The sequence goes on along the minus strand of NZ_CAACUY010000231.1, from coordinate 12,830 downwards.
TCCCCGAGAGGGAGGTAGATCCGTGCCCCACTTCGCCAAACCCGCAGCGGGGAGCTGGACCGAGCAGTACCCCGAGCTGGGAACCGCCCCGGTCGACTACACCGACTCCGTCGACCCCGCCTACTACGAGGCCGAGCGCGAGGCCGTCTTCAAGCGGACCTGGCTGAACGTCGGCCGGGTCGAGCTGGTGCCGAGGACGGGCTCCTACTTCACCAAGGAGCTCGCCGTCGCCGACACCTCACTGATCATCGTCCGCGGGAGGGACCAGCGGATCCGCGCGTTCCACAACCTGTGCCGGCACCGCGGCAACAAGCTCGTGTGGAACGACTTCCCCGGCGAGGAGGTCAAGGGCGTCTGCCGGCAGTTCACCTGCAAGTACCACGCCTGGCGGTACGGCCTGGACGGCGCGCTCACCTTCGTCCAGCAGGAGGAGGAGTTCTTCGACCTGGACAAGGCCGACTACGGCCTGAAGGAGGTGCGCTGCGAGGTCTGGGAGGGGTTCGTCTTCGTCAACCTCGACCCGGGCGCGCGGCCGCTGGAGGAGTACCTCGGCGAGATGGCGAAGGGGCTGGAGGGCTACCCGTTCCACGAGATGACCGAGGTCTACACCTACCGGGCCGAGGTCGGCAGCAACTGGAAGCTGTTCATCGACGCGTTCGCGGAGTTCTACCACGCGCCCGTCCTGCACCAGAAGCAGGCCGTGAAGGACGAGGCCGACAAGCTCCTCGGGTACGGGTTCGAGGCCCTGCACTACGAGCTGCACAGCCCCCACGCGATGATCTCGTCCTGGGGCGGCATGGCGCCGCCGAAGGACCCGTCCATGGTGAAGCCGATCGAGCGGGCGCTGCGCAGCGGCCTGTTCGGCCCCTGGGACCGGCCGGACATCGCGGGCCTGGACCCGCTGCCGCCCGGGATCAACCCGGCGCGCCACCGGTCGTGGGGCACCGACTCGTTCGAGTTCTTCCCGAACTTCACGCTGCTGTTCTGGGCGCCCGGCTGGTACCTGACCTACCACTACTGGCCGACCGCGGTCGACCGGCACGTCTTCGAGTCCAGCCTCTACTTCGTCCCGCCGAAGAACACCCGCGAGCGCCTCGCCCAGGAGCTCGCGGCGGTGACGTTCAAGGAGTACGCCCTCCAGGACGCCAACACCCTGGAGGCCACCCAGACCATGCTGAAGAGCCGCGCCGTCACCGAGTTCCCGCTCAACGACCAGGAGATCCTCCTGCGCCACCTGCACAAGGTCGTCGCCGACCGGGTCCGGGCGCACCGGAACGGGGACCGCCGAGCCGAGGAGCACAGCGATGCCGCTGCCCGCTGAGTTCAGCGACCTGGAGCTGTACGCGGCCTGGGCGCTGCCGACCGAACCGGAGCGGTACGCCAAGCGCCTCGCCAGCTCCATGGAGGAGATGCAGGCGTTCTACGACGCGGCCTTCGCCCGGCTGGAGGACGCCATCGCCTACTGCGACGCCCTCCCCTGGGACGACCTGCCCGGCGACGCCCGCTCGCTGCTGCACCTCATGCAGTCGCTGGTCATGGTGTCGTTCCCCGTCGAGGTGTGGAAGCAGGCGCGCGTCCCCGACAGCGGCGCCGCCTACCTCGACCTCGTCGTGGAGCCCGTGGTCTGAGATGCCGGTACTGAAGGCGGCCGGGCTCCTCGACCTCGACGCGGGCGAGATCGTCCGGCCGGGCGTCCTGCGGATCGAGGACGACCGGATCGCGGCGGTCGGCGGTCCCGTGCGGGGCGAGGTCGTCGACCTCGGCGACGCGGTGCTGCTGCCCGGGCTCATGGACATGGAGGTCAACCTGCTGATGGGGGGCCGCGGCGAGACGGCCGCGTACTCCCCCGTCCAGGACGACCCGCCGCTGCGCATGCTGCGCGCCGTCGGCAACGCCCGCCGGACCCTGCGGGCGGGGTTCACGACCGTCCGCAACCTGGGCCTGTTCGTGAAGACGGGCGGCTACCTGCTCGACGTCGCCCTCGCCAAGGCGATCGACGCGGGCTGGATCGACGGCCCGCGGGTCGTGCCGGCCGGCCACGCGATCACCCCGACGGGCGGGCACCTCGACCCGACGATGTTCGCGGCGTTCGCGCCCGGCGTCCTCCCGCTGACGCTGGAGGAGGGCATCGCCAACGGGGTGGACGAGGTGCGCAAGGCCGTCCGGTACCAGATCAAGCACGGCGCGCGGCTCATCAAGGTGTGCGCGTCGGGCGGGGTGATGTCGCACACCGGCGTGCCGGGCGCGCAGCACTACTCCGACGAGGAACTGCGCGCGATCGTGGACGAGGCGCACCGCCGCGGGCTGCGGGTCGCGGCGCACACGCACGGCGCCGACGCGGTCCGCGCGGCCGTCGAGGCGGGCATCGACTGCATCGAGCACGGCTTCCTCATCGACGACGACGCGATCGCGCTGATGGTGGAGCGCGGCACCTTCCTCGTCGCGACCACGTTCCTCGCCGACGGCATGGACGTGTCCAAGGCCGCGCCGGAGCTGCGGGAGAAGGCGGCCGAGATGTTCCCGCGGGCCCGCGAGTCGATCCGGGCCGCCATCAAGGCGGGGGTGCGCATCGCGGTCGGCACGGACGCCCCGGCGATCCCGCACGGCCGGAACGCGAGCGAGCTGGTCGCGCTGGCCGAGCGCGGCATGAGCCCCCTGGACGTGCTGCGCGCGGCGACCGTCACCGCCGCCGAGCTGCTCGACGTCACCGACCGCGGCCGGCTCGCGGAGGGCCTGCTCGCCGACGTCATCGCGGTCCCCGGCGACCCGCTGCGGGACATCGCCGTCACCAAGGACGTGCGGTTCGTCATGAAGGGCGGGAAGGTCTTCGTCCAGTAGGAGCGGCCCGGCGCGGCCGGCGGCAGCGGTCGAGAACAACCTTCTCTCGTCACGCCAGTCAGGGTCTTGTCAACGTGTCCCGGACACGGCGGTCGAGGTGCAGGCCCCCTCCCGGTGACGTGCAGTAAGGTTCTTGACATGGCACAGAAGACGGATCCGCCCGCCGGCACCCAGGGCGGGGAGCCGGCTTGGAAGCAGCGCGCGGTCGAACGCTCGACCAAGGCGGCGAAGCTCCGCGCCGAGCAGCGGGTGGAGCGCTTCCTCGACGCGGCGCAGGCGATCATCTCGGAGAAGGGCACCACCGACTTCACCGTGCAGGAGGTCGTCGACCGCTCGCGCCAGTCGCTGCGCAGCTTCTACCAGCACTTCGACGGCAAGCACGAGCTGCTGCTCGCCCTGTTCGAGGACGCGCTGCGCCGGGCGACCGACCAGATCAGCGCCGCCGCGTCCGGCGAGTCCGACCCGCTGGACCGGCTGAAGGTCGCCGTCCGGCTGCTGTTCGAGCTGTCCCGCCCCGACCCCGGCGCGCGGCGCCCGCTGTTCACCGACTTCGCCCCCCAGCTGCTGATCTCCCACCCGACCGAGACGAAGGTGGCGCACGCGCCGCTGCTGGCGCTGTTCAGCGACCTCATGGCGCAGGCCGCGGACGCCGGCGAGCTGCGCCCGGCCCTCACCCCGCGCCGAGCGGCCGCGCTGACGATGCAGACGGTCATGTTCATCGCGCAGGGCAACGGCGTCCCGGGCGACGAGCAGGACCACGCGCTCACCGCCGACGAGGTCTGGGACTTCTGCGCCTCGGGATTCGCGCAGGATTAGGGCGAGAATCCTATTCTCCGCTAGGAGAATTAGCTTACACTCAGGGTATGCGCGTCCTCGCCCTTGCCGTTCCCGCCCGCACCTCCCTCGTCCGCTGCTCCGGCCGGGGGCGGGCGTGACCGGCACCGACCTGTGGAGCGACCTCCTCGACTGCCTGGAACTGCGCGGCGAGTCCCCCGCCTTCGAGGGGCGCAACCAGCGGCTGAGCTACCACCGGCTGTTCGGCGGCCAGCTCCTCGCGCAGTTCGTCCGGGTTGCGTCCCTGGCCCATCCGGAGAAGGCCGTCAAGTCGCTGCACGTCCTGTTCCCTCGCGCGGGCCGGTCGGACGAGCTGGTCCGGTACGAGGTGGAGCGCCACCACGAGGGCGGCACGTTCGCGACGGCAGGGATCGTCGCGCGGCAGTCGCGCGGCGTCATCGCGACCGCGTCCGTCTCCCTGCACGCCGCCGAGGACGGCCTCGACCACCAGACCACCGAGCCCGTCCCGGCCGTCCTCGGGGCCGAGCACCGCGTGGACCTCGACCTCGTCCCGTGGGAGGTCCGGTCGGCCGCCGATCTGGACTCCCGGAAACCCGAGCCGCCCGAGGCGAGCCTGTGGATGCGGACGCCGCCCGCCGCTCCGGAGCTGGCACCGGCCCTCACCGCCTACGCGACCGACCTCACCCTGATCGGCACCGCGCTGCGCCCGCTCGACGGGATCGGCCAGCGGGACGCGGGCACCGCGTTCACCTCGGCCGTCACCTCGCACACCCTCTGGTTCCACCGCCCGTTCCGCACCGACGGGTGGCTGCTGCTGCGCCAGCACGGCCCCCTTCTCGCCCACGGCCGCTGCTTCGGCCGCGGCGACGTCCTGGCGGAGGACGGCTCGCTCGTCGCCTCCTACGCGCAGGAGGCGCTCGTCCGGTTCGCGGGGTGACCCGTCATGCCCCTTCCTGGCGATCGCCGCTTCCGGGAGGGGCGCCCAGGAGGAGGCCGGCCGCGGCGCCGGCGTCGCACCGCCCGTCCGCGACCTCCCCGGCCAGGTGCGCGAGGCGGGGATGGGAGCGCAGCCGGCTCTGCGCCAGCGACAGGATCTGGGCTCGCGCGCGGGCCGTCCGGCGGGCGGGGGTGTCGGCGCGGCGGTGCGCGTCGATCGCCTCGACGAGCTCCGGGACGCCGTCGCCGCGGGACGCGACGAGCGTGAGGACGGGCGCGCCGGTCTCCGCGCGCAGGTCGCGGACGGTCCGGTCGGCGCCCTCCCGGTCGGCCTTGTTGACGACGAGGAGGTCGGCGACCTCCAGCAGCCCCGCCTTGGCGGCCTGGACGGCGTCGCCCGCCCCGGGGGCGAGGACGGCGACGACGGGGTCGGCGACGGCGGCGACCTCGATCTCCGACTGGCCGACGCCCACGGTCTCCAGCAGGATCGGGTCGTAGGACAGGGCGGCGAGGACGCGGACCGCCGCGGGCACCGCCGCGGCGAGCCCGCCGAGGTGGCCGCGGGCCGCCAGCGACCGGACGAGCACGCCGGGATCCCCCGCGTGCGCGGCCATCCGGATCCGGTCGCCGAGGAGCGCGCCGCCGCTGTAGGGCGAGGACGGGTCGACCGCCAGCACCGCCACCCGCGTACCGCGCGCGCGGTACGCCCCGACGAGCGCGGCGACGGTAGTCGACTTACCCGCACCAGGCGGCCCCGTCACGCCGATGACCCGCACCCCCGCCCCACCGCCCGAGCCCTCCACACCGGACGGGCCCTCCACACCGGACGCGCGGTCCGCGCCGCTCGCGTCGCCCACGCGATTCACGCCGGACACGCGGTCCACGCCGCTCGCGCCACCCACGCTGCCCGCGCCGGACGGGTCGTCCAGGCCGGGCAGGCCGCCCACGCCACCCACGCTGGCCGCGTCGGACGGGCGGTCCACGCTGCCCGCACGGTCCTCGCGGTTCAGGCGGTCTAGGGCGGCCAGGACCTCGTTGCGGCGGTCGCCCTCTACCAGGGTGAGCAGGCGGCCTGTGGCGCGTACGGAGCCGTTCCGGGCGGACGCGAGCAGGTCGGGGACGTTCACGCGGTGCCGGGCCGGGGCGGGCGGGTCACGGGGCCGGGACCTCGATGACCGTGGCCGAGCCCATCCCGCCGCCCGCGCACATCGCGGCGACGCCGACGCCGCCGCCGCGGCGGCGCAGCTCGTGCACGAGCGTGACGAGCATCCGCGCGCCGGTCGCGGCGACGGGGTGGCCGAGCGAGCAGCCGCTGCCGTTCACGTTGACGCGGCCGGGGTCGATGCCGAGCAGCCCGATCGTGGCGACGCACATCGCGGCGAACGCCTCGTTGATCTCGAACAGCGTCACCTCGTCCAGGGCCAGGCCGGCGCGGACGAGCGCCTTCGGTATCGCCTTCACCGGCGCCAGCCCCGTCTCGGCGGGATCGACGCCCACCGACGCCCACGACCGGACGGCGGCGAGGACCGGCAGGCCCTGCCGCTCGGCGAGCCGGTCGGAGGCGACGACGAGCGCGGCGGCGCCGTCGTTGGCGCCGCAGGCGTTGCCCGCGGTGATGCTGAAGCCCTCGATCTCCGGGTGGAGGGGCTTGAGCGAGGCGAGCTTCTCCAGGCTGGTGCCGCGGCGCGGATGCTCGTCCACCGCGAACCGCCCGTGCGGCGTCTCGATCGGGACGACCTCCGCGTCGAAGCGGCCCTCGTCGATGGCGCGGACGGCGTTGCGGTGGGAGCGGAGCGCCCAGGCGTCCATCTCGGCGCGGGTCACGCCGGCCTTGACCGCCGCGTTCCAGCCCACGGTGATCGACATGTCGAGGTTGGGGGCGTCCGGCCGGTCGGGGTGGGTGGGCGGGACCCAGGGGTCGGCCCACTCGCCGCCGACCAGGAACCGCGACTTCGGGGCGGTGGACGCCGAGTTCACGCCGCCCGCGATGACCAGCTCGTCCATGCCCGCGCGCACGCTCGCGGCGGCGCCCTGGACGGCGGCGAGGCCCGCGGCGCAGTGCCGGTTCTGGGCGAGGCCCGCGACGTCGGTGAGCCCGGTGGTGACGGCGGCGTGCCGGGCGAGGACGCCGCCGCCGTAGAGGCCCTCGCCGAGGACGACGTCGTCGACGAGGGCCGGGTCGAGCCCGTCCGCGGCGGCGCCGACGATGTGGTGGGCGAGGTCGTAGGCGGTGGTGTCGCGCAGCGTGCCCTTGAAGGCGGTGCCGATGGGGGTGCGCAGGGCGGACACGAGGACGGCTTCAGGCATGGGTGTTCTCCAACCCTGTGTCGAGTTCGGCGAGCAGAGTGCGGCGCAGCAGCTTCCCGGTCTCGGTCTTCGGCAGCGCGGCGCGGAACACGACCGCGTCGGGCGTCTTGGAGGACCGGAGGCGCTCCTTGGCCCAGCGGCGGATCTCCTCCGGGTCGCCCTCGCCGACGACGACGGCGACGAGCCGCTGGCCCCACTCGGGGTCGGGGACGCCGACCACCGCCGCCTCCGCGATGCCGGGGTGCCCCAGCAGGACGTCCTCGATCTCGGCGGGGGCGATGTTCTCGCCGCCGCGGATGATGGTGTCGTCGGCGCGCCCCTCGATGAACAGGTAGCCGGCGGCGTCGAGCCGTCCCCGGTCGCGGGTGGCGAACCAGCCGTCCGCGTCGAGGGCGCTGCGGCCGCCGTACTCGCCGGAGATCTGGTCGCCGCGCACGTACACGAGGCCGGTCTCCCCGGTGGGCGCGGGCCGGCCGTCCTCGGCGCGGATCTGGAACTCGACGCCGGGCAGCGCCCGTCCCACCGAGCCGAGCCGCTCCCGTTCCGCCGGGTCCGTCGCCGCGAGGGCCGCGCGGTGGTCCTCGGGTCCGAGGACGGCGACGGACGACGCCGTCTCGGTGAGCCCGTAGGCGTTGACGAACCCGGTCCCCGGGAAGATCTTCAGCGCCCGCTCCAGGACGGGCCGCGGCGTGCGCGCGCCGCCGTAGGCGAGGCTGCGCAGCGTGGGCGTCTCCGCGTCGTCGCCGGGCACCTCGGCGACGATCCGCGCCAGCATCGTCGGCACCACGAGCGCGTGCGTGGCCTTCTCGCGGCGGACGGTCTCCAGCCACTCCCGCGCGTCGAACGCCGCCATGTAGACCACGCGGCGTCCGGTGTAGAGGTTCGACAGCAGGTTCGCCAGCCCGGCGACGTGGTACGGCGGGACGGCGACCAGCGCCGCCTCCTCCTCCCCGGCGGAGCCGAACTCCAGCGTGTTCAGCACGTACGCGAGCAGGTGCCGGTGCCGCAGCACGGCCGACTTGGGCGCGGCGGTCGTCCCGCTCGTGTAGAGCATCACCGCGACGGCGTCCGGGTCACCCACCACGGGCGCGAGGTCGAGGGGTCCCGGGGCGGCGTCCGCGGTCTCCAGGAGCGGTTCGAGGTCGGGCGGGCCGATCACGAGGGCGCCGGGGTGGCGCGCCTTGAGGTCGGTGAGCTGGGACGTGCCGAGCCGGTAGTTGAGCGGGACGAAGGGGACGCCCGCCAGCGCGGCGCCGAAGAGCGCGACGGGGTAGGCGAGGTGGTTCTGGCCGAGGTAGAGGACCGCCGGACGGCCGCGGAACCGCTCCGCGGCGGCGTGCGCGAGGCGCAGGAGCGCGGAGGCGGTCAGGGACCGGCCGCCGGACGTCACCGCCGTCCGGTCGCCGGCCGAGGCCGCCATCTCCAGGATCATGGTGATGTTCATGAGAATGCTATTCTCCCTTATTGAGATCCGTACTCGCAAGAGAGGGAGTGGCGATGCAGATCAGCGGGAGCTCCGCGGTCGTGGTCGGCGGGACGGGAGGCCTCGGGGAGGCCACGGTCCGGCGCCTCCACGCCGCCGGCGCGAAGGTGGTGGTCGCCGACCTCGTCGACGACGCGGGCAGGGCGCTGGAGAAGGAGCTGGGCGTCCGCTACGTCCGCACCGACGCCACCGACGCGGACGACGTCCGCGCGGCGATGGCCGCGGCGGAGGAGGCGGGGCCGCTGCGGATCTCCGTGGACGCCCACGGCGGCCCGGCGTCCGGCGGGCGGCTCGTCGGCCGGGACGGCACGCCCCTGGACCTCGCGGGCTTCCGGAAGACGATCGAGGTCTACCTGACGGGCGTCTTCAACGTGATGCGGCTCGCGGCCGCCGCGATCGGGCGGCAGGAGCCCGCCGAGGGCGGCCGGGGCGTCATCGTCAACACCGCGTCCATCGCCGCGTACGAGGGCCAGGTCGGCCAGCTCCCCTACGCCGCCGCCAAGGGCGGGGTGGTCGGCATGACCCTCGTCGCCGCCCGCGACCTGTCGCCGCTCGGCGTCCGCGTCGTCACGATCGCGCCGGGCACGTTCCTGACACCGGCCTACGGCAAGGCGGGCGACCAGCTGGAGGCGTACTGGGGGCCGCAGGTCCCGCACCCGAAGCGCATGGGCCGCTCCCCCGAGTACGCCGCGCTGGTGCAGCACATCTGCGAGAACGACTACCTGAACGGCGAGATCATCCGCCTCGACGGCGCCCTGCGGTTCCCGCCGAAGTGACCGGCCTCCGGCGCGTCGCGCCGGAACCCCCGGGGCGCCGCCCGCTCCGGGGTTCCGGCGCGCCGCGCCCCTCGCGCCCCTCAGCGGCCGGGCGCGTCTCCGTGGCGCTCCTTCAGGACCCGGCGCAGCACCTTCCCGGACGGCAGGCGCGGGATCTCGGCCGTGAACACCACGCGGCCCGGCCGCTTGTAGGAGGCCAGCCGGGCGGCGACGAACCCGGCCAGCTCGCCGGGATCGACCGGGCCGCGCGGGGTGACGGCCGCGACGACCGCCTCCCCGTCGGCCGCGTCCGGGACCCCGAACACAGCGCAGTCGGCGACGGCCGGATGGCCGTGCAGGACGGCCTCGACCTCGGCGGGCGCGACCTGGAACCCGCGCACCTTGATCATCTCCTTGGAGCGGTCGGTGAGCCGCAGCCAGCCGTCCGCGTCGATGTGGCCGACGTCGCCCGTCCGGTACCAGCCGTCGTCGAAGGCCTCGGCCGTCGCCTCCGCCGGGAGGTAGCCCGCCATCAGCGAGGGCGAGCGCGCCTGGATCTCCCCGGTCTCGCCCGGCCCGACCGGCTTCCCGGTCTCCAGCGACACCACCCGCAGGGCGACCCCGGGCACGGCGCGGCCCGCGCTGTCCAGCCGGGCCCCGCCGACCGGGCTGCACGCGATGACGGGCAGCTCGCTCGCCCCGTAGGCGGGCAGCCAGCCGACGCCGGTCCGCTCGGTGACGGTCTCGGCGACGCTCGCCGTCACGGGCGTCGCGCCCCACATGATGTAGCGCAGCGACGAGAGGTCGTAGGACTCCAGCGACGGGTGCGACGCGAGCGCCAGCGCGATCGGCGCCACGGCCATCTCCACCGTGATCCCGTCGCTCTCGATGCGGCGGAGCAGGGCGTCCAGGTCGAACCGGCGGTGCAGCCGCACCCGGGCGCCGGTGCGCAGCGCGGTCTCGATGTTGAGCAGCCCGAGGATGTGGGACGGCGGCGTCGCGATCTGGATCCGGTCCCGCGGCGTCAGCTCCAGGGCGTCCCGCCAGTGCCGGACGGCGGCGCCGAACGACGCGTGCGTGTGCCGGACGGCCTTGGGCAGGCCCGTCGTCCCCGAGCTGAACACGAGTACCGCGTCCGCCCCCGGGCCGGGCCGGGGGAACGTTCCGCTCCAGGGAGCGGCCGGCTCGTCCAGATGCAGCATGGGCATCAGCTCGCCGAGCACGGGGTGGTCGCCCACGGCGTGGTCCGGCTCGGTGACCGCCAGGGCGTGCTCGACCTCGATGCGCTTCCAGGCCGGGCTGAGCAGCACGGCCGACGCGCCGAGCCGCCAGACCGCCCGCACCGCGGCCACCCACTCCGGCCGGTTGGACGCCATGAGCGCGACGCGCCGGCCCGCCCGGACACCGCGCCGCGCGAGCGTCCCCGCGAGCCCGTCCGCCATCGCCGCCAGCCGCGCGGAGCCGTACTCCCGCTCCTCGAAGACCAGCGCCGCGGAGTCGCTCACGACCGCTCCCCGCCCGCGGGCGAGCCTCCGCGCCCCCCGGCCGCACGCGCCACCAGATCGCCGTGCTCGCCCAGCCGGGGCGGCGGGCCGTAGGCGGGCTCGTACCCGGCGACGCGGATCGGGCTGCCCACCAGCCGGTAGCCTCCGGCGTCCACGAGCACGTCCGGGGCGGCGGCGAGGGCCTCCGGCAGCGTCCGGACGGCCGCCGCCGGAACCCCGAGCGGGCGCAGCCGCGCCTCCCACCCGAGCGCGGTGTCGCGCGCCAGGGCAGCCGTGACCGCGGCGAGGACCTCCTCGCGCCGCGCGGCGCGCTCGGCCATCGTCGGGAACCCCGCGACGCCCGCCTCCCCGGCGAACGACTTCCAGAAGCCGTCATGGGTGACGAACAGCGCGAGCGTCCCCCCGGCTGTCGGGAACAGCTGGGCGGGGACGTAGTAGGAGTGCGCGCCGTTGGGCAGCCGCCGCGGCTCGGTCCCGTCGTTGAGGTAGGCCGCGGCGCGGTAGTTGAGCTGCGACAGCATGACGTCGCGGAGCGACACCTCCACCTGCCCGCCGCGCCCCGAGACGATCTGTGCGAGCAGCCCGAGCGCCGCGGCCATCCCGGCGGAGTTGTCGGCCGAGGAGTAGCCGGGCAGGGTCGGCGGCCCGGCGGGGTCGCCGGTGAGCGCGGCGACGCCGGTCGCGGCCTGGATCACGTAGTCGAAGGCCGGGTCGTCCCCGGCGTCCAGCCCGTAGCCGGTGAGCGCCACGCAGACGATCCGCTCGTTCCACCGCCGCAGGGCGTCGTAGGTGAGCCCGAAGCGGCGGATCGCGGACGGCTTCATGTTGACCAGCAGCGCGTGCGCGTCCGCGGCCAGCGCCCCCAGCTCCGCCTGCCCGGCCTCGGCGGACAGGTCGACGCGGACGCTGCGCTTGCCCCGGTTCACGCTGGCGAAGTAGCTGTCCCCCACCTGCCGCGACAGGTCCCCGCCCGGCGGCTCGATCTTCGTCACCTCGGCGCCGAGGTCGGCGAGCAGCATCGTCGCGTAGGGCCCGGCCAGGATGTGGCCCGCCTCCAGGACGCGGACGCCCGCCAGCGGCCCCGCGCCCGCGCCGGCCCCCGCCCGCGGGCCGGTTCCCCCGCTCATGCCGGGTCCGCGGCCGTCGCCGGGCCGCCGGACGGCCTCATGTCCGCCGCGAGCGCGGCGAGCATGTCCCGCGTCCGGAGCTTGGAGGCGACCAGCTCGTCGCGGTTCTCGCCGATCGGCAGCAGCCGCACCGACAGGTCGGTGACGCCGGCGTCGGCGAACCGCCGGAACCGGGCCGCGATGGCGGCCTCGTCGCCCGCCGCGCACAGGTCGCCGACGTCGCGGGCGTCGCCGTGGTCCAGCAGCCGCTGGTAGTTCGGGGAGATCTCCGCCTCGCCGAGGATCCGGTTGGCGCGCTCCCGGGCCGCGTCCGCCTCGGCGGGCCGGCACAGGCAGACCGGGATGCCGGCGACGACGCGCGGCGCGGGGCGGCCCGCCTCCCCGGCGGCCTTGGTGATGCGCGGGACGACGTGCTCGGCGACCGCGCGCTCGTCGGCCATCCACAGCACGGTCCCGTCGGCCCGCTCGCCCGCGAGCCGCAGCATGACCGGCCCGAGCGCGGCGACCAGGACGGGCAGCCGCGCCACCGGCCCGATCGTCAGCGGGTTGTGCACCCGGAAGGCGCCGTTCTCGACGTCCACCGCGCCGGCGCCGCTCAGCGCGGCGTCCAGCACCTCCAGATAGTCGCGGGTGTAGGCGGCGGGCCGGTCGTAGGGCAGGCCGAGCATGTCCCGGACGATCCAGTGGTGCGAGGGCCCGACGCCGAGCGCCAGCCGGCCGTCCGCCGCGGCCTGCGCCGACATCGCCTGCCGGGCGAGGGCGACGGGGTGCTGCGCCTGGAGCGGGACGACCGCGGTGCCGAGCTCGATCCGCTCCGTCCGCGCGCCCATCAGCGCGACCGCCGTGAGCGCGTCGAAGTCGGTCGGGATCTGCGGCACCCACGCGGTGTCCAGGCCCGCCCGCTCGGCCCAGCCGACGTCCTCGACCATCCGCGCTGCCTTGCGCGCGGCGTCGCCGCGCTCGGGGCCGATCATCACGCCGATCCGCATGGTGCCTCCAGTTCCACGACGTCGGTGGGGCGCGGCCGGACCCGGCGGCCCGGCCGCGCCCGGGCTCCGCGCGCGCCGTGCGCGGAGCGGTCAGG
>NZ_CAACUY010000230.1 GCF_900659615.1 Actinomadura fibrosa | reverse complement strand
ACCGCGCCGCCGCGCGGCGGGACCCGGCGCGACGGGCGGCGGGGACGGCGGTGCCGAGCTGCGCGCCCGGCTGTCCGCCCTGCCCGACGCCGCCGAACGCGACCGCGTCCTGCTGGACCTGGTGCGGACCCACGTCGCCGCGGTCCTCGGCCACGAGGGCACCGACGCCGTCCGGCCGGACCGGGCGTTCCAGGAGCTCGGGTTCGACTCGCTCACGGCCGTGGAACTGCGCAACGGCCTGCGCTCGGTCACCGGCCTGAAGCTGCCCGCCACGCTCGTGTTCGACCATCCGACGCCCGAGGCGATCGCCGCGGAGCTGCGCGAGCGGCTGACCGGCGGCCTGGAGGGCGCCGCGTCCCCGCTGGAGGCGGAGCTGTCCCGGCTGGAGGCCGCGCTCGCGTCCGCGACGCCGGACGGGGACGCCGTCGAACGCGTCGCCGAGCGGCTGCGGGCGCTCGCGGCCGGCTTGACGGCCGCCCACCGGCCCGGCGGCGAGGAGGAGGCCGACATCGAGTCCGTCTCCGCCGCCGAGCTGTTCGACATCCTCGACGACGAACTGGACACGCGATCCGCGCAGTAATGACCCGCGCAGTGCTGATCCGCGCGATGAGAACCCTTCACTACGAGAGGTGCACATGCCCGCCGAAGCCACACTGACACCGCAGCAGGCCGACGACGCGTTGATCGCGCTGTTCACGCCGCCGCAGCCCGCCGACCCGTTCCCGTACTACGAGACGCTTCAGGAGGTGAACCGCGTCCACCACAGCGCCGCGCTGGGGCTGTGGGCGATCTCCGGGTACGACGAGGCGACCGCGTTCCTGCGGACGCCCGACCTGAACAGCGGACCCCGCGCGGCGACCGTGCTGCGGGAGGACTGGCCCGACCACCCGTCGCTGCGGATGTACCTGCACGCCATGGTCACGCTGGAGGGTGCGGACCACGCCCGCATCCGCGGTATGGCCAGCCGCGTCTTCACCCCCGGCAAGATCCGCAAGCAGGAGCCGGCGGTGCAGCGGCTGATGCGCGAGTTCCTCGACGACATCGTCGAGCAGGCCGAGGGCGGCGAGCCCGTCGACCTGGTCGACCTGCTGGCCGTGCCGTTCCCCGTCGCGGTCATCAGCGAGATGCTCGGCCTCCCGCACGGGGACGGCAAGCGGTTCCACGAGCTGGCCGAGGACTGGTCGCGGGTGTGGAGCGGCCTCTACCCGGAGGAGGACCTCGTCCGCGCCGACGCGGCCGCGGAGGAGCTGAGCGGGTACTTCATCGAGACGATCGACGCCCGCCGCGCCGAGCCGCGCGACGACCTGCTGTCGTCGCTCGTGCAGGAGGCCGCCGTCGGCCGCCTCGACGAGGACGAGCTGATGGCGCTCACCACGTTCCTGTTCACCGCGGGCTTCGCGGCGACCACGAACCTCATCGCCACCGGCGTGATGGCGCTGACCGAGCACCCCGGCGAGCTGAAGCGGTGGCGCGAGGACAAGAGCATCACGAAGCCGGCCGTCGAGGAGCTGCTGCGGCACACCGCCCACACCGCCGCGACGAGCCGCATCACGACCAAGCCGACCGTCGTCGGCGACACCGAGATCCCCGAGGGCGCGCACGTGCTGGCGCTGCTCGGCGCCGCCAACCGCGACCCGGAGAAGTACCCGGACCCGCACCGCCTCGACCTCACCCGCGACGACGCCCCGCACCTCAGCTTCAGCGTCGGAGCGCACTACTGCATGGGCGGCAACCTCGCCCGCATCGAGGGCGCGGAGCTGTTCCCCGCGCTGATCGACACGTTCTCCGAGATCGAGATGGCCGGGACGCCCGAGCGCCGCGACGTCATGGGCCTCACCGGCTACTCCACGCTCCCGGTGATCCTGCGCCGCTGACCCCGTCCCCTCGCGAGCGAACGAGAGCCCCTGCCGACCGGGTCGGCAGGGGCTCTCTCGCGGGGGGCGATGGTCAGTGGCCCTGCGGGACGGGCTCGGTCTCGGCCTCGGGACGTCCGGGCTCGGCCCCGGCGGGCGCGGACGCGGGGACGCGGCGCAGCAGGATCACGGCGGCGACGGCGCCGGCCAGCATGAAGACCCCGCCGACGACGGCGTTGATGTTCATGCCGTGCGTGAACGCCTCGCGGGCGGTCTGGAGGAGCTGCTCGCCGGCGGAGCCGGGCAGGTGCGCGGCGACCTCGGTGGCGCCGCCGAGGGTGCCCCGGGCCGCGCCGGCGGCCTCGGGCGGCAGGCCGGCCGTGGCGTCGGTGACGTCGCGGGTGTAGACGGCGGCGCCGATGCTGCCGAGGATCGCCACGCCGAGCGCGCCGCCGAGCTGGTTGCTCGTCTCCGACAGCGCGGACGCGGCGCCCGCGCGCTCCGGCGGCGCCGCCGAGACGATCATGTCGGCGGTGAGGGTGAGCGCGATGCCCGCCCCGGCGGCCAGCACGGTCGCGCCGGTCACGATCACGGCGAGGCCCGAGTCGACGCGCAGCTGCGTCATGATCGCGAAACCGGCGGCGGCGATGGCGAGGCCCGCGCCGATGATGTAGGCGGGACGGACGACGCGGGCCAGCACGGCCGCGACGGAGGTCGCCACGGCCACCGACAGCGGCGCGGGCAGCGACCACAGCGCGGCCTTCAGCGGGCTCAGCCCGTACACGAGCTGGATCCACTGGGTGGAGAACAACGCGAAGCCGACCATCGCGAACAGCGCCGCGAGGTTGACGGCGATCGACGCGCTGAACGCCCGGTTGCGGAACAGGCTCGTGTCGATCATCGGGTTGCGGGCCGTCCGCTGCCGGACGAAGAACAGCACGC
Organism: Actinomadura fibrosa; assembly: GCF_900659615.1. Taxonomy (GTDB): domain Bacteria; phylum Actinomycetota; class Actinomycetes; order Streptosporangiales; family Streptosporangiaceae; genus Spirillospora; species Spirillospora fibrosa. Next base: position 10,716 of record NZ_CAACUY010000230.1, on the reverse strand, counting down.
CGAGGACCACGCCGGCGGCCGTGATGCCCGCGGGCACCCAGGCGAACCCGTCCGCCGCCAGCTTCTTGATGCCGTAGATGACCGGCAGGACCGCGCCGAGCGACAGGACGGCGCCCAGCAGGTCGAAGCGGCCGGGGTCCGGGTCGCGGAACTCGGGCAGCAGGAACGGGCCCACCACGAGCAGCAGCGCCATCACCGGCAGGTTCACGAGGAACACCGACCCCCACCAGAACTGCTCCAGGAGCAGCCCGGACACGATCGGGCCGATGGCGGCGCCGCCGGAGAAGCCCGCCGTCCAGATCGCGATCGCGGTGCGGCGCTGCGCGGGGTCGCGGAACATGTTGCGGATCAGGGCGAGCGTGGACGGCGCGAGCACCGCGCCCGCGACGCCGAGGACGGCGCGCGCGCCGATCAGCGTCTCGGCGCTGCCCGCGTAGGCGGCGGCGAGCGAGGCGGCGCTGAACGCGACCGCGCCGATCAGCAGGAGCAGCCGGCGGCCGATGTGGTCGCCCAGCGTGCCCATCGTGATCAGCAGCCCGGCCAGCAGGAACGCGTAGATGTCCAGGATCCAGAGCTGCTGCGTCGCGCTCGGTTCCAGGGAGGCGCTGATGAACGGCACCGCGAAGTACAGCACCGTCATGTCCATCGAGATCAGGAGGACCGGAAGGACGAGGACCGCGAGGCCCACCCACTCCCGCCGGCCGGCACGTTCGGGACTCATGCCTCCGACTCTAGATTTGTCTTAGAGATTTGTCTATGACAGATTCCGTATTAGACGAAGTCTGTATGAGACGTTCGTGTAAGACAGATCTAGAGCGAGGGGGTTAGACTCGGCGCATGGGACACCGGGAGGACCTGCTGGCCGGGGCGAAGCGCTGCCTGTACGAGAAGGGCTACGCGCGCACCACCGCCCGCGACATCGTGGAGGCGTCCGGGGCGAACCTGGCGTCGATCGGCTACCACTACGGCACCAAGGAGGCGCTGCTCAACGCCGCCGTCATGGAGGCGGCCGAGGAGTGCGGCCGCGAGCTGGAACGCGCCCTCAGCGAGGCCGGCGACCTGCCGGACGACCCGATCGAGCGGTTCGAGCGCACCTGGACGCGCGTGATCGAGCTGTTCGAGCGGAACCGGCCCCTGTGGGCGGCGCAGTTCGACGCGATGACGCAGATCGACCACGTCCCCGACGTGCGCCGCTACTTCGTCGAGGCGCAGCAGCGCGCCCAGAAGGGCCTGGTCGAGCTGCTCCTCGGCACCGGGCTGCCCGAGGCGACCGAGACCGCGGCCGGGCAGTTCTACCACGCGCTGCTCAGCGGCGCGATGATGCAGTGGATGATCGACCCCGAGCACGCCGCGACGGGCGAGTCGCTCGCCGAGGCGCTGCGGGCGATCGTGGAGAACGTGGGCCGCGCCGGATCCCCGATGACCGTCTGACCGCGGACGGCCGCCCCGGCCCCGGCCGCGCACGGGCGCCGGGGCGGTCCGCGGTGCGACCGCCGGGGCGGTCGCCGGTGCGAACACCTGGCGTCAGCGGCCGTCGGGGGTTCCGGCGGCCTCGCGGGCGAGGCGGCCGCGGTCGACCTTGCGGTTGGCGTTCAGCGGGAACTCGGCGACGTGCGTGAACGCCTTCGGCATCATGCCCGCGGGCAGGCGGGCGGCCAGCTCGCGCCGCAGCGCCGCCGGGGCGGCCCGGTCGCCGGTGTAGTAGACGACGAGCTCCAGCCCGCCGCCGTCCGCCGGGCGCGTCACGGTGACCGCGTTCTGCACGCCCGCGCACTCCCGGACGGCGTGGTCGACCTCGGCGAGCTCGACGCGCCAGCCCTGGACCTGCACCTGGGCGTCGAGGCGGCCGAGGTAGAGCAGCTCGCCGTCGGCGAGGCGCCGCACCCGGTCGCCCGTCCGGTACCAGCGGCGGCCGCCGTGCTCCAGGAAGCGGCCCGCGTCGTCCTCGGCGTCCAGGTAGCCGGGGGTCATCTGCGGGCCGGTGATGCACAGCTCGCCCTCCTCCTCCGCCGGGCTCCCGTCGCCGTCCAGCAGCAGGTGGTCGTGGCCGGGGTGGACGGTGCCGATCGGGACGACGCCGTTCACAGCGCGCTCCCGCGACACCTCCGGCGACCAGCGGTGGCCGGTGACCGTGATGGTCAGCTCCGTCGGCCCGTAGAGGTTCTCGACCTTCGCGGACGGCGCCGCCGCCTGCCAGTCCGCGGCGTCGTCGCACAGCAGCGCCTCGCCCGCGAAAAAGCTCCACCGCAGCGCCGGCATCGACCCCGGCGCGAGGCCGCCCATCCGGCGGACGAACGAGATCGCGCTCGGCGTGGAGAACCACACGGTCATCCGCCGCTCCGCGAAGAACCCCGGCATGTCCCGGTAGGCGGCGGCGGGGATGGCGTGCGCGGCGGCGCCCCGCCCCCAGGCGCAGAACAGCTCGAACATCGCGCAGTCGAAGTTGAGGGGGACGGTCTGGGAGAACACGTCGTCCGGCCCGAAGTCGTAGCGCTCGTCCATCAGCGCGAAGTAGTGTTCGTTGGCGCCGTGCGTGATCGGCACACCCTTGGGGCGCCCCGTCGAACCCGACGTGAACAGGACGTAGGCGACGTCGGACGGCCGGACGGGCGCCGGCTCGTCCAGGGGCGCCGCGCGGCCGGAGTCGTCCAGGACGGGCAGGTCGAGGCCGGTCGCGGCCAGCGCGGCGCGGCCGGCGTCGTCGGCGATCACGGCCGTGGCCCTGGCGGCGGTCAGCATCCGGCGCGTGCGGTCGGCCGGGAACCCGGGTTCGAGCGGCACCACGGTCGCGCCGGAGTACAGCGCGGCGAGGATGCCGACGTAGGCGTCCGCGCACTTGCCCGCGAGGACCGCCACCGCCTCCGGGCGGCCGTCCGCCAGGGCCCGCAGCGCGCCGGCGCGGCGGAGCGCCAGCTCGTGGACCTCCGCGTAGGTCAGGCTCCGGTCGTCCGCGCGGATCGCGGTCCGGCCGGGCGACAGCGCCAGGCCGCGCAGGAACCGCTCGTGCAGGCCGCGGCCCGGTACGGGTGTCTCGGTCATCGTCCCTCCTCCGAGGAAAGGGGTGTTTAAGGGGTGCCCGCCCCCGGGAGGCGGACCTTAGGTTGGCTGCGACGCCGCCATTGGCGGAATCGCCGGAAGAACAGGGGAGCCCGCATGTGGGACGAGTCGTTCGAGGAATTGCTGCGCAAACATCTCCCGCTGCTGGAACCGCGGGACCCGGTCACCGCCGAGCTGAGCCTCGCCGATTTCGGCCTCGATTCCATGGGAATGGTCGCGCTGCTGTCATCGCTGGAGGAGGCGTACGGTGTCCGTTTCCTTGACGACGCGCTAGACGCCGGCAATTTCGCCACCCCCGCGACGCTCTGGAGCACCCTGGCGGCCATGCGCTGAACCGGTGCCCTTCCCGCGCTATGCGATCGCGCTGCGCCGGCGCGGTCGCATCGCCGTGTCCGGCTTCACCGCGACCACCTCGAACGCGCGGGTCATGGCGTCCACCCGGCCCCACAGTCCGTCCTGGCCGGTCACGTGGACCCGCTCGACGCCGAGGCCGCGCAGCGCCGCCACGACCGACGGCCACCGCACCGTGCGGGTCACCCCGTCCAGCAGCAGCGTCCGCACCTCCGCGGCGGTGCGCAGCAGGGAGCCGTCGTGGTCGGAGACCACCGGGATCCGCGGGTCGGCGAACGGGACGCCCGCGACGACCTCCGCCTCGATCTCGTCCCGCAGCGCGCCGAACATGGCCGAGTGCATCGGCGGCCGCATCACGTACAGCGGCAGCCCGCCCGCCGCGCGAAGCCGTTTCTGCAGGTCCTCCAGCACGCTCTCGCGCACCGACAGCATGTGGAAGTCGTCGTCGACGTGGCAGGCGACCTCGTTCCACTCGCCGCGCTCGTCGAGCTCGGCGCGGATCTCGGCGAGCCGGCCGGACGGGACGCGCGCGAACGACTGGGTGACGATGTCGCGGTGCTCGCGGGCGAAGTAGGCGTCCACGCGGCGGCCCCACTCGGCCGTCATCGCCACGGCCTCGGCGAACGGCACCACCCCGGCGTGCACGGCCGCCGCCGTCCCGCCGAAGCTGGCGCCGGCGCAGGCGGCGGGCGCGAGGCCGTGCTCGGCGACCGCCCACTCGGCCAGCGCCAGGCAGTTGACGAGGAACGCGATGCGCGCCGGCTCGGGGTAGCCGCCGTCCGCGTCGGCCGCGCGGTAGCGGTCGACCAGCGAGTAGCCGAGCGCCCGGTCGGCCTCGGCCACCAGCCGGCGGGCCACCGGATGCACCACCATGAACCGGGCCGCGTCGGCGAACCGCGCCGGGCCGATTCCGGGAAAGATGATCGCCGGCATATTCTCATTTTCCCTTTCGTCGTCTAGCATCCGGAATTCCGATAGGCCGGTGCCCTGTCGTTTCCGGCTCAGTCTCGCGGGGCCCCGGTACGCGTATAACCCCTAGCGCCCCCTAACCCCGTGGACAAGGCGGTTAGGGGTGCTTGTGGGCGGCGAAAGCGACCGGTTAGATAAAAATGGTATTCGCGGGTGAACGCCGAAAGTGAAGGGGTGGCGCATGAGCCCGAATGGAGCACGTCCGGCCCGGGCGCACGCCGCGGTGGACAACCTGCGGAGCTATCTGCTGGCCGCCGGCCGCCGGGCCCCCGACCGGCCCGCGGTCGTCCAGCCGGCCGCGGACGGCGGCATCGAGACCGTCACCTACGGCGAGCTGGAGCGGCGCACCGACGACTACGCCGCGCGGCTCGACGCGCTCGGGCTGGACGTCGGCGACCGCGTCGTCGTCGAGTCCGACACCGACGCCGACGCCATCGCGGCGCTGCTGGCCTGCGCGACGCTCGGGCTGCCGTTCATCCCGGCGAGCCCCGAGACGCCGGACGAGCGGCTCCGCACGATCATGGAGAGCGCCGAGCCGGCCCTGCACCTCCAGGCCGCCCGCGGCCGCCGCACCGGCCTGCCCGAGGGCGTCGGCACCGCCCGGTTCGGCCCGGACGGCATCACCGTGGAACGCGCGCCCGCGCCGCGCGTCCGGCACCGCCGCGCGGTCACGCCGGTCGACACCGCCTACATCATCTTCACCTCGGGCACGACGGGCCGCCCGAAGGGCGTGGTGATGAGCCACCGCGGCGTCATCGCGTTCCTGCGCGGCGCCGAGGCCGAGGAGCTCATCACCGCCGACGACCGGGTCGCCGGCACCTCTCCGATGCAGTTCGACTTCGCGCTGTTCGACATCGGGTTCGCGCTGAGCCACGGCGCCGCCCTCGTCCCCGTGCCGCGCGACCGCCTCAACTGGCCGCGCCGGTTCCTCGCGTACCTGCGCGAGACGGGCGCGACCCAGGTCGACGGCGTCCCGTCGATCTGGCGGCCGGTGCTGCGGCACGAGTCGGGCCTGCTGGCGGAGCTCGGCGAGACCGCCGGGCTGCGCGGCATCCTGTTCTCCGGCGAGGACTTCCCGCTGGAGGAGCTGCGGAGCCTCCAGGCGCTGCTGCCGAAGGTCCGCGTCACCAACGCCTACGGCGCCACCGAGACGATGGCCGCGTCGTTCACCGAGGTCCCGAACCCGCTGCCGCCGGACACCGAGCGCCTGTCGATCGGCCGCGCGCACGCGGGCGCCGAGATGACGCTGATCGGCCCGGACGGGGAGCCGGTGGACGAGCCCGGCGCGGTCGGCGAGATCTACTTGCGCACCCCGTCGTTGTTCTCCGGCTACTGGGACGACCCGGAGGCCACCCGCAGGACCCTCGTCCCCGACCCGCTCGACCCCCGCTCGGGGCGGCTCGTGTTCAGGTCGGGGGACCTCGCGTCCCGCGGCGCGGACGGCGAGCTGTTCTTCCGCGGCCGCGCCGACTCGCAGGTGCAGATCCGCGGCAACCGCGTCGAGCTGGGCGAGGTCGAGCGCCGCGTCGCCCGGTTCCCCGGCGTCACCGGCGCGGTCGCCATGGTGCTGCCGCGCGAGGACGGCGACCCGCGGCTGCACGCGTTCGTCACCGCCGCCGCGCCCGGGCCCGACCAGAAGGAGCTCATCGCCTTCTGCCGCGCGGCGCTCCCCGGCTACATGGTCCCGCAGGGACTGCACGTCGTGGAGCGGTTCCCGCTGACCGTCAACGGCAAGGTCGACCGCGCCGCCCTGACCGCCCTCGCGGCGTCCTGACATCCCCGACCCCGCTTGACGCCCGACCGCTTCATGCCCGACCACCTCTACGCCTTTGCGGAGTATGCACATGACCGAGCCGGGTAGGGCCGCGATCCTGGAACTGGTGCGGGCGCAGGCCGCCGCCGTGCTGCGCGACGCCGACCCCGACGCCCATCCGGGCGGCGCCGCCGACGTGGCGGCCGACCGCCCGTTCCTGGACGCGGGCCTCGACTCGCTGGCCCTCGTCCAGCTGCACCGGCGGCTCACCGCCGAGCTGGGCGTCGAGCTGCCCGTCACGATCGCCTTCGACCACCCGACGCCCGCCGCGCTGGCCCGCCACCTGGCGGACGTCCTGCACGGCACCGCCGAGCCGGACGAGGCCGGCGCGCCCGCGTCCGCGGCGCCCGGCGTCGCGGACGAGCCGATCGCGATCGTCGGGATCGGCTGCCGCTTCCCCGGCGGGGTGACCGGGCCGGAGGACCTGTGGCGCCTCCTCGCGGACGGCGAGCACGTGATCACCGACTTCCCGTCCGACCGCGGCTGGGACCTCGACCGGCTCTACGACCCGGACCCGTCCGCGACCGGCGCCAGCTACGTGCGGCGCGGCGGGTTCCTGCCGGACGCCGCCGACTTCGACGCGGCCTTCTTCCAGATCAGCCCCAAAGAGGCGCTGGCCATGGACCCCCAGCAGCGGCTGCTGCTGGAGACCTGCTGGGAGGCCATCGAGCGCGCCGGGATCGACCCGGGCCGCCTCCACGGCACCCAGTCGGGCGTGTTCATCGGCGTGGAGCCGCACGAGTACGGGCCCCGCGCGCACGAGGCGCCGGACGGCATCGACGGCTACGTCATGGCGGGCAACCTGCCGAGCGTCGTGTCGGGCCGCGTCGCCTACACGCTCGGCCTCGAAGGGCCCACGCTCACCGTCGACACCGCCTGCTCCGGCTCGCTGACCGCCCTGCACCTCGCCGTGCAGTCGCTGCGGCGCGGCGAGTGCGGGATCGCCCTCGCCGGCGGCGTCACCGTCATGTCGAGCCCCGGGACGTTCACGACGTTCAGCCGCCAGCGCGGCCTCGCGCCGGACGGCCGGATCAAGGCGTTCGCCGCGGCGGCCGACGGCACGTGCTTCGCCGAGGGCGCGGGCGTGCTCGTCCTCGCCCGCCTGTCGGACGCGCTGCGCGACGGGCACCCGGTGCTCGCGGTCGTCCGCGGCACCGCCATCAACCAGGACGGCGCCAGCAACGGCCTCACCGCACCGAACGGCCTCGCGCAGCAGCGGGTCATCCGCCGGGCGCTCGCCGACGCCGGGCTCGTCCCGGACGAGGTCGACGCCGTCGAGGCGCACGGCACCGGCACCACGCTCGGCGACCCCATCGAGGGCCGGGCGCTGGTCGCCGCCTACGGCCGCGGCCGCTCGCCCGAACGGCCGCTGTGGCTCGGGTCGGTCAAGACCAACATCGGGCACACCGGCGCGGCCGCCGGCGCCGCGGGCGTCATCAAGATGGTCCTCGCCCTGCGGAACGGCACGCTGCCGCGCACCCTGCACGTGGACGAGCCGACCCCGCACGTCGACTGGTCGGACGGCACCGTCCGGCTGCTGACCGAGCCCGTCCCGTGGACGGCGTCGGACGCCCCGCGCCGCGCCGGGATCTCCTCGTTCGGCGCGAGCGGCACCAACGCCCACGTCATCATCGAAGAGGCCCCCGCGGCCGCAAGGTCCTCCGAATCCGCCGGATCCAACGGCCCCGCCGAGCCCGTGAGGGGCGGCGGGATCGTGCCCGTCCTGGTCTCCGCGCAGGGGGAGGAGGCGCTCCGCGCCCAGGCCGGGCGCCTCGCCGAAGCGATCGAGGACGCGTCCCCGCTGGACGTCGCCTACTCGGCCGCGACCACGCGGGCCGCGCTCCGCGACCGCGCCGCCGTCGTCGCCGCCGACGCCGACGAGCTCCGCCGCGGCCTGACCGCCCTCATGGACGGCGAGGCCGCGCCCGGCGTGGTCCGCGGTTCGACGCTCGCCGCGGGCCCGACCGCGTTCCTGTTCACCGGCCAGGGCAGCCAGCGGATCGGCATGGGACGCGAGCTGGTCAGGGCGTTCCCCGTCTTCGCCGAGGCGCTGCAAGACGCGGCCGACCACCTCGACCTCCAGCTCGACGAGCCGCTCGGCGAGGTCCTGTTCGCCGAGCCGGGCACGCCGCAGGCCGAGCTGCTGCACCAGACCCGGTACGCACAGGCCGCGCTGTTCGCGGTCGAGACGGCGCTGTTCCGGTTGCTGGAGTCGTGGGGCGTCGTCCCCGACCACGTGGCCGGGCACTCCATCGGCGAGATCGCCGCCGCGCACGCCGCCGGGGTGCTGAGCCTCGCGGACGCGGCGCTGCTGGTCGGCGCGCGCGGCACGCTGATGCAGGAGCTCCCGGCGGGCGGCGCGATGGTCGCCGTCCAGGCCTCCGAGGACGAGGTCGCCCCCTACCTGACCGAGCGGGCCGGGCTCGCGGCGGTCAACGGCCCGTCCTCGGTCGTGCTGTCCGGTGAGGCCGACGCCGTCCAGGCCGTCGCCGACCGGTTCGCCGCGCAGGGCCGCAAGACCCGGCGGCTGACGGTCTCGCACGCGTTCCACTCGCCGCTGATGGAGCCGATGCTCGACGACTTCCGCCGCGTCGCCGAGACGCTCGCCTACGCGCCGCCGCGCATCCCGGTCGTGTCGAACCTGACGGGGGAGCCCGTCGAGGCGTTCGACGCGGACTACTGGGTGCGGCACGTCCGCGAGCCGGTGCGGTTCGCCGACGGCATGCGGTGGCTGGAGGCGCACGGCGTTACGACCTACCTCGAACTCGGGCCCGACGCCGTCCTGTCCGCGATGGGACGCGACTGCCTTACGAGCGGCGACACCGATGTCGCGTTCGCGCCGCTGCTGCGGGACGGGCACGGCGAGGAGCGGCAGGCCGTCACCGCGCTCGCCCTCGCGCACGCGCGCGGCGCCGCCGTCGACTGGGACCGCTTCTTCGCCGGGCGCGGCGCCCGCCGCGCCGCGCTGCCCACCTACGCCTTCCAGCGGCGCCGCTACTGGCTCGACGCGGAGAGCCGCCCGGGCACGGTCGGGCATCCGCTGCTCGACACGGCCGTCAGCCTCGCGGGCGCCGACGGGCTCGTCCTGACCGGCCGCCTGTCGGCCCGGTCGCAGCCCTGGCTGGCCGACCACGTCATCGCCGGGACGGTCGTCCTGCCCGGCACCGCCTTCGTCGAGCTGGCGATCCGCGCCGGGGATGAAGCGGGCTGCGGCGTCCTCGACGAACTGACCCTCGAAACGCCCCTGGCGCTCGACTCGGACGCGGGCGCGGAGATCCAGGTCGTCGTCGGCCCGCCCGACGCGACGGGCCGCCGCACGGTCGAGATCTACTCGCGGGCCGCGCGGGGCGACGAGTCCTGGACGCGGCACGCCAGCGGTGTCCTCGCCGAGCGGGGCGAAGCGGCCCCCAGCACCGATCTCGCCGCGTGGCCGCCCGAAGGCGCCGAGCCGGTCGACATCGACGGCCTCTACGAGCGGCAGGCCGAGCAGGGCTACGCCTACGGGCCCGCCTTCCAGAACGTCCGCGCCGCGTGGCGGCGCGGGGACGAGGTGTTCGCCGAGGTCGCCATGGACGACCCGGGCGCCGACCGGTTCGGCCTGCACCCGGCGCTGCTCGACGCCGCGTTGCACGCCTCCGACGGCCCGGACGACGGCCGGGTGCGGCTGCCGTTCGCGTGGGTCGGCGTCGAGCTGCACGCCGCCGGCGCCTCGTCCGTGCGGGTCCGCGTCGCGCCCGCCGGGGACGACGCCGTGTCGGTCGAGCTGGCCGACGCCGCGGGCGCGCCGGTCGCCACGGTCCGGTCGCTGGTCTCGCGGCCCCTGCCGGTGGACGGGACGCGCCCGTCCGGCCGGAGGGACGGCGGCTCGCTGCTGCGCGTCGAGTGGACGCCGATCCAGGTCCCGGCCGAGCCGGACGCCGAGTCCGCGGAGATCGGGCTGGCGTTCGTGCCGTCCGGGTTCCCCGGCACGCCCGCCGAGGCGGCGCAGGCCGCGACGCTGCACGTCCTCGAACTGATCCAGGACGCGCTGCGCGACGACGCCCGCCTCGCGATCATCACCCGCAACGCCTTCGCCGTTGACTCCAGCGCCAGCGCTGGCGAGGCCGCCGCCGGATCCGGCGCCACCGTCGGCATGGCCGTTGGCGGACCGGATGTCGGCGGCGATGCACCGGGTGACCCGGCGCTCGCGGCCGTCTGGGGGCTCGTGCGGGCCGCCCAGGCGGAGAACCCCGACCGGTTCGTCCTCGTCGACACCGACCGCGACGTGCCGGAAGCGGACCTGCGCGCCGCCCTCGCCTCCGGGGAGCCGCAGTTGGCCCTGCGCGACGGCGCGGTGAGCGTGCCGCGCCTCGCGCGGGTGCCGGTCCCAGCGGTGACCGAGGCGGAGCAGCAGGTCCCGTGGGACCCGGAGGGCACCGTACTGATCACCGGCGGCACCGGCGGGCTCGGCGGGCTCGTCGCCCGCCACCTGGTCGCCGCGCACGGCGTCCGGCACCTGCTGCTCACCGGGCGGCGCGGCCCGGACG
>NZ_CAACUY010000229.1 GCF_900659615.1 Actinomadura fibrosa | reverse complement strand
CCCCCAGACCCCCGGCAAGACGCCCCCCGAACCACCCGAGCTCGCCGCCCCCGAGAAGCCACCCACGGCCGACGACCCGGCCGAGGCCAACGAGAGCGCCGTGAACGGCAAGCCCGCCACGGCCGGGAAACCCGCCACGACGGGCAAGCCGTCCCGGCCGCCGTCCGCCGCCGCTCGCCCGTCCGCTCCCGCGAAGGGCCCGGCGCGGTCCGGTCCCGCCGAGGGGCGGCCGCGCGCCGACCGCCCCGCTCCCGAAGACGCGGGCGCCACGGAGCCCCCCGTCCCGTCCAGGCCCACACCGGCCACGATTCCACCGTCTGCCGCCCGGGTGCGCCGAAGGCTCGCCAGGTTGGGCGCCCAGCGCGGGCCCACTATGAACCCGGTACTCGAACCACTCATCAAGACCGTCCGGAACACGCACCCGAAGGCCGACCTCCGGCTGATCGAGCGCGCCTACGACGTCGCCGCGCACTACCACCGCCACCAGAAGCGCAAGAGCGGCGACCCCTACATCACGCATCCCCTCGCGGTCGCCACGATCCTCGCCGAGCTCGGCATGAACACCGAGACGCTCTGCGCGGCGCTGCTGCACGACACCGTCGAGGACACCCCGTACACGCTGGAGGAGCTGAGGGCCGACTTCGGCGCGGAGATCGCCGCGCTGGTCGACGGCGTCACCAAGCTCGACAAGGTCAAGTACGGCGAGGCGGCCGAGGCCGAGACCGTCCGCAAGATGGTCGTGGCGATGTCCCGCGACATCCGCGTCCTGGTGATCAAGCTGGGCGACCGGCTGCACAACATGCGGACGCTGCGCTACATGCCGCGCCACAAGCAGGAGAAGAAGGCCCGCGAGACCCTGGAGGTGTTCGCGCCGCTCGCCCACCGGCTCGGCATGAACACGCTCAAGTGGGAGCTCGAGGACCTCGCGTTCGCCACGATGTACCCCAAGCGGTTCGACGAGATCGCCCGCCTGGTGTCCGAGCGCGCGCCGCGCCGCGACGTCTACCTCCAGGAAGTGATCGAGAACGTCTCGACCGACCTGCGCGAGGCGCGGATCAAGGCGACCGTGACCGGGCGGCCGAAGCACTACTACTCGATCTACCAGAAGATGATCGCCCGGGACGTCAGCTTCGACGACATCTACGACCTGGTCGGCATCCGGGTCCTCGTCGACAGCGTCCGCGACTGCTACGCGGCGCTCGGCTCGATCCACGCGCGGTGGAACCCGGTCCCCGGCCGGTTCAAGGACTACATCGCGATGCCGAAGTTCAACATGTACCAGTCGCTGCACACGACGGTGATCGGCCCCGAGGGCAAGCCCGTCGAGCTCCAGATCCGCACCTGGGGCATGCACCGCCGCGCCGAGTACGGCGTCGCCGCGCACTGGAAGTACAAGGAGGAGACGGTCGGCGGCCGCAAGGCCGGCGACATGCAGTGGCTCCGCCAGCTCCTGGACTGGCAGAAGGAGACCGCCGACCCCGCCGAGTTCCTGGAGTCGCTGCGGTTCGACCTGTCGGTGTCCGAGGTCTTCGTGTTCACGCCGAAGGGCGACGTGATCGCGCTGCCGCAGGGCGCGACCCCGGTCGACTTCGCCTACGCCATCCACACCGAGGTCGGGCACCGATGTATCGGCGCCCGCGTGAACGGCCGCCTCGTCCCCCTCGAATCGACCCTCGACAACGGCGACACCGTCGAGGTCTTCACCTCCAAGTCGCAGGACGCCGGCCCGAGCCGCGACTGGCTCGGCTTCGTCAAGAGCGCCCGCGCCCGCAACAAGATCAAGCACTGGTTCTCCAAGGAGCGCCGCGACACCGCGATCGAGTCCGGCAAGGACTCCATCGCCCGCGCCATGCGCAAGCAGAACATGCCGCTCCAGCGCATGATGTCCGGGGAGGCGCTGCTCGCCCTCGCCCGCGACATGCGCTACACCGACGTGTCGTCGCTGTACGCGGCCGTCGGCGAGGGCCACGTCTCCGCGCAGACGGTCGTCCAGCGCCTCGTGGACGCGCTCGGCGGCGTCGAGAGCGCCGAGGAGGACCTCGCGGAGATCGCGCTGCCGACCCGGCGCAAGCGCAACCGCGTCGCCGGCGACCCGGGCGTCGTCGTGGCGGACGACCCGGACGTGTGGGTCCGGCTGTCGCGCTGCTGCACCCCCGTCCCCGGCGACGACATCGTCGGGTTCGTCACCCGCGGCCACGGCGTCTCCGTGCACCGCGCCGACTGCGCGAACGTCGCCAGCCTGAAGTCCCAGCCCGACCGGCTCATCGACGTGAAGTGGTCCCCGGGCGAGGACTCGGTCTTCCTGGTGGCGATCCAGGTCGAGGCCCTCGACCGGCCCCGGCTGCTGTCGGACGTCACGCGGGTCCTGTCCGACCAGCACGTCAACATCCTGTCCGCCTCGGTCACCACCACCCGCGACCGGGTCGCCGTCAGCCGCTTCAGCTTCGAGATGGGCGACCCGAAGCACCTCGGCCACGTCCTGAAGGCCGTCCGGTCGATCGACGGCGTCTACGACGTGTACCGCGTCACCAGCGGTTCCACACGCTGAACCGTTCCCCGCCGAAAGGGCGGGGGCGGCCGCCTCGCGGCGACCGCCCCCGATCCGTCCTGCGACGGGTCAGCTTTCGGCGTCCTGCTCCTCCGGGATCACGTCGACGCCGGCCTCCGCGCGCTGCGCCGGCGTGATCGGCGTCGGCGCGGCGGTCAGCGGGTCGTAGCCGGACGCCGCCTTCGGGAAGGCGATCACGTCGCGGATCGAGTCCTGGCCGGCGAGGAGCATCACGGTGCGGTCCCAGCCGAACGCGATGCCGCCGTGCGGGGGCGGGCCGAACTTGAACGCCTCCAGCAGGAACCCGAACTGCGACTCCGCCTCCTCCTTCGACAGCCCGAGCACGTCGAACACCCGCTGCTGCATCTCGGCGCGGTGGATGCGGATGGAGCCGCCGCCGATCTCGGTGCCGTTCAGCACGAGGTCGTAGGCGTCGGCGAGGGCGGAGCCCGGGTCCTCGTGGAAGGTGGCGGCGTACTCGGGCTTCGGCGCGGTGAACGGGTGGTGGACGGACGTCCAGCCGATCTGCGTCCCATCCGCGTCCTCGACGGGCTCGAAGATCGGCGCGTCGACGATCCAGACGAACTCCCAGGCCGTCTCGTCGATCAGGTTCCGGCGGCGGCCGATCTCCAGCCGGGCGGCGCCGAGCAGCTCCTGCGTGGCGTGCCGCTTGCCGGCCCCGAAGAAGATCGCGTCGCCGATGTCCGCGCCGGTCTTCGCGGCGAGGCCCTCCTTCTCCGCGTCGGAGAGGTTCTTGGCGACCGGGCCGGTGAGCGAGCCGTCCTCCTGGACGAGGACGTACGCCAGGCCGCGCGCGCCGCGGGCCTTCGCCCAGTCCTGCCAGCCGTCCAGCTCCTTGCGGGTCTGGGACGCGCCGCCCGGCATGACGACAGCGCCGACGTACGGGGCCTGGAACACCCGGAACGACGTGTCGGCGAAGTACTCGGTCATGTCGGTCAGCTCGTTGCCGAACCGCAGGTCGGGCTTGTCCGACCCGAACCGGGCCATGGCGTCGGCGTAGGTCATGTGGGGGATCGGCCGGGGGATCTCGTAGCCCGCGATCTCCTTCCAGAGCCGGGCCACGAGGTCCTCGCCGACCCGGAGGACGTCGTCCTGGTCGGCGAACGACATCTCGATGTCGATCTGGGTGAACTCGGGCTGCCGGTCGGCGCGGAAGTCCTCGTCGCGGTAGCAGCGGGCGAGCTGGTAGTAGCGCTCCATCCCGCCGACCATGAGGAGCTGCTTGAACAGCTGCGGGGACTGCGGGAGCGCGTACCAGTGGCCGGGCTTCAGCCGGACGGGCACGAGGAAGTCGCGGGCGCCCTCGGGGGTGGACCGGGTCAGCGTGGGCGTCTCCACGTTGACGAACCCGTGCTCGCGCATCACCTCGTGCGTGATGAACGCGGCCTCGGAGCGGATCCGCATCGCCTTCGCGACGGCCTCGCGGCGCAGGTCGAGGTACCGGTACTTGAGCCGGATCTCCTCGTTGACGTTGACGTCGCCCTCGATGGGGAACGGCAGCGGCGCCGCGTCCGACAGGACCTCGATCTCCGTGGCGGCGACCTCGATGTCCCCGGTGGGGAGCTCGGGGTTCTCGTTGCCCTCGGGACGGATCCGGACCTCGCCGACGACCTTGACGCAGTACTCGGCGCGCAGGTCGTGCGCGGCGTCCTCCTCGCGGAACACGACCTGCGCGGTGCCGGAGGCGTCGCGGAGGTCGATGAAGGTGACGCCGCCGTGGTCCCGGCGGCGGCCCACCCAGCCGGCCAGCGTCACCTGCCGGCCGGCGTGCTCCCTGCGGAGCGTCCCCGCCTCGTGCGAGCGGATCATCGTGACAGCCTTTCCTTCAGCGTCGAGGTGATGTCGGTGAGGGGGACGGCGCTCTGGTCGCCCGCGGCCAGGTCCTTGACCTGGGCGACGCCGTCCGCGATATCTCGCTCACCGAGGATGAGGGCGTACCGGGCGCCGGACCGGTCGGCGTCCTTCATCGCGCCCTTCAGCTTCTTGCCGCCGAAGGCGAGGTCGGCCGCGACCCCCGCGCGCCGCAGCTCGGCGACGAGCGCGAACAGCCGCCGCTCCGCGGCCTCGCCCAGCGGGACCCCGAACACCTCGCAGCGCGGCTTGGCCGCGAAGGAGGCCCCTTCGGCCTCCAGGGCGAGGACCGTGCGGTCCAGGCCGAGCCCGAAGCCGATGCCGGGCAGCGGCGGGCCGCCGATGTCCTCCGACAGCCCGTCGTAGCGGCCGCCGCCGCCGATGCCGGACTGCGCGCCGAGCAGCGGGTGGTCGAACTCGTAGGTGGTGCGCGTGTAGTAGTCGAGGCCGCGGACGAGCCGAGGGGCGTCCTCCCACGCGATCCCGAGGTCGGCCAGCAGCTCCCGGACCCGGTCGTGGTAGGCCTTGCAGGCCGGGCACAGGTGGTCGGCCATCAGCGGCGCGCCGTCGAGCTGCGCGCGGACCTGCGGGCGCTTGTCGTCCAGCACCCGCAGCGGGTTGATCTCGATGCGGGCGCGGGTCGCCTCGTCCAGGTCCAGGCCGCGCAGGAAGTCCTGGAGCAGCGCCCGGTACGCCGGGCGGCACTCCTTGCAGCCGAGCGAGTTCAGCAGCAGCCGCACCCGGGTCAGCCCGAGCGAGCGGTACCACTCCGCCGCGATCGCGATCGTCTCGGCGTCGACCTGCGGGTCCTCGCTGCCGATCGCCTCCAGGTCGAGCTGGTAGAACTGCCGGTACCGGCCCTGCTGGGGGCGCTCGGCGCGGAACGCCGGCCCGGTCGTCCACACCTTCACCGGCAGGGCGCCCTGCTTGTGGAGGTTGTGCTCCAGGACGGCCCGCAGCACCGACGCGGTGAACTCCGGCCGCAGCGTCAGCGACCGGCCGCCGCGGTCCTCGAAGGTGTACATCTCCTTGGACACCACGTCGGTGGACTCCCCGACGCCCCGCCGGAACAGGTTCGTGTCCTCGAAGACCGCCAGCTCCAGGTAGCCGTACCCGGCCAGCCTGGCCTGCTCGGCGAACGCCTCGCGGATGGCGGAGAAGAGGTCCGCGCGCGGCGGAACGTATTCACTGACCCCCTTGGGGGCCTGGAAGCTCGAACTCATGGTCTCTCTGGCTCAGAATCCCTTGGTGGGCCCGTCCGCGGGCAGGCCGCCCGGACGGGCGGGGGAACCCGCCGCGCCCTCCGGCGACAGCTCGGAGAGGAACGGGTTGGTCGCGCGCTCGCGGCCGATTGTGGTCTGCGGCCCGTGGCCGGGCAGGACGGTGGTCTCGTCGGGCCGGGAGAGGCACACCCGCGCCAGGCTCGCCAGGATCTCCTCGTAGGACCCGCCCGGCAGGTCGGTGCGCCCGATGGACCCGGCGAACAGCAGGTCGCCGGTGAACATCACGTCCGGCAGCTCCGCCGTCGCCGGGGTCCGGAACGTGACCGACCCGGGCGTGTGGCCGGGCGCGTGGTCGACGGTGAGGCTGAGCCCCGCGAGCTCCAGGGCGGCGCCGTCCGCGAGCTCCAGCACGTCGTCCGGCTCGCTGAGCTCCAGGCCGCCGAAGAGCTGCTGCCCGGCGCCGAGGGACAGCCCCTTGGCCGGATCGGTGAGCAGGTCGCGGTCGTCCGGATGGATGTAGGCCGGGACGTCCTTCGCGCCGCAGACCGGGGCCACCGACCAGACGTGGTCCAGATGGCCGTGCGTGAGCAGCACCGCGACCGGCTTCAGCCGGTGCTCGCGGAGGATCTCCTCGATCCCGGCCTCGGCGTCCTGGCCCGGGTCGATGATCACGCATTCCTCGCCCGCGGCCGGCGCCACGACGTAGCAGTTCGCGGCGAACGATCCAGCGGGGAACCCGGCGACGAGCACGGTCGTCCTTCCTTAGAACCGATGCGGTGGGCCTGTCCGAGGGTACCGGCGCGGCCGCGGCCACCGCGAACGAGATGGCCGATCGCCGTGTCGCCCCCGCCGCGGGGCCGGGGCGGCGGCGGAACGGTGTTCCTCCAGGTTCGTTCAGCGTGCGGCGCGTCCGCTTGCCGGTACCGCTACTATGCGCTGCACGTTCACCTGATCACAGCGGAGAGGCAGGCACGTGGCGGGGAAGGACCGCAAGAAGCAGCTCGCACGGCAACGCTACGAGCGGCAGCAGGAGCGGCTGCGGGCGGAGGCGGCCCGGTCCCGCCGCCTCAAGATCATAGGCTCGGTCGCCGGGGTCGTGGTCATCGCCGGCGGCGGCACCGCCACCGCCATGGTCATGACCAAGGACGAGGCCCTGAAGTGCGGGTACACGCCCGCGCAGGCCGAGGGTGCGCCGAAGGGACTCGGGACCCCGCCGAAGAAGCCCGCCTACTCCGGCATGGTGCAGGCGACGGTGAAGACGAACGAGGGCGACGTCGTGATGTCGCTGGACGCCGAGAAGGCGCCCTGCACCGTCAACTCGATGGCGTTCCTGGCGAAGAAGAATTTCTTCGACAACACCCCGTGCCACCGGTTGACCAGTGGCGGCCTCAATGTCCTCCAGTGCGGCGACCCCAAGGGCACCGGAATGGGCGGACCGGGGTACCAGTTCGACAATGAGAACACCGCCGGGGCCAAGTACCTCAAGGGCACGCTGGCGATGGCGAACTCCGGCCCCGACACCAACGGCAGCCAGTTCTTCATGGTGTACGCCGATTCGCAGCTCCAGCCCGACTACACCGTGTTCGGGAAAATCACCAAGGGTATGGACGTGCTCGAGAAGATCGCCAAAGCGGGATCGGATCCCAAGGGAGACGGCAAGCCGAAGAAGAAGGTCACGATTCAGGACGTCGCGATCGCCGGGACATAGGGCGACGGGATACTAAGGTGTGGAGGGTCCGGCGGCTGTGAGCACGACCGGACCTGCGATTCAGGAGGCAAGGGTGTCCAGCGCTACCGATCCCTGGGGCCGGGTGGACGAGGACGGCACCGTCTACGTGCGGACGTCGGACGGCGAACGCGTCGTGGGGTCCTGGCAGGCCGGGGCGCCAGAGGAGGCCCTGGCCTACTTCAAGCGCAAGTACGACGCGCTGGTCACCGAGATCGGCCTGCTGGAGCAGCGGGTCCGCACCACCGACCTCCAGCCGGCCCAGGCCCAGCAGAGCATCCAGCGGCTGCGCGAGGCCGTGACCGACGCGCACGCCGTCGGCGACCTGGAGGCGCTCGCCCGCCGCCTGGACGGGCTGACCGAGCAGGTCGGGCGGCGCCGCGAGGAGGTCAAGGCCCAGCGCGAGCAGCACCGGCACGTGGCCCGCGAGGTCAAGGAGCGCATCGTCGCCGAGGCGGAGCGGATCGCCGTCGAGGAGACGCACTGGAAGAACGGCGGCGAGCGGCTGCGCCAGCTCGTCGAGGAGTGGAAGGCCGCCGACCGCATCGACCGGCCCACCGAGACCGCGCTGTGGAAGCGCCTGTCGGCCGCCCGCAACGCCTTCACCAAGCGCCGCAAGGTCTACTTCGCCACCCTGGACGACCAGCGCGAGGAGGCCCGGCGCGAGAAGGAGCGCCTCGTCGCCGAGGCCGAGTCGATGTCGGGGTCGACCGACTGGAGCGACACCGCCGCCGCCTACCGCGACCTGATGCGCCGCTGGAAGATGGCGGGCCGTGCCGCGCGCGACGTCGAGGAGGACCTGTGGGCCCGCTTCAAGGGCGCCCAGGACACCTTCTTCCAGGCCCGCAGCGCCGCGTTCGCCGAACGGGACGCCGAGTTCCGCGAGCACGCCGAGGAGAAGGAGAAGATCCTCGTCGAGGCGGAGCGGCTGCTGCCCGTCCGCGACGTCCGGCAGGCCCGGCAGGCGCTGCGCGCGATCCAGGAGCGCTGGGAGGCCGCCGGCATGGTCCCGCGCGACCAGCGCGACCGCCTCGAAGGCCGGCTCCGCAAGATCGAGGAGGCCGTCCGGTCCGCCGAGGAGAACGAGTGGCGGCGCACCAACCCCGAGGCGCGCGCCCGCGCCGAGGCGACGGTGAACCAGCTCCGCAGCTCCATCGAGCAGCTGGAGAAGCGCCTGGAGAAGGCCCGCGGCACCGGCCGCGACAAGGACGTCCGCGACGCCGAGGAAGCCCTCAACGCCCGCCGCGCGTGGCTGGAAGAGGCAGAGCGCACCTTGGCGGAGTTCTCGTAGTTCCACCGGAACGGCGCCGAGGGCAACGTAGGTCATACCGCTCTTCCCAGGAAGGCCAGGAGGCGGGTCTGCTCGTCGGCGCCTCGGGGGGCGGGGAGCGCCGGGCCGAGGCGGCCGTCCTCGCGCATCGGGGCGGCGATCACGTGGGCGGTCGCGAACGCGTGGTGGACGAGGTCGCGGTCGAGCCGGGACGGCTGGCCTGTGGCCACGGCCAGGTCCCAGGTGTGCACCAGCGGCTCCAGGACGTAGGCCTCCAGGTAGTCGCCGAGCGGCAGGTCGCCGAGCTGGCCCAGGGGGATCGGACGCTCCAGCGCGTCCGCGGTGAGGGCGGCCGCGCACTCCTTGCGGGCGGCGCGCCAGGCCGTCGCGACGTCCCCGGGGACGAAGCGCGCCGGGTCCTCGCCGACCTCCGGCGCGGGCCGCCCGGTCGCCAGCGCGCGGACCGCGTGCTGGCCGCCGGTGACGTGGCCGGCGACGTCCCGCGCCGTCCAGCCCGCGCAGGGCGAGGGCGCGTCCCAGCCGTCCCGGGGCACGCCGGCCACGACCCGCTCGAACAGGTCGAGCGCCCGCTGGTAGCCGTTGAGGTTTCGAGCCATGGTGGTCAGTGACCCGCGATCGGGCAGCGCTGTCAAGCGCCACCGCGAAGGTCGTACCGAACCCTTGACCGCGGCGGTTCGGGCGGGCCGCGACCCGACCGGCGGGTCCGGAGCCCGATCGCCGGCTCCGGACCCCGGGACGGCCGCCGCCCGCCTCACACCGCGCCGCTCCCGCGCTCCCCGAGCATCCCGTTCATCAGCGTGATCTCCGCCTGCTGCCCGTCCACGATCGCGCGGGCGAGGCGCCGCACGCGGTCGTGGCCGGTGCGGGCCAGGACGGCCTCCGCCATCGCGACCCCGCCGCGGTGGTGGGCGATCATCAGGCGCAGGAACAGGACCTCGGCGGCGCGGCCGCGGGCCTTCTCCAGCTCGTCGAGCTGCTCCCGGGTCGCCATCCCCGGCATCGCGGCGGTCCCGGGCGTGGGCACCGGGGACGCGGCGCCGTGCCCGGCGTGCCCGGCCATCCAGCGCATCGGCCCGGCGGGGTCGGTCTTGGGCAGGCCCCACTCGTCCAGCCAGGCGGTCATCATGCCGATCTGCGCGGACTGGGTGTTGATGATGTCGTAGGCGAGCAGCCGCACCGCCGGGTCGTCCGTGGCGTCCCGGACGGCGAACGACATCCGCACGGCCTGGGCGTGGTGGGCGCTCATGTCGCGCGCGAACCCGGCCTCGGGCCCGTCGTCGCCCGGCCGGCCCGAGCGGGAGGCGTGCACGGCGACCACCGCCGCGGCGGCGAGCAGGACGAGGAGCGCGAGGACGACGGTGGCGCGCCGTCCCCGCGCCCCGGGCGCGCCAGCGCTCACGGGGTGTCCTTGGCGCCGTCGCAGGCGGCTCCCGGCTCCGGCGTCTGCGGGCCCTTCACGAAGGCGCGCAGGAACGCGTCGACCCGCTGGTCCGAGGCGTCCTGGAGCTTGAGCTGCCTCCCCCACGCGGTGAGGACGACCGGGGCGTCCAGCGCCGGGTACGGGCTCATGAACGAGTAGTCGGTCGCGGCGACCTTGGCCTTGAGCCGGTCGACCTGGGCGGCGGCGAGGTCCGGCCGGTAGGTGATCCACACGGCGCCGTGCTCCAGGGCGTGGACGGCGTTCTCGTTGCGCAGCGGCCGGTCGTAGACGTGCGCGTCGCAGTTCTGCCACACGGGGTCGTGGTTCCCGCCCATCGGCGGGCTGGTGGCGTAGGTGACGGCGCTCGTCGTGTGGTCGCGGCTCAGCCCGTCCTTCTCGACCAGGCCCGCGATGGCCGCCGAGGAGGCGGACGACCGGGACTGGAAGAAGGCGTAGGTGATCCCGACGACCGCGACCAGGCCGATCACGGTGAAGAAGGCGATGCCGCCCCACGGGACCTCGCGCTTGGTCAGGACGTTCTTCTGCTTGCGTGCGTTCTTGTTGCGGGCGCTCTTGGACATGCGAGCGGTCCTCCGAAGGTCGTTCCGGGTGGGTGTGAGGGGACGGAGGCAGCGCCGTACCGCGGCAGAGGGCGGATACGGAGGTGCTGCCAGGACGGCCTTACGGCCGGTCCGTCACAGCCGGAGGACCTGGAGGAGGGGCGGCGGGGCGAAGGAGGCCGTGCCGCCGGACGGCGGGACGAGCGTCCAGCCGGAGCGGGCGGGCAGGCGGCGGACGGCACGTCCGGCACCGCCCGCCAGCAGGCCGAGCAGGAGGAGCGCGAAGAGGACGGCCAGGCACAGGCAGGCGTGGGACGGCCCGTGCGGCGGCTTCACGGGCGCGCCCAGCGAGGATCCCGCCGACCCGCTAGCCGAGGGCGCCGACAGGCCGTGCGCCGACGGGGCCGCAGACTCGTGCGCCGCAGACCCGTGCCCCGGGGAGCCGTGCGCGGCGGGACCGCCCGCCGAGGGCGTCGCGGCGCCGGGCGTCCGCTGGTGGAGCGCCGCCACCGCCGCGGCGGGCGCCCGGACGGCGTGCTCGGTGCACAGGCGCGCCTGCGGGACGTGCCCCAGGCCGTAGCTGAAGACGAGCCCGGCCGCGACGAACAGCGCGACGAGCAGGCCCGTCGGGCCGTGCCGCCGGCGCGGGTCCGTACCGGACACGTTCACTCCGATCGAAGGGGTTCTTCCCCCGAATAGTACTGATTTCAACTTCCGCGCGGTTCCAACGCGGCTACCGCGCCCGGGGTTCCCGGTCCTCGCACCTGCGGGGGAGCCCGGAACCCTCCTCACGTATCACGCGCGGACCGCCGGGTAGCTAGATGATGAACGACATGGGGCGATCAGTGAGTGAGGGAGCGACGCTGCGGGACGGCAGGCGTGTCGGCGGCGCGGTACTGGCCGCCATCGCGCAGGTGGTGCTGATGGTCGCGGTGCTGGCCGCCTACGAGTACGGGCGGCACCTCGCCGACGGGCGCCCGTCCGAGGCGTTCGCGCACGCCCGCTGGCTGTGGGACGCCGAGCGGACGCTGCGCCTGCCCGACGAGGCGGAGCTGCAGAAGGCCGCGCTGCGCTGGGACGGCTGGGTCCGGGTCGCGAACCAGTACTACGTCCGGGTGCACTTCCCGGCGATCACCGCGTTCATGATCTGGGTCTACTTCTGGCGGCGCCGGGGCTGGCCGCGGGTCCGCGCGGCGATCGTGCTGTCGGCGGCCGCCGCGCTGGCCCTGCACTTCGCGTATCCGCTGGCGCCGCCGCGGATGCTGCCCGGCCACGGCCTCGTGGACCTGATGAACGTCTACGGGCCGAGCGCGTACGCGTCCGACCCGGGGGAGGGCATGACGAACCAGTTCGCCGCGATGCCGTCCCTGCACGTCGGCTGGGCCCTGCTGGTCGCCTGGGGCGTGATCCGGTACGGGCGGACCCGGTGGCGCTACCTGATCGCCGCGCATCCCGTGATCACCTTGCTGGTCGTGGTGCTGACGGCCAACCACTACTGGATGGACGGCATCGTCGGGTGCTCGCTCGTAGTGGCGGCGCTGTGGCTGACGTCCGCCGTCCAGTCCCTGCGGGACGGGGAGCCGGTGCGGGCGGGAACGTCCGAGCGGCGAGATAGTGTCGGAGCGTGACCAGCAGGGCGGAACCGGGCCAGCCGGAGGGCCTGTTCGACGATCCGGCGGAGGAGGCCGCGGCACCGTCCGCGGCCGGCCCCTCGCCGTCCACCGGCGGGCGGGCCGCCGGACCCGCCGGCCGGGGCGGGAGCGGCGCCGAGCAGCCCCTCGCCGTCCGGATGCGCCCGCGCGCGCTCGACGAGGTGGTCGGGCAGGCCCATCTGCTCGGCCCCGGCACCCCGATCCGGCAGCTCGTCGACCGCGACGTGCCGATGTCGCTGGTGCTGTGGGGCCCGCCCGGCACCGGCAAGACCACGCTCGCCACGGTGGTCAGCCATGTGACGTCCCGCCGGTTCGTGGAGATCTCCGCGGTCAGCGACGGGGTCAAGCGGGTCCGCGCCGAGATCGACCTGGCCCGCCGCGAGCTCGGCATGACCGGCCGGCAGACCGTCCTGTTCGTCGACGAGGTCCACCGGTTCAACAAGGCCCAGCAGGACGCCCTGCTCCCCGCCGTGGAGAACCGCTGGGTCTCGTTCATCGGCGCGACCACCGAGAACCCGTTCTTCTCCGTCATCAGCCCGCTGCTGTCCCGCTCGCTGCTGCTCACGCTGGAGCCCCTCGGTGAGGACGACCTGCGCGAGGTGGTCCGCCGGGCGCTGGCGGACGAGCGCGGGCTCGGCGGCCGGGTCCGGCTCGACCCCGCCGCCGAGGACCACCTGATCCGGCTCGCCGGCGGCGACGCCCGCCGCACGCTCACCTACCTGGAGGCGGCCGCGCTGGTCGTCGACGACGGCGCCGTCATCGACGCGGACGTGCTGGAGAAGGCCGTCGACCGCGCCGCCGTCCGCTACGACCGCGAGGGCGACCAGCACTACGACGTCATCAGCGCGTTCATCAAGAGCATCCGCGGCAGCGACGTCGACGCCGCGCTGCACTACCTCGCCCGCATGATCGAGGCCGGGGAGGACGCGCGGTTCATCGCCCGGCGGCTGATCGTGCACGCCAGCGAGGACGTCGGGATGGCCGACCCCACCGCCCTCCAGACCGCGGTCGCCGCGGCCCAGGCGGTGGAGTTCGTGGGGCTGCCCGAGGCGCGCATCAACCTCGCCCAGGCGGTGATCCACCTGTCCCTCGCGCCGAAGTCCAACGCCGTGATCATGGCCGTGGACGGGGCGCTCGGCGACGTCCGCAAGGGCCTCGCCGGGCCCGTCCCCGGGCACCTGCGCGACGCCCACTACAAGGGCGCGGCGAAGATCGGGCACGGCAAGGGCTACAAGTACGCCCACGACCACCCCGGCGGGGTCGTCCGACAGCAGTACGCCCCCGACGCCGTCGACGGCCGCGAGTACTACCGCCCGACCCGGCACGGCGCCGAGTCCCGCTTCACCGAGGTCCTCGCGCGCATCCGCTCCGTCCTGCGCGGCGCATGATCCGGCGAACGGCGCCCCGGTCCCGATAACCTGGGCCGGGAACACCCCGGACGCCGGTCGCGGCACCGGGCCCGGCGCCCGGCCGGCGGCGCGGCGGCGGCCCGCGCGGTGGCGGTCGGCG
>NZ_CAACUY010000228.1 GCF_900659615.1 Actinomadura fibrosa | reverse complement strand
GGGAAACACCCGGTCCCATCCCGAACCCGGAAGTTAAGCCTCTCAGCGCCGATGGTACTGCACGGGAGACTGTGTGGGAGAGTAGGACACCGCCGGACTTATTCTGATCGAGGGTCGCCCCTGAATGTCGGGGCGGCCCTCGACGCATGTGTAGGACCTGCCCAAGTAGGCTGCAAGAGTCCACCGAACCACCATCAAGAACAGTGACGGACGTGATGAGCGCGGAAGAGGACGGCCGAAGCGACGACAACCGCGAGCGGCGAGGCAATGGCGGAGGGCGTAACACGCCGCCTCGCCGAGGGGGCAACGCTCGCGGAGGGCCCGGGGGGCCGGGCGCTCGGAAGAGCGGCGGCCCTCGCGGAGCCGCGTCTCGCGGTGGCGCGTCGGAGGGCGGTCGTGGTCGTCCGTCCGGTGGCGGCTGGAAGGACCGGGAGGCCCCGCGCGGGCAGCGTGACGACCGCCGGCCCAACCGTCCGTTCAAGCGTTCCGACGACCGCCGGACCGGTGAAGGGCGTTCCGACGAACGTCGCGAGAACCGATTCGGTGGTCCGCGCGGCGGCCAAGGCGGTGAACGACGCGAGGGCGGCCGATTTGCCGCGGGCCCGCGCGGCGGCCAGGGCGGCGAGCGGCGTGAAGGCGGCCGGTTCGCGGGGCCGCGCGGTGGTCAGGGCGGCGAGCGACGTGAGGGTGGGCGCTTTGGCGGCCCGCCGCGCGGTGGTCAAGGTGGCGAACGACGTGAAGGTGGGCGCTTTGGCGGCCCGCCGCGCGGTGGTCAAGGTGGCGAACGTCGAGAGGGCGGACGGCCTGGCGGGCCGCGCGGTGGCCAGAGCGGTGGCGGCCGGTTCGGTGGCCCGCGTACCGAGCAGGGCGGCGAACGTCGTGGCGGCGGCTTCGGTGGTCCGCGCGGTGGTCAGGGCGGCCAGCGCCGTGACGGCGGGCGACCCGGTGGGCCGCGCGGTGCGCAGAGTGGTGAGCGGCGTGAGGGCGGTCGCTTCGGCGGCCCCCCGCGCGGTGGTCAAGGTGGCGGCCAGGGCGAGCGGCGTTTCGAGGGCCGACCGCAGGACGGCCGCTCGCAGGACCGCCGATACCAGGACCGTGACGAGCGCCGTGGGCGCGACGAGCGGAGGCCAGGGAAGTTCGGGCAGGAGCAGCGGTCCTCCGGTGGACGCCGTTTCGAGGGCAGGCGAGAGGGACGTCCCGGAGACCGCGACAAGCCGTTCGCCGGGCGCGGTCCGCGGCGTCCTCAGGACGGAGGCGGGCGTTCGTACGGCCCCCCGCGCGACCGTGGCGACCGGCGTGGCCGGGACACCGAGGCGGAGCGCCCGGCGCCGAAGCACGATGACCCGATCCTGCCGGACGAGGTGACGGGCGAGGAGCTCGACGCGGACGTGCGCACGGAACTGCGGACGCTGCCGAAGGACCTCGCGGGCCGCGTGGCACGTCACCTGGTGATGGCCGGGCAGCTCGCCGAGGAGGAGCCCGAACGGGCGTACAAGCACGCGCGAGCCGCGCGCCGGCTCGCGTCGCGCGTGGGCGTGGTGCGCGAGGCCGCCGGGCTCGCCGCCTACCGCGCGGGTGAATGGGCGGAGGCGCTCGCCGAACTGCGGGCGGCCCGCCGTCTCAGCGCGGGAGACGACTCCTACCTCCCGGTGATGGCCGACTGCGAGCGCGGGCTAGGGCGTCCCGAACGTGCTCTGGACCTGGTGAAGTCGCCCGAGGCCGAGCGGCTCGACCCGATGGGCCGCGTCGAGCTGCGCATCGTGGAGTCGGGCGTGCGCCGCGACCTCGGGCAGTACGACGCCGCCGTGGTGACGCTCCAGATCCCGGAGCTGCGGGACCGGCGGCTGCGGCCGTGGTCGGCGCGGCTCTTCTACGCGTACGCGGACGCACTGGTCGAGGCCGGGCGGGAGGACGAGGCGTCCGACTGGTTCGCGCGGGCCGCCGCCGCCGACCGCGACGGCGAGACCGACGCCGCCGAGCGCTACGCCGAGCTGGAGGGCCTCCACATCCTCGACACCGAGGAGGAGGAAGACGAGATCGTCGCCGAGGGCTCCACTGAGCAGGCGACGGACTCCGGGGACGCGACCGACGGTGAAGGCGACCTCGCGGCCTTGGCGGACGGGCACGAGGAACTCGGCGCGGGCGTGAAGCAGCCGCCGGAGGCGGTCGGCGAACTCGAAGCGGCCGAATCCGGACCCGGCGACGCGTATGAGAGCGAGGGTGCGGGCGCAGCGTCGGATGGTCGCGCCGTCGAGGCCGCCGAAGCCGTGGATGTCGCGTCGGGTGCCTCTGCAAGCGATGCGGCCGGAGCCGAAGATCGGAACGCCGAGGCCGCGCTCGACGAAGGCACGCACGTCGAGGGCACGCCTGCCGGTGGGCAGGGTGCTGAAGCCGGTGGCCTGAACGCTGACGGCACGACTGCCGGAGGTGGGGGTGCTGGCGGTACCGCTGCTGAGGGCACCGCTTCCGAGGGCACCGCTTCCGAGGGCGCGAGTGCCGAGGGCGCTGACGCCGGTGGTTTGAACGCTGACGGCACGATTGCCGGTGGTGGGGGTGCTGGCGGTACCGCCGCCGAGGGCGCGGGTGCCGAGGGTGCGGACGCTGGTGGGCTGGACTCTGATGGCTTGACTGCCGAGCGTGCGGGTGCTGGTGGTGCCGCCGCCGATAGCAGCGCTGCCGCGGGCACCGCTTCCGAAGGCGCCGCTGCTGAGGGCGTGGGTGTCGAGGATGTGGGTGGTAGTGGGCCTGGCGCTGGCGCGCCGGTCGTTGGTGACACGGCCCGCGCCGACGCCACTGCCGAGGGCGCGGTCGCAGACGGCGTGGCCGCCGGGGACGCGGGCGACAACGGCGCGACCGCCGAGAGTGCGACTGCCCGTGGGCAGGGTGCTGGTCGGGCGGGTGCTGACGATGGTGGGGTGCCGGAGATCGTTGCGGCTACGGCCATCGAGTTCAAGCCGGCCGATCCCGGGATCTTGCAGGTTCCGGCGGAGGAGGCGTCCGAGGACGCGCCGGAGGCGCCTGCGGTGTTCCTGGAGCCCAAGCAGGACGCGGGCACGCAGGACGCGGACGACGGTGCGGGGGAGGGCGGGGAGCCGCCTGCGGCCCGCTGACGCGCGGGGTTGACGGGTAGGGCGTTTTCACCGGATATTCACGGGATCGTGCCGTTCGGGGGCCGCTGGATCCGTCCGGCGGTGATCGACTCCATCGCGATCCCGACTGGAGTCCGTGAGGAGCGTCATGCCCCTGAACCGCCGTACCTTCCTGCGCGCCACGGCCGTCGCCGGCGGCACCACCGCGTTCTCCGGGGCCGTGTGGCAGCACGCGTTCGCGGCCGGTCCCGCGCAGCCGGGGCCCGGCCCGTACGGTGCGCCGCTGGCCGCGGACGCGAACGGCCTGCAACTGCCGAAGGGTTTCACCGGACGGGTCGTGGCGCGTTCGCTCCAGCGGGTGGAGGGGACGCGGTACACGTGGCATCCGGCGCCGGACGGCGGGGCGTGCTTCGCTGACGGGGACGGCTGGATCTACGTGAGCAACTCGGAGGTCCCGCTCGTCGGCGGGGTCTCCGCGGTGCGGTTCGACGCGTCCGGGAAGGTGGTGTCCGCGTACCGGATCCTGAACGGCACGACGCTGAACTGCGCGGGTGGCGCGACTCCGTGGGGGACGTGGCTGTCGTGCGAGGAGCACGACTACGGGCTGGTGTACGAGACGGATCCGCGTGGGGAGAGGTCCGCGACGCCCAGGCCCGCGATGGGGCGCTTCAAGCACGAGGCGGCGGGGGCGGACCCCGTCCGGAAGGTCGTCTATCTCACCGAGGACCAGCCGGACGGCTGCTTCTACCGGTTCCGTCCGCAGACGTGGGGGGATCTGTCGGCGGGGACGCTGGAGGTGCTGGTCGGGTCCGGGACGGGGCCGGTCAGCTGGGCGCGGGTGCCGAATCCGCAGATCTGGACGACCCCGACCCGGCAGCAGGTGGCGGGCGCCATGCGGTTCAACGGCGGTGAGGGCTGCTACTACACCGGCGGTGTCTGCTACTTCACGACGAAGGGCGACAACCGGGTGTGGGCGTACGGGGCGTCCGCGGAGCGGCTCGACCTGGCGTACGACGACGACCTGGTGACCGGGGGCGAGCCGCCGCTGCGGGGCGTGGACAACGTGACCGGTGCGTCCTCGGGCGATCTGTACATCGCCGAGGACGGCGGGAACATGGAGATCAACCTCATCACGCCGGACGGTGTCGTCGCGCCGTTCCTTCGGGTGGTGGGCCATGACGGCTCGGAGATCACGGGTCCGGCGTTCAGCCCGGACGGCACCCGGCTGTACTTCTCGTCCCAGCGGGGGAAGAGCGGGTTCGCCGCGGGGACCGACGGATACACGTTCGAGGTCACGGGTCCCTTCCGGCACTGAGCCGCGGACGGGCCCAGCGCCTTCAGGTTCCGGGCTCGGCGGTGCGGCGGCGGACGTCGGCCATGAGCTTGTCCAGGAGGCCGATGAGGGTCTCGCGTTCGTCCGCCGTCAGGTCGCTGACGAGTGCGGCCTCGCGGCCGAGGACGGCGTCGACGGAGCGCTCGATGAGGGCGTGGCCCTCGTCCGTGAGGGAGACGAGGACGGTCCGGCGGCCGGTGGTTCCCGGGGCGCGCCGGACGAGGCCGTCCCGTTCGGCCCGGGCGATGCGCTGGGAGATCGCTCCGGCGGTCAGCATCGTCCGGCGGGTGATTTCGCGGGTGGTGAGGGCGTAGGGCGGGCCGGAGCGGCGGACGACCGACAGCAGGTCCAGGGTGGCGGCGTCGATCCCCGCCTCGCGCAGCACGCGGCCGCGGTCGGCGGCGAACAGCTTCGCCAGCCACCAGATGGGCGTGACGATCTCGATGGACCCGGTCGGGGTGCCGGGGCGCTCCCGCCGCCAGGCCGCGGCGATCTCGGCGGCGGGGTAGGGCGGCGCGGCCTCCCCGGAGACGGGTATGGCGTCGGTCACGGTGCGGTCCCTCGTCGTCGTCCGTTATGTTTAGGTCTAAACGTAGCAGCTTCGGAGGAGGAACGTTGGCCCGCACCGTGCTCGTGACCGGAGGCAGCAGCGGCATCGGACGCGCCATCGCCGCGCGGTTCGCCGCCGACCAGGCGGACGTCGTCATCACCGGACGCCATGCGGACACCGTCGCATCGGCCGCGAAGGAGGAAGGAGTGGAGGGCGTGGTCTGCGACGCGACCGACCCCGGCCAGGTCGCCGGGCTCGCCGCCCGGTTCTCGCGGGTCGACGTCCTGGTCAACGCGGCCGGCGGGCTGCCGCCGCTGGCCGGCGAGGGGGCGGATCTGGACGCGGTGCTCGCCGAGTGGCACGCCAGCCTGGCGCAGAACCTGCTCAGCGCGGTCCTGACCACGGCGTCGGTCCGCGACCGGCTGGCCCCGGGCGGCTCGGTGATCAGCATCGGCTCGATCGGCGCCGAGCGCAGGGGCGGCTCCTACGGCGCGTCCAAGGCCGCGCTGGCCGCCTGGAACGCCTCGCTGTCGGCCGAGCTCGGTCCCCGGGGCGTCAGCAGCAACGTGATCGCGGCGGGCTACATCGCCGGCACCGCCTTCTTCCAGGGCGGGATGACCGACGAGCGGCACGGCGCGCTCGTCGAGGAGACGCACGACAAGCGCGCCGGGACCGTCGAGGACGTCGCCGCGACGGCGCACTTCCTGGCGTCGGACGGCGCCCGGCACATCACCGGCCAGACCATCCACGTCAACGGCGGCGCGTTCACCACGCGGTAGGGCCGCCGGGAGGCGGTTCAGGCGTGC
Source organism: Actinomadura fibrosa (assembly GCF_900659615.1). GTDB lineage: Bacteria > Actinomycetota > Actinomycetes > Streptosporangiales > Streptosporangiaceae > Spirillospora > Spirillospora fibrosa. The sequence goes on along the minus strand of NZ_CAACUY010000228.1, from coordinate 8,045 downwards.
CGGCCGAGGGCGTGCATGATCCCGGCGACGTTGCTCTCGACGCCGTTGAGCACCTCGTACTTGGCGGCGAGGTCGGGGTCGGCGCCGTCGCGGGTGACGGCGTAGCGGTCGCGGGTGCGCTCGGCGACCATCGCGACGGCGTGGTCGAGGTCGAGGTCCCGGTCCCTGGCGTCCCGGACCGCGTCCACCCAGACGCGCAGCTCCTCCGCGGACCGCTCCAGCGTGTCGTCCACCTCCGCGACCGGGCCGTAGTGCGCGAACAGCAGCCGCTGCGGCCCGAGCGACCGGAACGTGCCGAGCGACTTCAGGGCCGTGTCGAGGTCGAAGTCCGGGGGCGGCGTCGCCGGGCGGACGTCGGCGGTCTCGGGGATGTAGATCCCCGCCGCGTCGCCGACGTACAGGTCGCCCGTCCCGGAGTCCATCAGCCCGACGTGGTGCTTCGCGTGCCCGGGGGAGTAGTGGGCTTCGAGGCGGCGCCCGCCGCCGAGGTCGACCACGCCGGTGTCGTCGACGGCGCGGATCCGGGCCGCGTCCGTGGGCTTCAGCTCCCCGAACAGGACGTCGAGGCTGTCGCCGTACACCATCCGGGCGCTGCGCATGAGCCGCTCCGGGGACGCGAGGTGCCGGGCGCCCTTCTCGTGGACGACGACCTCCGCCCGCGGGTACATCCCCGCGATGTCGCCGACGCCGCCCGCGTGGTCGAGGTGGATGTGGGTCACGACCACGCTCGCCAGGTCGGCCGGCCCGACGCCGAGCTCGGTCAGCGCCCGCCGCACCACCGGCGCCGATCCGGACGTCCCGGGCTCCACCAGGCAGGGCCGGTCGGACAGGATGAGGTAGCCGGCCGTGATCCCGGTGTAGCCCGCCATCCGCGTGTCGATCTCGTAGACGTCCCCGCCGAGCGGCGTGACCGTGGTCGTGGTGTCCATGGACCGATCATCGACCCGGGGAGGGGCCGGGGGCCACCGCTCAGCGCCCGTCAGCGCCCGTCGTCGCCGTCGAGCAGCCGCAGGACGAGGCCCGAGCGCGGCTTCGGGCCGAACGAGGTGGACTTGCGCGGCACCCGCTCGCCCTCGCCCGCGACGGCGAGGACGTCCTCGACCCGGAGCGGGTTCAGGACGACCGCGGTGCCGCCGCGGCGGCGGGCGCGGGCGATCGCGGCGGACGGGTCGTCGTGGACGACCTCGATGCTGTTCTCGTCCTCCGGGACGTTCCAGACGCCGCGGACGAGCAGGTGGTCGAGGACGGCGGTGTCGAGCCCCCGCCAGCGCGTGGACCGCCCGTCCGGCATCGCCCGCTCCAGCCGGGCCGGGTCGGGACGGGTCAGCAGGTGCGGCCGGTCGCCGCCGCCGATGAGGAACGCCGGGCCGGGCGCCGCGGCGAGCGCCTCCAGCGCGGCGGCCTCGTCGGGCAGGTCGGTGACGTGGAAGACCGCGCGGGCGCGTTCCACGGCGGTGCCGGGGCTCAGCCCGGGCAGGACGCGGTGGATGGCGCCCAGGTGCGGCGGGTAGCGGGTGGAGTCCACGAGGAGGGCCAGGCCGCGGTCCCAGGGGCCCGGGCCGTCCCCGGCGGCGTGGTGGCGGGCCTGGAGGGCCCGGTACGTGGCGTAGCGGTGGTGGCCGTCGGCGATGAGCGCGCGCCGGTCGCGCAGGTCGGCGGCGACGCGCGCGTGCAGGGCGGTGTCGGTGACGCGCCACAGCCGGTGGGCGAGGCCGTCGGGGGTCCGGAAGGCGGCCAGCGGGGCGCCCGCGGCGGCCTCGTCGACGATGCGCGCGGCGTCGCCGCCCCCCTCGTACACGAGGAAGATCGGCTCCAGGTTGGCGCGGGCGGCCGTCATCAGGGCCAGCCGGTCGCGGACCGGGCCGGGGAAGACGTCCTCGTGCGGCAGGACGACCCGGTCGGCCTCGGCGCGCAGCCCGAGCGCCCCGATCAGCCCGCGTTGCAGCACCGTCCCGGTCGCCGCGTCCGCCGCCTCGTAGACGTACAGGGCCGGTTCGGGATCGACCTCCAGGGCCCCCTCGGCGAGCCAGCGGCGCAGCAGCGCGCCCGCCCGGGCGTAGCTCTCGCCCGCCGCGCGGGGCATGTTCAGCCGGACGATGTTGTGCCCGCCGCTCGCCCGCAGCCGCGACGCCGTGGCCTCGTCGATCAGGTCGTACGGGGGCGTGGTGACCGAGGCCAGGTCACCGACCACCTCGGGGACGAAGCGGACGCCGCGGAACGGGGCCAGTTCCAGGCCGCCGCCCGCGCGCGGCCCGTCCGTCCCGAAGATCCGCGCACTGAACTCTTCCGGTCCGAGCCCGGAGGGGAGGTCGTCGTCCACTGTGGGCATGGTAATCACCGGCGGGCGCCCGCGCGGCCTCCGGGTACCGTCGTAGCGATCACAGTCCGAGGGGAGGTCCACAGTGGCTGTTCAAGGACCGGGAGGGCCCGGCGATTCCCCCGGGGACGCCCCGGGCGGCGAACCCGCGGCGCCGGGCGGCGGCGTCTACGAGTGGTACACGCGCGGCCTGGAGCTGCTGAGATCCGGCAGCGCCTCCGCCGCGCTGCAACTGCTCGCGCGGGCCGCGGAGGCCGAACCGGGCTCGCACAGCATCCGCGAGGCGCTCGGCCGCGCGCAGTTCGGCGCGCGGATGTTCGGCGAGGCCGCCGACAGCTTCCGCGGCATCGTCGAGGAGGAGCCCGCCGAGGACTACGCGCGGTTCGGCCTCGGCCTCGCGCTGAGCCGCATGGGCGACTTCGAGGGCGCCGTCGAGCACCTGGCGCTCGCGGCGGCCATGCGTCCCGAGAACCCCGACTACGCGCGGGCGCTGCGGCACGCCAGGGCGACCCTCGAATCCCGCCGCTGACCCGCCCCCGCGCCCCCGTCCCGAAGACCCTGCCGCAAGACTGTGCCGCAAGACTGTGCCGGAGAACCGTCCCCCCGTCCCCATCCCCGTACCGAGGAGCGCGATGAAGGGCAGTGACCGTCCCCTGAGCGAGGTCTACGACGTCGCCCTGCTGGACCTGGACGGCGTCGTGTACGTCGGCCGCCGTCCCGTCCCCGAGGCGGCGGAGTCGCTCGCCAAGGCCCGCGCCGCGGGGCAGCGCCTGGCGTTCGTGACCAACAACGCCTCCCGCACCCCGTCCGCCGTGGCGGCGCTGCTCGGCGACGTGGGCGTCCCGGCGTCCGCGGACGACGTGGTCACCTCGGCGCAGGCCGCCGCCAGGCTCCTGGCGGAGCGGCTGCCCGCCGGGGCGAAGGTCCTCGTCGTGGGCGGGATGGGCCTGCGGCTCGCGCTGCGGGCGGAGGGGCTGCGGCCGGTGTCCGTCGCGTCCGAGCGGCCCGCCGCGGTCGTCCAGGGGTTCGCCCCCGGCATCGCCTACGACCTGCTGTCCGAGGGCGCCCAGGCCGTCAGCGCGGGCGCGCTGTTCGTGGGCTCCAACCGCGACCTGACCATCCCCGGCGGGAACGGCCCCCTGCACCCGGGGAACGGGGCGCTGCTCAAGGTCATCACCTCGGCGACGGGCGTGGAGCCCGTCATCACCGGCAAGCCCGAGCGCCCCCTGCACGAGGAGTCGATCCGCCGGACGGGCGCCCGCCGCCCCCTCGTGGTGGGCGACCGCCTCGACACCGACATCGAGGGCGCCCACAACGGCGGCGCCGACAGCCTCCTCGTCCTCACCGGCGTCACCACCCCGCTGGACGCCCTGGCGGCCCCGCCGAACCAGCGTCCGAGCTACATCGCGCCCGACCTGACCGGCCTCGTCTCCGCGCATCCGGAACCCGAGCGCGACGGCGGCGCGCACCGGTGCGGCGGCTGGACGGCCCGCCGCGACGGCGACCGGCTGGAGCTCGACGGCTCCGGCGACCCCTACGACGGGCTGCGGGCCCTGGCGTCCGCGGCGTGGGAGGACGAGGCGCCGCCGTCCAGGGAGGCGCTCACCGGGGCCCTGGAGCGCCTAGGCCTCTGACAGGGCCTCTAGCTGCTCTGGTTCGGCCGGGCGACACGGACCGTTCTCCTGGTGATCATCGGGCGCACTCCCGGGCGTCGCACCAGCCCTCGACCGTGTCCGGCGGGCCCGCGTCCGCGGTCCCACCGGACACGGAAGGGAACCACCCATGGTCAGGCACCGCACGGCTCGGACGATCGGCCTCACGGCGGCCCTCGCGGGGACGGCCCTCGCCGGGACCGCCTTCGCCGGGCCGGCGCTCGCCGGGCCCGCGAGCGCGGCGGGCGGACGGCACGCCCGCGCGTTCGATCTCCAGGCGCACCGGGGCGGGATCGGCCTCGTCGTCGAGAGCACCCTCCCCGCGTTCGCGAACGCCCTCGAACTCGGTGTCAGCACCCTCGAACTGGACGTGCAGATCACCGAGGACGGGCAGGCCGTCGTCACCCACGACCGCAAGGTCGACCCGAACAAGTGCCAGGTGACGGGACCCGCCACACCGGGCGACCCCGAGTACCCCTACACCGGCAAGTACGTCAACACGCTGACGCTCAAGCAGGTCCGGACCCTCGACTGCGGCTCCCGGCCCCTGCCCGCCTTCCCCGGCCAGAAGGCCGCCCCCGGCGCGAGGATGCCGCTGCTCAGCGAGGTGTTCGGCCTCGTCCGCAGGTACCGGGCCCACGGCGTCAAGCTCAACGTCGAGACCAAGGTGGAGGCGGGCGCGCCCGCCGAGACGGCGCCGCGCGAGCAGTTCGTCCAGGTCACGGCCAAGGAGATCCGGCGCGCGCACCTGCTGCGGCAGGTCACGATCCAGAGCTTCGACTGGGGCTCGCTGATGCGGATGCGCCAGGTCGAGCCGAGGCTGCCGCTGGTCGCGCTGACGAACTACGACTTCCTCCAGACCGGGCAGCCCGGCAGGTCGCCGTGGCTCGGCGGCATCGACATCGACGACTTCGGCGGCGACCCCCTCAAGGCGGTCAAGTCGTTCGGCGCGTCGGCGTTCTCCCCGGTGCACGGGTTCCCGCAGGACGGCAAGGTCACCGACCCCTCCTACCGGCCCTATGTCACCAGGCAGATGGTGGCGGAGGCGCACCGCCTCGGCCTGAAGGTGATCCCCTGGACCGTGGACGACCAGCCGACCATGAACAAGCTCATCGACGACGGCGTGGACGGCCTCATCACCGACTACCCGGACCGGCTCCGCGGCGTGCTGGCCGAGCGCGGCTTCCGGCTGCCCCGCGCCTACCGGGCCCGCTGACCCCCGCCCCTCGGGGCGGTGTCCTGCACTCCGGGGGCTCGGCGGCGCGGCGCGCTCCCCGGCCCCCGGTCACAGGCCGGGCGCCGGTCACAGGAGCTTGCGTAGGCGGAGCAGGTCGAAGATGCTCGCCTCGATCTTCAGGCGGCCCGCCGTCCACGCCTTGGCCGGGCTGAGCTCGTCGTGCGCCATCGCGACCAGGTCGTCGCTGCCCACGGTGAGCCGGACCTGCGCCGCCCTCGGGTCGCCGTCCGGCTCGAACGGGTCCAGGCCGCCCGCGTGCAGGCGCGTCCGGTAGGCCACGCCGAGGTCGGACACGCGGCAGCTGATCGTCCGCTCGACGACGTGCCGGGCGAGGCGGTCGGGCTCCACCTCCGCCAGGCGCTCGACGATCCGGTCGAGCGCCGCCCGGCACTCCTCCTCGTTCGCCATGGTCAGGCCGTTCCCCGTTCGTTCGACAACGATGTCGTCTTGGGACGGTAGCGTTCTGACTGAGCCCTAAGCGACTCGTAGCGCGCGGTCGCGGGCGACTGGGAGGTAAACGTGATGTCCGACGAGGCCGCCGGGCGGCCCGCCGAGGAGCGGCCCGGACACGGTGCCGCGGAGCGGTCCGAGGGCCGTGCGGAGGCATCCTCCGGCGTCTCGCCGGGCGGGACCGCACCGGCTCCCGAAGGCGCCCCGGCCCCGGGACGGGCCTCGGCTCCCGAAGGCGCGTCGGTCGCGGGACAGGCGTCGGCTCCCGAGGGCGCGTCGGCCGCGGAGGACGTCTTCCGGGTGGAGGCGGTGCCGGCGCCGGAGCCGACCGGTGATTCGCGCGTGGACGACGCCGTGGCGCGGCTCGCCGACCTGCCGGGACGCGCCGTCCCCGACCACGTGGAGATCTTCGAGGACGTGCACCAGCGGCTCCAGGAACTGCTCGCCTCCGCCGACCAGGACGAACCCGACCCGGCCCAGAACGGGCCTCAAGGCGCTGCCCAGGGCGGGCCCCAGAGCGGCTGGGCTCAGGGCGGGCCCCAGGGGGGTGCCCAAGGCGGGGGCCAGGCGCCGCGTCCGGCCTTCCCGTCCGCCCTGCGGCCCCGTCCCGGAAACGGCCGATGAGCGGGTCCGGGGCGGCTCGATGAGCAGGCGGCGGTTGGACGCCGAGCTGGTGCGGCGCGGGCTGGCGCGGTCGCGGGAGCAGGCCACGCAGCTCATCGGCGACGGGCGGGTGCGGGTCGGCGGGCAGCGGGCGGCGAAGGCGGCGACACAGGTCGAGACCGGCGCGGCGATCGTGGTCGACGAGGCCGACGCGGGGCCGGCGTACGTCTCGCGCGGCGGGCACAAGCTCGCGGGCGCGCTGGAGGCGTTCTCCGGGCTGGACGTGCGGGGCCGGCGCTGCCTCGACGCCGGCGCGTCCACCGGCGGGTTCACCGACGTGCTGCTGCGCGCGGGCGCCGCGCACGTGCACGCGGTCGACGTCGGCTACGGGCAGATCGCCTGGTCCCTCAGGACCGACGAGCGCGTCACCGTCCTGGAGCGGGTCAACATCCGCGACCTGGAGCCGGGGATGCTCGGCGACGTCCCGCCGGACGTGGTGGTGGGCGACCTGTCGTTCATCTCGCTGAAGCTCGTCCTCGGCCCCATCCGCGCGTGCGTCGCGCCGGACGCCGACTACGCCATGATGGTGAAGCCGCAGTTCGAGGTCGGCAAGGACCGGGTCGGCGCGGGCGGCGTCGTCCGCGACCCTGAGCTGCGGGCCGAGGCGGTGCGCGGTGTCGCCGCGCACGCGGCGACGCTGGGCCTCGGCGTCCGCGGTGTCGTGGCGAGCCCGCTGCCGGGCCCGTCCGGCAACGTGGAGTACTTCCTGTGGCTGCGCGCGGGCGCCCCGGAACTGGCCGAGGCCGACCTGGCGCGGGCCGTCGCCGAGGGGCCGCAATGATCGCCACGGGGCCCGCGGCCGTACAGAGGGCGTTCGCGAAGTGGGCGGCCGTACGCCGGAGTGGAGTGTGAGCACGATATGAGCAAGAGGTCGGTGCTGGTCGTGGCGCACACGGGACGGCCGGAGGCCGTCCGCAGCGCGCAGCTGGTCATCGAGCGGCTCAGCGAGGCGGGCATCGCCGTCCGCGTGCTGGACGGCGAGGCCGACGACATCGGCTGCGCGGGCGTCGACGTGATGCCCTGCACCGCCGCCGCGGCGGAGGACGCCGAGGTCGTCATGGTCCTCGGCGGGGACGGGACGCTGCTGCGCGCCGCCGACCTCACCCGGACCGCGGGCACGCCGCTGCTCGGGGTGAACCTCGGGCACGTCGGCTTCCTCGCCGAGGCCGAGCGCGACGACCTGGCGGAGACCGTCGACCGGGTCGTCACCCGCCGCTACGACGTCGAGGAGCGCATGACGGTCGACGTCACCGCGCGCCGCAACGGCGAGGTCCTCGGGACGACGTGGGCGCTGAACGAGGCGAGCATCGAGAAGGCCGAGCGGGAGCGGATGCTGGAGGTCGTCGTCGAGATCGACGGCCGGCCGCTGTCGAACTGGGGCTGCGACGGTGTGGTGTGCGCCACACCGACCGGCTCCACGGCGTACGCGTTCTCCGCCGGGGGACCGGTGGTGTGGCCGGAGGTGGAGGCGATGCTCGTCGTGCCGATCAGTGCGCACTCGCTGTTCTCGCGCCCGCTCGTGGTCTCGCCACGCTCGCTGGTGGCGGTGGAGGTGCTGACCGACACGCCGCGGGCCGTGCTGTGGTGCGACGGGCGGCGCACGCTCGGCCTGCCGCCGGGCGCGCGGGTGGAGGTCCGCCGGGGCGCCGAGCCGGTGCGGCTCGCGCGCCTGCACCTCACGCCCTTCACCGACCGGCTGGTCACCAAGTTCGGGCTGCCGGTGACA
>NZ_CAACUY010000227.1 GCF_900659615.1 Actinomadura fibrosa | reverse complement strand
GATCTCCCGGCAGCGGATGCACGCCCGCGCCGAGCGCCGCCGCCAGCAGCTCGACCGCGGCGGCCCAGCCCGCCGCGGTCACCAGCAGGGCGGCGAGCAGCCCCGCGACCGCCCGCCGGGGCCGGAACTCGCGGCCCGCCAGCCGGCGCGCGAGCTGCCTGCTCTGTCTCTCCTGGATCAGGTCCCTGACCAGCGTCTCGGCCATAGCCACCCCCGTGAGCCATCGGCACGTCGGACATCGTTACCCATGGTGAGGCATTATCACGGAATGTGAAACTCGCCATGCCGACATCTCACGCGATCAACGCCGGCTTCCCGCGGGGGTCAGCGGAAGACGACCGTCCGGTCGCCGTTGAGCAGGACGCGGTGCTCGGTGTGCCAGCGGACGGCGCGGGCGAGCGCGAGGCACTCCACGTCGCGGCCGACCGCCACGAGCTGCTCCGGGCTGTGGGCGTGGTCGACGCGCGCGACCTCCTGCTCGATGATCGGGCCCTCGTCCAGGTCGGCGGTGACGTAGTGCGCGGTCGCGCCGATCACCTTGACGCCGCGCGCGTGCGCCTGGTGGTAGGGGCGGGCGCCCTTGAAGCTCGGCAGGAACGAGTGGTGGATGTTGATGATCGAGCCGGGCAGCTTCGCGCAGAAGCCGTCCGAGAGGATCTGCATGTACCGGGCGAGGACGACCAGGTCGGCGCGGTAGTGCTCGACCAGCGTGAGGATCTCCGCCTCCTGCGCGGCCTTCCCGCCGGGGCCGGCCGGCAGGTGGTGGTAGTCGATCCCGTACGACTGCGTGAGCGGGCGCAGGTCGGGGTGGTTGGAGGCGACGCCCACGATGTCGATGTCGAGGAGCCCGGACCGCTGCCGGTAGAGCAGGTCGTTCAGGCAGTGGCCGCTCCTGGACACGAGGATCAGCACGCGCGGGCGGACGGCGAGGTCGTGCAGCCGCCAGTCCAGGCCGAGGTCGGGGGCGAGCGCGGCGACCGCGCCGCGCAGGCCGTCGGGGTCCGCGCCGCCGGGCTCGGTGAACTGCACCCGCATGAAGAAGGTGTCGGACTCGCGGTCGCCGAACTGCTGGCTCTCCACGATGTTGCAGCCGCGCGCGGCGAGCAGCCCCGAGACGGCGGCGACGATCCCCGGCCGGTCGGGGCAGGACAGCGTCAGGACGTATTCGTTCACGGTCTCACTTCCGCCGCGTTTCTTCGGTCGTGGGAGCCCGGGAGCGGGCGGGGCGCCCGCCTGCGGGAGGCTCCGAGCCTACGTCCCGGTGCCGCCGCGGCGGGCCCCATCCGCACCCCTAGGATTCGGCGCGTCCACCGCGAGCCGACGTTTCAGCCCAGCTTGTGGAAGAACGCCCGGATGTCGTCGATGAGCAGGTCGGGGGCGTCGTGCGCGGCCCAGTGCCCGCCCCGGTCGTACTCGTTCCAGTGGACGATCTCGGTGTGGTCGCGGTCGGCGAAGCGGCGGAGCGGCCGGAAGTCGTAGGCGAAGGACGCGAGCCCGATCGGGAACGCGGTCGGCTCGGCCGGCTTCTCCTCGCGCGCGTTCTCGTAGTAGAAGCGGGCCGAGGACGCGGCCGTGTTGGTGAACCAGTAGATCGAGGCGTTGGTCAGGATGACGTCCGGGTCCGGGAGGCCGCCGAGGAGCTGGCCGATCCAGGCGAGCTGCCCGGACGGCGAGTCCGCGAGGGCGTGCGCGAGGGTCTGCGGCTGGGCCCGCTGCGCGTGGTCGTGAATGGCGTGGTCCACGAACTGCCCCAGGAACTGGAGGTACTGGAGCTCGTCGGGGGTGAGCCCCTCCAGTTCGGCCGGGTCGCCGGACGGGAACGAGAAGATCTGGTTCACGTGGACGCCGACGACCGCCTCGGGGTGGCGCCGCGCGATCTCCGGGCTGACGATGGCGCCCGCGTCGTTGCCGTGCGCGCCGTACCGGGCGTAGCCGAGGCGGTTCATCAGCTCGTGCCAGGCGTCGGCGGTGCGGGCGGCGCCCCAGTCCTTCTCGCGGGTGGGGCCGGAGAACCCGAACCCGGGCAGGGACGGGATGACGACGTGGAACGCGTCGGCCGGGTCGCCGCCGTGGGCGCGGGGGTCGGTGAGCGGGCCGATCAGGTCCAGGTACTCGACGAACGTGTTGGGCCAGCCGTGCGTGAGGATCAGCGGCGTGGCGTCCGGCTCGGGCGAGCGGACGTGCACGAAGTGGACGAGCTGGCCGTCGATCTCGGTGGTGAACTGCGGGAACGCGTTGAGCCTGGCCTCCTGCGCGCGCCAGTCGAAGCCGTTCCGCCAGCGGGCGACGAGGTCCTGGACGAACGACAGCGGGACGCCGTACTCCCAGCCGGGCTGCACCGGCCCGGCGGCCCGCCCGTCGGTGACCTGGTCCTCCGGCAGCTCGTTCGCCCAGCGGACGCGGGCCAGGCGCTCACGGAGGTCGTCGAGGTCGGCCTGCGGGATCTCGATGCGGAACGGCGTGATGTCGGTGCTGCCGGCCATGGTCACTCCTTCGTCGGTGTGGAACCGGATGCCCGTAGTCTATCAGAACGGAGCATTCCGTTCTACTGCTGCCGTCGCCGGAGCGGGGTTCCTACCAGCCGGTAGTTTGCGAGCGCTCCGTGGGGTTACTTTTGCCTGCATGCGACGGATGCTTCTCCTGGTACTGGCAGTCGCCCTCCTCCTCGCGGGCTGCAACGACACCAAGGACGGCGGCGGGGGCAAGAGCACCAAGGGCCAGGGCGGCAAGCGTCCCGCGAGCGTGGACGGCATCCCCACGAGCGCGGGCACGCACAAGGAGAAGCTGGACGTCGGGACGGTCGGGCACCGCGAGTACCTGCTGCACGTCCCGTCCAAGGTGTCGGGCGGGAAGTGGCGGAACGGCAGGCCCGCCGACCCGCCCGCGCTCGTCATCGCCCTGCACGGCGGCCTCGCCACCATGAAGCAGATGCAGTCGCTGACCGGCTTCGACGCGATCTCCGACCGGAAGGGGTTCCTCGTCGCCTACCCCGACGGGTTCATGACGACGTGGAACGCGGGCGACTGCTGCGGCGCCGCGAAGGTCGGGAACGTCAACGACGTCGGGTTCCTGACCAAGCTGATCGACAAGATCACCGGCGCGGGGCTCGCCGACCCGAAGCGCGTCTACGTCACCGGCTTCTCCAACGGCGCCGGGATGGCCTACCGGCTGGCCTGCGAGAAGCCGGACAAGGTCGCGGCCATCGGGGTGGTCGAGGGCGCGCTCGTCACCAAGTGCGACCCGGACCGTCCCGTCTCCGCGATGATCTTCCATGGGACGGCCGACGGCAACGTGCCCTACAACGGCGGCGGCGACCGGGACTTCAACGACAAGCGCCCCTTCCCGCCCGTGTCGAGCGCGGTGGACTTCTGGCGCAAGCGCGCCGGGGTGGGCAAGCCCGACAAGAGCGTCCGGGCGCTGAGCGGCGGGACGGAGTGCAACGCCACCGGCAAGGGCAAGGACGGCGCCGAGGTGACCTTCTGCAAGATCGAGGGCGGTACGCACAAGTGGCCGTCCGAGGCGAGCGCGATGCTCTGGACCTTCTTCGCCGACCACCCGCGCGGCTGACCCCACGCGGCTGAGCCGGGGCGGCCCGTCCGGTTGGACGTGAGAGGTTTTCACATTTTCCCGGTAGGGTGGCACCGTGAGCACCAGAAACCTCCGGGACCGCTACGACGCCGCGACCGCCGGGCTGGAGGCGCCGTTCGCCGTCGTCGACATGACCGCCTTCCGCGCGAACGCCGCCGGCCTCGTCCGCCGCGCGGCCGGCAAGCCCGTCCGGGTCGCGAGCAAGTCGGTGCGCTGCCGCGCGCTGCTCGCGGAGGTCCTCGCCATGGACGGCTTCGCCGGCATCATGGCGTTCACCCTGCCCGAGGCGCTCTGGCTGGCCCGCGAGGGCCTCAGCGACGACATCCTCGTCGCCTACCCGACGGCCGACCGCACCGCCGTCGCCGCGCTGGCCGCCGACGACGCCGCCGCCCGCGCGGTCACGCTGATGGTCGACTCCCCCGAGCACCTCGACCTCATCGAGGACGCCGCCGGCGGCCGCCGCGTCCGTGTCTGCATCGACATCGACGCGTCCTACCGGCCCCTCGGCGGGCGCGTCCGCATCGGCGCGCTGCGCTCCCCGCTGCGCACCCCCGCCGACGTCGCGGGGCTCGCCGAGCGGATCCTCAAGCGCCCGGGCCTCGACCTCGTCGGGCTCATGGCCTACGAGTCGCAGATCGCCGGCGTCGGCGACGTCCCGCCCGGACGGCCCGCCCGCGCCCGCGTCATCCGCGCGATGCAGCAGCGGTCCCGGATCGAGCTGGCCCGCCGCCGGGCCGCGATCGTGCGCGCCGTCCGCGACCTCACCGACCTGGAGTTCGTCAACGGCGGCGGCACCGGCAGCGTCGAGAAGACCGCCGCCGAGCGCGCCGTCACCGAGATCGCCGCCGGGTCCGGCCTGTACCAGCCGCACCTGTTCGACCAGTACTCCAACTTCAGCGGACGCCCCGCCGCGCTGTTCGCGCTGCCCGTCGTCCGCCGCCCCGGCCCCGGCGTCGCGACCTGCCTCGGCGGCGGCTACCTCGCGTCCGGTCCCGCCGACGAGATCCGCCTCCCCCAGCCGTACCTGCCGACCGGCCTGTCCTACGACGGCAACGAGGGCGCCGGCGAGGTGCAGACGCCGCTGCTCGGCCGCGCCGCCGACGGGCTGCGCGTCGGCGACCGCGTCTGGTTCCGGCACACCAAGGCCGGCGAGCTGTGCGAGCGCTTCGCCGAGCTGCACCTCATCGAGGGCGACCGGTTCGTCCGGACCGTCCCGACCTACCGCGGCGAGGGCCGGACCTTCCTCTGAGCGCGCGTTCCGGCGGGGCGGGCGCCCGGCCGGCTCCGACCGGCTCGCTCGGACCGGCTCGGCGGGATCCCTCCCGAACGGCCGCCTCTCGGTTAGGTTGGCCGGTATGAGCGACGCTCCCCTCATCAGCGTCCGCGGCGAGGCCGTCCTGGAGGTCGAGCCCGAGGTCGCCCTGCTGTCCGTGCACGTCCAGTCCCGCGAGGACGACCGGCGCACCGCCCTGGACCGGCTCGCCGAGCGCAACAGGCGCTGCCTCGACCTCGTCCGGTCCTACGGCGAGGCCGTGGAGAAGCTGGAGACGGGCGGGCTGTCCATCACGCCGATCCTGCGGTACCGGCGGCGCGAGGGCGACATCCGCGCCTACCAGGGCACCGCCTGGATCAAGATCACGGTCGCCGACTTCTCCGTCCTCGGCGAGCTGGTCGCGCGCCTCGGCGACCTGGAGCGCACCGCCGTGAACGGCCCCGAGTGGGCGCTGCGGCCCGACAGCGAGGTGCACGCCCGCGCCGCCCGGCAGGCGGTCCACGAGGCCGTCGCCCGCGCCCGCAGCTACGCCGAGGCCCTCGGCGCCCGCCTCACCGGCCTCGTCGAGCTGTCCGACGAGGGCGTCCGCGACCGGGACCACGCCATGCCCGTCGCGATGGCCGCGGGCTACGGCATGCCGCCGGGCGCCGCCCGCGACGAGCCGGAGGCGATCGACCTGGAGCCCGCCGCCCAGACCGTCCGTGCCGCGGTCGAGGCCCGTTTCACCGCCACCGCACCCGACCTGGAATGACGGCAGGGAGAGCATGACCGCAGCAGAGCAGGGGACTCCGCCGCAACCCGCACCGACCACACCGAACGCACCCACCGCACCGATGACGCCGGACGCGGCGGCACCGCCCGGGCCGCCGCAGCCCGTGCTGAGCGACCCCTGCGCCGAGCGCGGTCCCGCCGGCGAGATCCTGCACGCCGGCGGGGCCCCGGCGCCCGGCCTGGACGTGTTCCTCACCGGCCGCGTCTTCATGGACATGATCTTCACGGGGCTGCCCGGCCTGCCGCCGCCCGGCACCGAGCTCGTCACCGACGGGCTCGGCTCGGCGCCCGGCGGCATCGCCAACATCGCCGTCGCCATGAGCCGGCTCGGCCTGCGCACCGGCCTCGCCGCCCCGTTCGGCGACGACCTGTTCGGCACCTACCTGTGGCGCACCCTGTCCGAGCAGGAGGACGTCGACCTGACCTGGTCGCGGCGCGTCCCGGGCTGGTCCACGCCCGTCACGGTGTCGCTGGCCTACGCCTCCGACCGCAGCATGGTCACCTTCACCCGGCCGCCGCCCGGCGACGACCTCGCCGCCGGGCCGCCGCGCAGCGCGACGTGCTTCATCGACATCGACCGGCCCGTCCCCGCCTGGGCGCTGGAGATGCGCCGCGCCGGCTCGCTCGTCTTCGCCGACCTCGGCTGGGACCCCACCGAGACCTGGTCCACGGACGTCCTCGACCGGCTCGCGCACGTGGACGTCTTCCTGCCCAACGCCGTCGAGGCGATGGCCTACACCCGCACGTCGTCCCCGGCCGAGGCCCTGGACGTCCTCGCCGACCGCGTCCCCGTCGTCGTGGTGAAGCAGGGGTCGCGCGGGGCCATCGCCGTCGACTCCACCACCGGCGAGCGCGCCTCCGCGGACGCGCTGCCCGTCCACGCCCTCGACCCGACCGGCGCGGGCGACGTGTTCGCCGCCGGGTTCGTGTTCGGCACCCTCGCCGGATGGCCGCTCGACCACCGCCTCCGCTTCGCGAACCTGTGCGCCGGGCTCTCCGTCCGGCACTACAGCGGCTCGCTCGGCGCGCCCTGCTGGGGCGAGATCGCCGCGTTCGGCGAGAGCGGCGAGGTCGCGCCCGAGGTGCTGGAGGGCTACTCGTTCGTCGTGCCCTACATCCCCGCCGCGGAGCTGGAGCGCGGCGCCGACTCCGTCACCCGCGCCGAACCGACCCTGCGGTAGGCCGCGACAGGACGCAGAGACCGGGACGGCGTGAACGGCCCCGCGTCCCGCGCCGTACTCCAGGACGTGGAAGCAACGGACTGCGGCGACTACCGCCTCGGTCTCGGCGTCTACGCCCTCGGGCGGCTGCCGGGCACCGAGGCCGCCGAGCTGCGCGCGCACCTGCGCGGCTGCCGGCGCTGCCGCGTCGAGCTCGACGAGCTGCGCGGCGTCGCGGAGATGCTCGCCCGCAGCGTCCCGGAGTGGCGGGCGACCGCGGGGCAGCCGCAGGCGCGTCCGGGGCAGGCGGGGCAGGGCGGGCCGGGCTGGCAGGCGCGGACACGGCGAGGCGCCGGCCGCGGAACGCGGACCGGCGCCTCCCGGATCGGCCTCAGCGGCGCTTTCGCCTGCGACGCCAGAGGACGAGGACGGTCACGGTGACGGCCACGCCGACCCCCACCACGACGCGCCGGTCGACCTGACCCGGCTCGCCGTCCTTGCCCTCCTCCGGGAGCACCATCGCGCGGACGGTCCGGGCGACCTGCTCGGCCTCCTCCTTCAGGCGATCGGCGCCCCGGTGCGCGACGTTCCTCGGGTTGACCCGGTCCGCGAGCTCGTCGATGGTGCGCGCGAGCTCCAGGCGGGTGCGCTCGATCTCCCGCTCCAGCGCCTCCGGGTCGCGGGCCCTGTCAGCCATGCCGTGTCCTATCGTGTCGGGCGACGCATGATCCGAACAGTGTTGCAGGTCTTCCCGCCGGACGCCCGCCGCACCCCGGGCGGTACGGTTGGACCGACCATCCGAGCGAAAGGCGGGACAGGGTGTCCGAGCGGCTGCAGCCGGGCGACGTCGCCCCCGATTTCGAGCTTCCCGACGCCGACGGACGACCGGTGTCGCTGGCGTCGCTGCGCGGGAAGCGCGTCATCCTCTACTTCTACCCGGCGGCCATGACGCCCGGCTGCACGAAGGAGTCCGTCGACTTCCAGAGCAGCCTCCCCGAGCTGGAGGCCGCCGGGGTCGCCGTCGTCGGCGTCTCCCCCGACGCCCCCGCCAAGCTCGCCAAGTTCCGGGCGAAGGAGGGGTTGACCTTCCCGCTGCTGTCCGACCCGGACGCGAAGGTCCTCCAGGCGTACGGCGCGTACGGCGAGAAGAAGCTGTACGGCAAGGTCGTCGTCGGCGTGATCCGCTCGACGTTCCTCATCGACGCCGACGGAAAGATCGAGAAGGCGTACTACAACGTGAAGGCCACCGGCCACGTGGAGCGCCTCCGCCGCGACCTGTCGACCTGACGCGCGGACGTCCGCGCAAGGCGACCGCGCACGAGGTTCGTGCAAGCCGTTCGCGCGGGCCGCTCGCCGACCGGGCGGGCGGCCCGCGGACGGGTGCCGTGTGCGGGCGGGGGGATTCGAACCCCCACGGTGTCGCCACCAACAGGACCTAAACCTGCCGCGTATACCTGATTTCGCCACGCCCGCGCGGCCCCCTCGACGAGGGCGCGTTCAGCTTAGCGCGCAGGTCGCCGGGCCCGACAGCGAAATCCCCCGCCCCGGAAACGGTCACCGGCCGTGATCGAGGATGCGCGCAAATTGGAACAGAACCCCTGCAACCGCGGAAGCCGCGGCCTACGCTGGACGGGTCCGTTCCGCGCCGACGCGCGGTGAGGCCGCGAATCCGAACCCAGGTGGGGTCCACCGTGAGCGAGTCCTTCACCCATCGCCTGCTGCCGTACGACGGGGTGGAGGGGTTCCTCGAAGGAGCGCTGCCGTTCCTGCGTGACGGCGTCGAGGCGGGCGACCGCGTCGTCGCCGTGGCCGGCCCGGCACGGGAGCTGCTGCTGCGCGAGGAGCTCGGGCCCGCGACGGCGGGCGTCGAGTTCGCCGCGGCCGACACGTGGTACTCGCACCCGTCCCGGACCCTCGCCGACTGCCTCAGCGACGCCGACGCCACCGCCTGGCAGGGACGGCGGCTCCGCATCCTCGGCGAACCGGTCTGGGCGTCGAGGCCGCCGCTCGAAGTGCTGGAGTGGCAGCGCGCCGAGGCGATCCTCAACGTCGCGTTCGCCGGCAGCGACGCGTCCCTCCTGTGCCCCTTCCCGTCGTCGCTGCCCGCGGGCGTGGTCGCGGCGTCCCGCAAGACCCACCCCGAGACGGTGTGCGGCTCGCGCTCCCTGGCCAACCCGAGCTTCATCGACCCGTGGGCCTACTCCGCGCAGTGCGACGGCGAGCCGCTGCCCCCGCCGCCCGCCTCCGCCGAGGCACTGAAGATCGACCTCCCCGACCTGTACTGGCTGCGCGCCTACGTCGGCGACTACGCGCGGCGCACCCCGCTGCCCGACGAGGACCTCCAGCGGCTCCTGGTCGCGGTCACCGAGGTGGTCACCAACGCGCTCCGGCACGGCGAACCGCCGATCACGCTGCGGATGTGGACCCGGACGTCCGGCGACCCGTCGCTCGTCTGCGAGGTCACCGACGGCGGGCGGTGGCCGCCGGGCACCGGCTACGGGCTGCTCCCGCCGCGCCCGCCCGGCGCGGCCCCGTCCGGGCGGTTCGGCCTGTGGGCCGTCCGGCTGCTCTGCTCGATCGTCCAGATCCGCACCGGGGACGCCGGCACCACCGTCCGCCTGCACCTCCGGCTCCCCGCCGTACCGGCACGGAAGGCCCCGACGATCGACAGAGCGTGAGGGATTCCATGCGTTGGGCTTCCAAAGCCGCGGGAGCGGCGTACGCTGAACGGGTCCGCGACAATCCCGATGGGCAGGCCATGGACGCACCCTGGTTCGCCAAGCGCCCCGTCAGCGCCGTACGCCCCGGCGACCACGCCTGGCTGGCCTACTCCGGCGCCGAGGAGCGCGACCGCGTCATCGGCACCTTCGTCCAGGAGGGCCTGCGCACCAACGAGAAGGTCGTGTACGTCACCGACGCCGCGCCCGAACTGCTGCCCGGCCTCGGCCCGGCGCACCGCGTGGACGTGGAGGCCTACGCCCGGACGGGCCAGCTGCGGCTGATCTCCCGCCGGGAGGCGTGCCTCGACCGGCGCGGCGGGTTCGAGCCCGCCATGATGCTGGAGACCCTCGGCCGGGAGGTCGACCTGGCGTTCGGCCAGGGCTTCCGGGCCGTCCGGCTGACGACCGACCACAGCTGGCTCCTCAGCGGCCCCGGCCGGCCGGACCTCGGCCCGATGCTGGGCTGCGAGCACCGCGTCGGCGACGCCGTCTCGCCGAGCACGATGGCGATGGCGATCTGCCAGATCGACCGGCACGCCTGCGCGCCGGACGAGCTCCTCGCCCTGCGCGACACCCACGAGGTCCTGGTGGAAGTGAACCCCGAATTCGACGACGGGATCCTCAAGATCGTGCGTACCTTCGAGCCCAACGGGCTGCGGGTCGAGGGCGAGCTCGACGCCGCCCGGCACGCCGTGTTCGCCGAGAAGCTGACCCAGGTCAGCGCCGACCGGCACCGCGTCCACCTCGACCTCTCGCGGCTCGGCTTCATCGACCTCGGCGGCCTGCACCTGCTCGCGCGGCACGCCACGGGCCTGCCCGCCGGCCGGGCGCTGGTCCTCGACCACCTCCCCGCCGACGTCGAGCACGTCATCGAGATGGTGGGCTGGCACCGGCTCCCCGGCCTGGCCCGCGGCGACGGGGCGCTCCCGGAGACGGAGGGCGTCTCCTGATGAGCCTGGAGCACAGAGCCCTGCTGTACGGCGACATGGAGAGCTTCGTCGAGGCGACCGTGCCGTTCCTCGAATCGGGACTGGAAAGGGAGCAGGCCGTCATCGCGGTGGCGCGGGAGCCCGGGCTCTCCGCGCTGCGCGACATCCTGAAACCGCACGGCAACGCCGTCCTGTACTTCGACTCGGCGCGCTTCTACGAGCATCCCGTCCGCACCCTGCGCGACTACCAGACGATCGTCCGGCAGAGCGAGCCGCGGACCGTGTGCGCGCTCGCCGAACCGGTCTGGGACGGCTGGACCGAGCTCCAGACGCGCGAGTGGGTCCGCTACGAGTCGCTGATCAACGTGGTGTTCGCGCACTCCGGGGCGCGGGCGCTGTGCCCCTACGACACCGCCCAGCTGGCACCGCGGATCATCGAGGACGCCCGGCGCACCCACCCCGTGGTCGTCGGCGACGGCCACGACGGCGCCAACGACGCCTACGTCGACCCGGCGCGCCTCGGCATGGGCTGCGACCGCGCGCGCCGCTTCGACCGGCCGGGCGCCTCGGAGTACATGGCGATCGACGGCGCCGACCTGCACGCGCTGCGCGCGTTCGTCGCCGAGCGGGCGACGGCGCACGGGCTCGGCAGGCGGCCAGCGCAGAACCTCGTCACGGCCGTCAACGAGGTCGCCGCGAACGCGCTCCAGCACGGCGTCCCGCCGATGGGGCTGTGGATCTGGCGCGACGGCGACGACCTCGTCTGCGAGATCGGCGACAACGGGTTCTGGCGGCCCAGCCCGCTCACCGGGTTCATCCCGCCCGACTCCGCGCTCCAGCGCGGCTTCGGCCTGTGGACGGTGCGGCTGCTCGTCGACCTCATGGAGCTCCGGGCGGGGTGGGACGGCACGTTCGTGCGCCTGCACGTCCGCCGATGATCTGATTCGTGCTGAGTCTCAGATACTGCTAAATCCCGGTAAGTGACTCGCTACACCGCGTGGCAGGCGCGGCATACCCTGGTCTGGCCCGGAGAGACGGCGGTGGAAGGCGTTATGGAGACCCTCTGGTCCGTCCGCAGGCCGGTCCGCGATCTGCGGCCCGGCGACCATGCCTGGCTGGCCTACGCCAACGAGGACGAGCAGCGCCACGTCGCGGGCGCGTTCGTCCGGGACGGCCTGCTCGCCCGGGAGAAGGTCATCTACGTGGCGGGCTCGGTGAAGGACGCCGTCCCCGGCGTTCCGCCCGGCACGCCCGACGAGCTGCTGGCCTTCCTGCCGTCCGGGCCGCCCGACGGCGGCCGGTTCGACCCCGTCGCCACGGCCCGCGCCGTCACCGACGAGATCGACCGGGCCCTGGCGCAGGGCTTCCGCGCGATCCGCGTCGCCGCCGAGATGACCTGGGCGCTGCGCCGCCCGGACGGCCTGGACCTGCTCCAGGCCTTCGAGCGGCGGATCGAGCAGGCGGTCCCGCCGAGCACGCAGATCACCGCCGTCTGCCAGCTCGACCGGCGCCGCTGCCACCGCGCCGAGCTCGCGGCGCTGCGCGCCGGCCACGCCGTCCTCGTCGCCCCGGACCCCGAGTTCGAGGACGCCGTCCTCAGGATCGTCCGGACGTTCCAGCCGGCCGGGCTGTCGCTGTCGGGCGAGCTGGACGCGTCCCGGCACAGCGTGCTCGACCAGGCGCTGGCCTCGGTGATCTCGGGCTGCGGCACCAGGGAGATCCACCTCGACCTCGCCGGGCTGGGCTTCATCGACCTCGGCGGCATCAACCTGCTGACCGAGGTCGCGGGCCGCCACGCCGACCCCGCCCACCTCGTCCTCGACCGCGTCTCGCCCCAGCTCCGCGCCGTCATGGAAACGGTCGGCTGGAACATGCTCCCCGGCCTGACGCTGGGTGCGGTGTGACCTGCGGGCGCTGAGGGGCTGGGTCAGAGTTGTTCTAGGGCGGCTATGAAGCGTTCGGCTTCGGCGCGGGTCATGCCGGTCTCGGCCTGCACGACCGCCACCGCCGACGCCACGTCCTCCTCGGCGAGGAAGGCGCGGACGCGGTCCGACAGCATCCGCCGCTGCGGCGCGCTGGGCGGGATGCGGCCGTCCCTGAGCCCCTCCGCGTACTCCTTGGCCTCCCGGAGGCCCATGCCCGTCTCCTCGCGGAGCAGTTTGATCGCGTGGATCATCTTCTGCTGCGCGATCAGCCCGAGGACCCGGCTCCGCGTTCCGTCGGGGACCTCGTGGTGAACCACGTACGTGACCTTCTTGCCGCGCACCGCTCTCCTCTCGCCCGCCGCCCCCGGCGGGCCGACCGCCAGCTTACGGGCCGGTGCCCGGACGTCTCCGCCCATTCAGCGATTCGTCGGGTAAGGGGTATGCGACGGGGAGGGCACCCGCCCGCTCGGCGTGGCGCTCGCGGGCAGCGGCGCGCCGCTGGTCGGTGCCGTGGCCGGAGGCCGGGAGGTTTCCGGTCCCTGCCGCGACGCCCTCGGACGCGGGGCCCTAGACGCGCCGGACGGGGACGGGACTCCCCGCGGCTCCATGGTCCGCGGCGGCGACGGCGGTGTCGTCGTCGGCACGTCCACCGGGGACGGCGAGGCGGGCGGCGCCAGCGGTCGCGGCGGTTCCGCCCTCCCGCCGCCCGGCCACACGAGGACGGCTACCGCCACCACGACCGCGGCCGTCACGGCGGCGGCCAGCAGCGGGAGCGCCCAGCGGCGCACCGTCGCGCGGGCCGGAGCGGCGGCCCGTCCGGCCTCCTGGAACCTGCGGACGGCCTCCGGACCGGCGTGGACGCTCCCGGCGGCCGCGCGGTAGTGGTCGCGCAGCAGGGCGTCGAGGTCGTCGTTCACTCGCCCCGCCCTCCCTCGTGTGCTCCCGCGGCCATGTGCGCGCGCAACGCGGCCATGGCCCGCGACGTGTGGCTCTTCACCGTTCCCCGCGAGATCCCGAGCGTCTCGGCGATCTCGTGCTCGCCGAGGTCGCACCAGTAGCGCAGCACGACCACGGCCCGCTGCTTGGCCGGCAGCGCCCGCAGGACCTCGTCCAGGTCGCCCGCCCCGCCCGGAACCGGGGTCGCCCCGGCGAGGCGCTCCAGGTCCGCGGCCGTGCCGACGGGCGTGTCGCGCCGCCGCGCGCGCCGCTTGTTCTCGTCGATCGCGAGGTTGACCAGGACCCTGCGGGCGTACGCCTCGGGGTTGCCGCCGGCGACCCGCCGCCACCGCCGCGCGGTCCGCTCGTAGGCGGTCTGGAGGAGGTCCTCGGCGAGGTGCCGGTCGTACACCATGAACACGGCCGTGCGCAGCAGCCGGCCCGCGGTGGCGGTCACGAACTCGTCGAACGTGATCTCCGCCCCGCGGACCTCCTGGGCGTTCACGGTGGACAGCGGCACCTACCGCCGTCCGCCGGGCACCGCCGGCGCCGGCGCGGCGGTGGGCTGCGCCGGTTTCGGCCGCGGGACGCGCGGCGCCGTGCCTCCGGGCGTCCCGCACTCCGGCGCCGCGGTGCG
>NZ_CAACUY010000226.1 GCF_900659615.1 Actinomadura fibrosa | reverse complement strand
ACCACCCCGCCCGCCCGTCGGTGGCAGCAACGGCGCCAGCCGCTCCCACTGCGCATCGGTCAAGTCACCACGACGACCCATCAACCCACAGTGACCCAACCAACGCCCACCGTCAGCCGATCCAAGAAACAGGCTCTAGGCGTCAGGTGAAGAGTTGGCCGGCGTTCACGTCTAGCGTGGCGCCGGTCGTGGCCTTTGCGGCGTCGGAGGCCAGGAAGATGACGGCGCGGGCGACGTCCTCCTCGGTGGCGATGCGGCGGAGGGCCATGGCCTCGGTGTCGCGGGCGAGGATCTCCTCGTAGGGGACGTTCTCGGCGGCGGCGCGGGTGCGCATCCAGTCGTCGAGGACGTCGCTGGCGATCCAGCCCGGGGCGACGCAGTTGACGCGGACGCCGGACGGGCCGAGCTCGTCGGCGAGGCAGTGCGAGAGCAGGTGGACGGCGGCCTTGCCGGCGGCGTAGTCGGAGCGGCCCGCGTAGCCGGTCCGGCTGGACATCGAGGTCAGGTTGACGATCGAGCCGCCGCCCGCCGCGACCATGTGCGGGGCCAGGTGGCGGCAGCAGAGCAGGGTGCCATACGCCGCGATCTCGATGGACTTGCGCCATTGCTCCAGGTACGCGCCGTCCATGTCGAGGACGTTCTTGCGGTGCGTGCCGGGGAAGGCGGCGTTGACCAGGACGTCGACGCGGCCGAAGTGGGAGATGACGCGGTTCGCGAGGTCGGCGACCTGCGCGGGGTCGGACACGTCGGTCGGGACGGGCAGCGCGTCGCGGCCCTCGGCGCGGACGGCGGCGGCGATGGCGTCCAGGGTGGCGCGGCCGCGTGCCGCCACCGCGACGTCGGCGCCCTCGCGGGCCATGAGGACGGCGAGCGTCCGGCCGAGCCCGGGGCCCGCGCCGGTGATGACCGCGACCTTGTCCTGGAGCGTCATGGGCCGTACTGTACCAAGCGGTCGCTAGTTTGGGTCGGCGGCCCGCCGCGGCCCGCTGCCCTGGGAGGACGGCATGAGCATCACCCTGGCCAGCGACGTGGGCGGCACGTTCACCGACGTCGTCCTCATCGGGGCGGACGGGCGCGTCGAGGTCGCCAAGACCCTCACCACGCCGGACGACCCGACGGAGGGGCTGCTGCGCGGCGTCCGGGAGGTCCTCGCCACGTCGGGGACGGCGCCGTCCGAAGTCGGGCGGTTCGTCCACGCGACGACGCTCGCGACGAACGTCATCCTCGAACGGACGGGCGTGCCGGTCGCGTTCGTGACCACCGAGGGCTTCCGGTCGATGCTGGCGCTCGGGCGGCAGGCGCGGGTCGAGGAGGAGCGCTACGACCTCGCGTACGTGCAGCCGGAGCCGCCCGTCCCGCTGACGCACACGTTCGCCGTTCCGGAGCGGATCGCGGCGAACGGCGAGGTGCTGCGGCCCCTGGACGAGGGCGCCGCCGACCGGGTCGCCGCCGAGATCGCCGCGCTGGGCGTCGCGGCCGTCGCGATCTGCCTGCTGCACTCCTACCTCAACCCTGCGCACGAGGACCGGCTCGCCGAGATCATCGCGGCGCGGCTGCCCGCTGGGACGCCCGTCGTCGCGTCGTCGTCGGTCTGGCCGGAGCTCGGCGAGTACGAGCGCGCGACGACGACGCTGATGTCGGCGTACGTGGGGCCCGTCATGGCGTCGTACCTGGAGCGGCTCGGCGGGCGGCTGCGCGGTCTCGGGATCACCGCGCCCGTCCACGTGATGGAGTCGGCGGGCGGCGTGCTGCCCGCCGCGCTCGCCGCGTCCCGCGCCGTCTACACGATCGAGTCCGGCCCGGCCGCGGGGGTGATCGCGGCGGCCCGGCAGGGCGCGCGGCGCGGGCTCGCCGACCTGATCTCGTTCGACATGGGCGGGACGACCGCGAAGGCCGGGCTGGTCCGCGGCGGACGGCCCGGGATCACCCACGAGTTCCAGGTGGGCGGCAAGGGCAGCTACGGCGGGCGCCGTCCCGGCACGGGCGTGCCCATCAAGATCCCGGCGATCGACCTGGCCGAGGTCGGCTCCGGCGGCGGCTCCATCGCCTGGGTGGACGGCGGGACGCTGCGCGTCGGCCCGCGCTCGGCGGGCGCCGATCCCGGTCCCGCCTGCTACGGCCGCGGCGGGACGCTCCCGACCGTCACCGATGCCGACCTCGTCCTCGGCTACCTCGACCCGGACGGCTTCGGGGAGTTCCGCCTGTCGCCCGAGCGCGCGCGGGACGCCATCGCCGAACACGTCGCCGGACCGCTCGGCGCGGACGTCACCGAGGCCGCCGCCGCGATCCACGACATCGCGAACGCGCAGATGGGCGCGGCCGTGCACGTGGTCACCGTCCGGCGCGGCATCGACCCGCGCGGCTTCACGCTCGTCGCGCTCGGCGGCGCCGCCCCCACGCACGCGGTCCGGCTCGCGGAGCGGTTCGGGATCGCCCGCGTGCTCGTCCCGCCGCGCGCCGGGGTCGGGTCGGCGGTCGGGCTGCTGCACGCCGACCTCGCCATCGAGCGCGCCCGCACGTTCCTCGCCCCTGTCGCGACGCTGGTGTCCTGCTCGGCGAGCCGCGACGCGCTGGGCGAGCTCGCCGACGTCTTCGACGGCCTCGAACGCGCCGCCCTCGCCGACCTCCTGGCGCCGGACGCGCCGGGGGAGGCCGCCGTCGAGCGGTCGGTCGGGATCCGGTTCATCGGGCAGGCGCACGCGTTCACGATCGAGCTGCCGTCCGGCCCGCTGACGCCCGGGACCGTCCAGCGCGCCGCCGACGAGTTCTACAAGCGCTACAACGAGTCGTACGGCATCGACCTGCGCGATCCGGCCGAAGTGACCACCGCGCGCGTCCGGGCCGTGCTGCCGTCGGGCTCGCGCGACGTCCCGCGTGCGGAACCCGACCCGGACGCGGGGCCGCCGGGCACACGGCGGATCTGGCTGGACGGCGCGTTCCACGACGTGCCGGTGCTCGCCCGCTCGGCATGCCGCCCGGGCGGGGAAGTCCACGGCCCCTGCATCGTCACGGAGCCGCAGTGCTCGCTGCTCGTCCCGCCCGGCTGGCGCGGCGGCGTCGACGACCACGGGGCGCTGCTGCTGGAGGGAGGCGCATGACCCTTTCGGAGGCCGACCTCACGGCCGAGATCCTGCGGAACGCGCTGTGCGTGGCGGCCGAGGAGGCCGGGATCGTCGTGGTCCGCTCGGCGTACTCGGCGTTCATCGTCGAGGGCGCGGACGCGGCGGCGGCGATCCTGGACGTCCGCGGACGGCTCATCGCGCACTCGATGTCGACCGCGCTCATCCAGTGCGCCAGCCTGCGGAGCGCACTGCCGTTCGTCCTGAAGGCGTACCCGGCCGACACCATGGCACCCGGGGACGTGTTCGTGCTGAACGACGTCTACCAGGGCGGCATCCACGCCAACGACCTGCTCGTCTTCCGCCCGGTGTTCGTGGACGGAACGCCCGCCTACTTCACCGGGACGCTCATCCACGTCGCCGACCTGTCGGGCCTGTCGGCGGGCGGCATGGCGTCCGACGCGACCGACGTCTTCCTGGAGGGGCTGCAACTCCCGCCGGTCCGCATCGCCACGGCGGACGGGCTCGTGGACGACCTCGTCCGCGTCCTCGCCGCGAACAGCCGCACCCCCGACCGGCTGGTCGGCGACCTGCGCGCGCTGATCGCCGGCGCGAACGTCGCCGCCCGCCGCCTCGAAGAGATCATCGACGCGTACACGCCGGACGGCCTCGCGCGCGGCGTCGCGTCCTACCTCGCGCACACCGAGGCGCGGATGCGGGAGGGCCTCGCCGCGCTGCCCGCCGGGACGTTCCGCGGCGAGTACCGCCTGGACGACGGGCACCGCATCGCGGTCGCCGTCACCTGCGACGGCGACGGCGGCGTGGTCGTCGACTTCGACGGCACCGACGAGCAGGTCCCGCTGCCGGTCAACTCCGGCTTCTCGCAGACGCACGGCGGCGTCATGTACGCGATCCGCTGCTTCGTCGACCCCGAGCTGCCGATGAACGAGGGTTGCTTCGCGCCCGTGGACGTCCGGCTGCCGCGCGGGACCCTCGTGCACTGCACGCCCCCGTTCCCCGGCGGCGGACGCTTCGGCACGGTCGCGGCGGCGGAGGAGGCCATCTTCGCCGCGCTGACCGGCGCCGCGCCGGGTGACGGCCGCGGCGGCGTCGCCGCGTCCGGGATCCTCCAGGCGTTCAGCATCAGCGGCGTCCGGCGCCCCTGGCTGCACATGGCGTTCGACCTCGGCGGGACGGGCGCCCGCCACGACTCCGACGGCGCGGACGCGACCGGCGCGCTGTTCGGTGGCGGGCGCAACATCGTCCCGCAGGCCGAGCCGGTCGAGGCGCGGCTGCCCGTCCGCATCGAGGAGGTGTCGCTCATTCCCGACTCCGGCGGCGCCGGGCGCACCCGCGGCGGCCTCGGCACCCGCACCGTCATCCGGATGCTGGAGGACGCCCGCGTCGACACCCGCGGCGACCGGCTCCTTCGCCCCCCGCCCGGCGCGGCGGGCGGGGCGCCCGGACGCGCGGGCGGCTACTACCGCGAGCGTGCGGACGGCACCCGCGAACCCCTCGGCACCAAGGCGACCCGGCAGCCGCTCGCCGCCGGGGAGGCCCTCGTCGTCGAGACGTCCGGCGGCGGCGGCCACGGCTACCCGGCGGAGCGGTCCCCGGAGGCGGCGGCCCGCGACCGCGCGGACGGCAAGACCACATGAATTCGGCGACCGCGCGCGAAGAGCACATGAGCCCCGGCGAGGAGATCGCATGAAGTTCGGTGTGCCGCTCGGCCTCGTCCACCCCGGCGTCTGGCGCGAGCTCGCGGTCGCCGCGGACCGGCTCGGCTTCGAGTCGGTGTGGCTGCCCGAGCATCTGGTGTTCGCGACCGACCTGTCCACGGCCACGTACCCGGGGACGGAGGAACCGGGCATCCAGCCCACCACCCCGCTCTTCGACGCCCCCGCCTACCTCTGCGCCCTCGCCGCCGCCACCGAGCACGTCCGGCTCGGAACGGCCGTGTACCTGTACGGCCTCCGGCACCCGTTCGTCGCCGCGCGCGCCTTCGCGACCCTCGACCACGTCTCCGGCGGACGCGCCATCGTCGGCGTCGGCGCGGGCTGGTACGAGGGCGAGTGGATCGCCGCCGGCGTCGACTTCGCCACCCGCGGCAGGCGCCTCG
Source organism: Actinomadura fibrosa (assembly GCF_900659615.1). Taxonomy (GTDB): domain Bacteria; phylum Actinomycetota; class Actinomycetes; order Streptosporangiales; family Streptosporangiaceae; genus Spirillospora; species Spirillospora fibrosa. The sequence goes on along the minus strand of NZ_CAACUY010000226.1, from coordinate 8,956 downwards.
ACGAGGCGATCGAGGTGTCCCGCCGCCTGTGGACGGAGGGCGCCGTCGAGCACCACGGAGAGTTCTTCGACTTCCCCGAGGTCGCGTTCGAGCCGAAGCCCGTCCAGCCGCGGCTGCCCGTCGTCGCGGGCGGCGAGTCGAAGGCCGCGCTGCGCCGCGCCGCGCGGCTCTGCGACGGCTGGATCAGCATGCCGCAGACGCTGGAGCGCGTCCGCCCACAACTGGACCTGCTGCACGCCTACCGGAAGGAGGCCGGCCGCGAAGACGAGCCGTTCGAGATCACCGTGCACGCCTACGAGCTGTCCGGACCGGACGAGGTCGCCGAATGGGAGCGCCTCGGCGTCGACCGCCTCATCGTCCGGCCGTGGCGGCGCACCCGCGAGGCCGCGGAGACGCTCGCCCGCTTCGCGAGCGACCACGGCGTCCGCGCCCGCTGACGGCCGCTCAGTACTCGTAGACGCTGACCTTCGGCGGATGCTCGTACCAGGACGCGATCACCGACGAGGTGTGGTCGTCGTTGAGGAAGTCGACGCGCAGCCACCCGTCCGCCTCCGTCACGCGCGTCTCGTAGCCGGGGTTCGGCGTCGCCGACACCAGCCGCACGCGGCGCCCGGACACCGTCATCGCGGCCTGCCCGCCCCGCGTCGCGTAGCTGCGCACGTTGCCCGGCGGCCGCGGCGAGTCGCGCTTCGACGGCTTCGGCGAGGCGCTCCTCGACGGGGACGGCCGCGGCCCCTCGTCCTCGCCGCTCACCGCGCTGGGCCGCGCGGACGGCGACACGGGACTCGGCGAACCCGGAAGATCGGACGGGCTGGCGTGGATCACCGGCCCCTCGATCGGCGGCGGCGCGGACCGCTCGGACACCGTGTCCCGCACGACGTCCCGCACCCCGAGCCAGGACAACGTCACCGCGAGCGCGGTCACCCCAGCCCACGGGGCAACATACGACATCACGCGACGCATCGACACATGGTGGCATACGGTTCGGGCATGGCAAGTGTTCTGGTGGTGGAGGACGACGCCAACGTCCGCACCGCCCTGATCCGTGAGCTGGGCGCGCGCTCGCACGTCGTCCGCAGTGTCGGGACCGCGATGGACGCGCTGCGCGAGGTCACGCAGTCGCCGCCGGACGTCGTCATCCTCGACCTCGGGCTGCCCGACCTCGACGGCGCCGAGGTCCTGAAGATGCTGCGCGGCATCTCCGACGTCCCCGTCATCATCGCGACCGCCCGCGACGACGAGCCGGAGATCGTCCGGCTGCTCAACGCGGGCGCCGACGACTACCTCATCAAGCCGTTCTCCGCCGAGCACCTCAGCGCCCGGCTCGCCGCGGTGCTGCGCCGCTCCGCGCGGTCCGGTCCGGCCGCCGAGCTCAGCGTCGGCGGCCTGCACATCGACCTGGACCGGCGGGAGGCGCTGCTGGACGGCAAGTCCCTCGAACTCACCCGCCGCGAGTTCGACCTGCTCGCCTACCTCGCCGCCCGTCCCGGCCGGGTCGTCGCCCGCCGCGAGCTGCTCGCCGAGGTGTGGCGGCAGGCCTACGGCGACGACCAGACCATCGACGTGCACCTGTCCTGGCTGCGCCGCAAGCTCGGCGAGACCGCCGCCAAGCCCCGCTACCTGCACACCGTGCGCGGCGTCGGCGTCCGGCTGGCCGAGCCCGATCCGCGCTCATGAGGCGGACGCTCGTCCTCGTGTCGCTGGCCGTCACCTCGATGGTCGCGCTCGCGTTCCTCATCCCGCTCGCCCTCACCGTCCGCGAGATCGCCCGCGACCGGGCCCTCACCACCGCCGAGCGGCAGGCGAGCGCGCTCGGCCCCGTCCTCGTCGTCACCGAGGACCCCGCCGCGCTGGAACGTGCCGTCGCGAGCACCCAGGCGGGCGCCGCCGGCCGCATGACCGTGCACATGCCGGACGGCGGGCTCGTCCCGAAGGACCCCCGCGGCGACTCCGGCGCCCGCCCCGAGCAGCTCGCTGAGGCCGGCCGCCGCGGCCGCTCCTACACCGCCCGCGTCTCCGGCGGCTACGCGCTCCTCCAGCCCGTCTCGCTGGACGCGGGCCGCACCGCCGTCGTCGAGGTGTTCCTGCCCGACGGCGACCTGTCGCGCGGCGTGTGGAAGGCGTGGCTCGTCATGACCGCCGTCGCCGCCGCCCTCGTCGCCGGCTCCGTCGCCGTCGCCGACCGGCTCGGCGCCCGCATGATCACCTCCACCCGGCGGCTCGCCGAGGCCGCGGGCGCGTTCGGCGACGGCCAGCTCAGCGTCCGCATCGAACCGGACGGCCCGCCCGAGCTCGTCGAGGCCGGCCTCGCGTTCAACGCCATGGCCGACCACGTCGTGCAGCTCCTGTCCGCCGAGCGGGAGATGGCCGCCGACCTGTCGCACCGCCTCCGCACCCCGCTCGCCGCGCTCCGCCTCAACGCCGAGGCCCTCGGCGACGGCCCGGTCGCCGACCAGACCCGCGAGGCCGTCGACCGCATCGAGCGCGAGGTCGACCAGATCATCCGGACCGTCCGCCGCCCCACCGGCCGCGGCAGCTGCGACGCGTCCAAGGTGCTGCGCGACCGCGTCGCGTTCTGGTCCGTCCTCGCCGAGGACGAGGGCCGCTCCTGCGAGCTGATCGGCGCCGACGGCCCCGCACCGCTCCCGCTGCCCGGCACCGAGCTGGCCGCGGCCGTCGACGCGCTCCTCGGCAACATCTTCCGGCACACGGCCGAGGGCACCGGCTTCGCCGTCACCCTCCACCAGGGCCAGGGCGTCACCGGCATCCTCGTCGCCGACGCCGGACCGGGCATCGCCGACCCCGACGCCGCGCTGAAACGCGGCAGCAGCGGCGGCGGCTCCACCGGCCTCGGCCTCGACATCGCCCGCCGCGCCGCCGAGTCCACCGGCGGCTACCTCCGCATCCACCGCAGCGTCCTCGGCGGCGCCCAGGTGCAGATGTGGTTCCGCACCAAGTGGCTGCCCCCCTCCCGCCGCCGCTCCCGCCGCCTGGTCCGCCGCCGCCACTCCCGAACCCGCGCCTAAACCCACCCCGACCCCACGCCCCAACGCTCGCCTCTCCGCACCCTCAGGCTGCGCTTCAACCCACTCCACAGCCGCACTTCAACCCTCTCGGGTCCGGCACCCCCAACGCTCGTCTCTCCGCACCCTCAGGGCGCGCTTAAAGGACGCTTAACGCCCGGGTCGGTCGGACCGGGCGGCCCTAGCGTGATCGGCACCACCCCGATCGAGGAGGCGCCGCCCGCATGAACCGGCCCCCCGCCCGCCCCGCCCTCCACTACCTGGCAGCGTTCCTTACCGCCGTGCTCGGCACCGTGGCCTGCGGCCTGGCCGTCATGAGCTCCAGCACCGTCCCGTCGGTGCGGACGGTCCCCGCCGCGGACACGACGCGCTCCTTCGTCCCGTACGTCGACGCCAACCTGCGCTTCGACCTCGTCGGCGCGGCGAAGACCACGGGCGTCAAGACGTACACGCTCGCGTTCGTCACCGCGGGCGGCGGCTGCACCCCGACCTGGGGCGGGACGACGCCGCTGGGGGAGAGTCCCGTCGCGAACGCCACCTCCTCCCTCCGCGCCCTCGGCGGCGACGTCCGCGTCTCGTTCGGCGGCGCGTCCGGCACCGAGCTGGCGACGGCCTGCTCCAGCACCGACAGTCTCCTCGCCGCCTACGACAAAGTCGTGACGGCCTTCGACCTCACCCGCGCCGACTTCGACATCGAGGGCGCGGCGCTCACCGACACCGCCGCGGGCACTCGGCGCGCGAAGGCCATCGCCGCCCTCCAGAAGAAGCACCCGGCGCTCAAGGTCTCCCTGACCCTGCCCGTCACCCCGCAGGGCCTGACCAAGGAGAGCGTGCACGCGATCGAGGACGCCACGGCCAACGGCGTCGCGATCGACGCCGTCAACATCATGGCGATGGACTACGGCCCGCCGTCCACCGAGATGGGCGACCTCGCGGTCCAGGCGGCGACCGCGACCGAGACCCGCCTCCGCTCCGTCCTCGGCGTGCCGTCCGCGTGGAGCCGCCTGGCCGTCACCCCGATGATCGGCGTGAACGACGTCGCCGGCGAGATCTTCACCCTCGCCGACGCCGCCCGGCTCACGGCGTTCGCCGCGGACAAGGACCTGGCCTGGACGGCCATGTGGTCGGCGACCCGCGACGCTCCGTGCCCCGGTGTCTCCAGCGCCTCGCCGACGTGCAGCGGCCTGGCCCACGAACCCTTCGCCTTCACGAAGGCCTTCGCCGGATGACGCTCCACCCCGTGCGGCGTCGCACGGCCGTCACTCGCGCTGGTGATCCCCGGTGGCCCCGTCGATCAGCTCCCGCAGGATGTCGACGTGCCCGGCATGCCGCGCCGTCTCCTCGACCATGTGCACCAGCACCCACCGCAGCGACACCGTCTCACCGGACCACGCCGTCCCCAGCGCCTCCACGTCCAGTTCCGCGATCACTTGGTCGGACGCCGCCCGCGCCCGCTCGTAGAACGCCAGCACGTCCGCCGTCGTCTCGTGCGGCTCGACCCGCAGATCGGCGTTCTCGTCGTCGTCATCGAACGGCAGCGGCTCCGTCTCCCGCCCGAACGTCTCGCAGAACCAGTTGTACTCGACGGCCGCCAGGTGCTTGACGAGCCCCAGCAGGTTCGTCCCGGACGGCGTCATCGGCCGCCGGAGCTGCTCGTCGTCCAGCCCCCGCAGCTTCCACAGCACCGCCTCCCGATGCCGGTCGAGGCTGAACTTCAGGTTCTCCTTCTCCCCGCCGACCACCGGCCCACGTCCACTCATCCGAGCACCCTAACAGCGGCCCTCATGCCCCTCCGCCGTTACCCACCGCCTCGCGCAACAGCCCGCAAACAGCGATAACAGCATCCTCAGCCTTGACAGACCGCTCCAAGGCGTCTTCACAGGGAGAAAGCGGCCCCGATGCCGTAGTGGTCGGAGAGGTAGGCGGCGCTGCCGTCGGCCAAGCGGACGTGCTCCTTGAAGACCAGCTCGGTCGTCGCGCTGAGCTGAGGTGTGGCGAGGACCTGGTCGATGGGCTTGGGAAACGGCAGTTCCGGCGTAGGACGATACGTGGTCTCCTCATCACCGGCCATGACGTCGACCAGGCCGGTGGTCGCGAGGAAATCGCCGAGGATGGGGGAGTCCCGAGGAACGTTGAAGTCGCCGGCGACGATCAGTGGAGCCGTCACGTTCGGATGCGCTAGGAACGCGGCGAGCTGCCCCAGCTCGTCCGCCTCGACCCGTGCGTAGGGGTTGCCGGGCGTCCAGTCGTCCGTCATGTTGGCCGACAGATGGGTATTGGCAATGGTCATGTGCCGGTCGCCGACCCGCACGCGGACCAGCAGGACACCTTTCCGCATGAGACGCTCACGACGCGGCGGCCCGGTGAACGCGTATCGGTGGAAGAGACGTCGTTCGATCGGATGGCGCGACAACAGCACCAGACCACCATGGACGAGCGGCATCAACGGCCCGTGCGCGACGTACCGATAGGAACGAGTGCTCCGCCGCAGAATGGCGAGGTTGAGAGGCGAAATCACCTCCTGGAGGCAGACCACGTCATAGGACGATCCGTCCAGCAGTCGGGCCAAGGCGGCGATCCGCGCACGAGACCGCCCCCGAAACAACGTGTTGAAAGTAAGAAGCCGAAAACTCAAGAGCACCCACCGGCGTGCCGTACAGACCTGATCACACCCACACACTAACCCTGTCCGAGTGGCCGCTCGGGAAGCGGCCACTCGAAGAATCCATATCATCCTCGCCCCTCGCAGGACGCTATGGATTCACGCGTGCATCACCGCGGAGTGTGCAGTCCCTCCGCTCCCTGGGCGAACATGGCCCGGAAGGTGATGGGCCCCACCGACCCGTCGACCCCGATCTCCTTACGGCGCTGGAAGTTCGACACGGCGGTCTTGGTCCTGCTCCCGTACGCCCCGTCGACCGGGATGGCGTCGCCGAGGATGTCCAGCGAGTACTGAAGCCCCTTGACCAGGCTGACCCTTGAGTCACCCGGCCGCGCGACGCCGTGGTCGTTGCGGAGCGTCACCCACGTCTCGTCGTTGACCTGGCCGGTCTGCTGGAGACCGCGGTCACGCTGATACCTCTTGACGGCCGCGACGAGGGCGTCGTCGAAGTCGTCGGCCGCGTCGGCCGTGGGGTTGCAGCCGCTGAAGTACTTGAACTGCGCCAGGAAGCAGCGCACCGCCGCGACCCGGTACTCCTCGTCCCCCTTCTTGATGACCTTCCACGGCTGGGCCTCGATGGCCGCGACGATGTGCTTGTCCGTCTTCGGCCCGTCCGCGCTCGCGGGCGCGGCGCCGACGCCGATCACGCACACGACCGCCAGACCGGCCGCCGCCACTTTCACTGTGCCTTTCACATGCTCCTCCTCGCAGAAGCATCCGACGTTTCCGAGATGTGAGACGCGGAAACCGTGGCAAAGGTTCTCCCTTTCCAGGCAAAGCACCCAGAATGCGCCGACGCGCAACGACCTCCAAAAGTTGACACACTTGACCAACCTTTTACCACCCAGACCAAGTTTCGGCCCAATGCCCAGAATCCGACTTACCAGATCTCTCAACTGTGCGCTCAATGAACAACACGATGCGCGGACCCGAAAATGGCTGACGAAGCACAATGCACCAGAAGCCCACCTGAGCCTCACCAACCTCTTGTGACCACGGGGTCAAGCAACCCGGTGCCGCCCTCTACCGAACGACACGTCGCGGCCCTCGGCCCGTCACGGGAACGTACTCGCACGGATACAGACAGCGACAGATCGGAACTCTAAGTTATGGGCAGCTGAGGTTCGACTGAAGAGAGGCAGACGATGCGACACTGCACAGCCGTCCGCGCAGGCACGCCGCTGGTCGTGGCGTTCGCCGCTGCTTCTCTCGCCCTGCTCGCTCCCCTGGCCGGCGCGGCGCTCGCGAGCGTCACGGGCCGGCAGTGCGTCGACGGCGGCGGAGTGATCTTCGGCAACGACCCGCTCCCCATGGCGTTCTGCCAGGGCGGAAAGTACGACGGCCAACAGGTCGTCGGCTGATCCCTCACCACACTCCCGGCTCGTGCACTGGCCCAACAGGACGCCGATGACCATCGCCGCTCCGCCTGCACGCCGATGCCGAGCTGAGCGGCGGATCGTCGGATCAATGCTCGCCATTGCTCAGCGCAACCAGGTATATGCGGCCAGCCAATTCTCTTGCCTATGTGTGCCGAATCCTAGATTCCGTCAGAGATGCCCACGGCGACGCTGGCGTGACCCCCCCTCGCCGACTTGGTCGGTGCGGGTCTGTGCCATCGCGGAACAAAGAGTGGCGCGAACTGGCCACAGGATGCTGCTGCATCGACGTGTAGCCAGGGTAAACGTTCCGAAGTGGACGACTTTGAGGCATCGAGTGATCAGGACAGGCCAGAACAGACGATCATCATACAGAATCCCAGGCAAGGGTGCATCTCCCGAATCAATGCCATGGTGGTGGGGCTGGCGGCATTCCTAGGGGCAGTGGTTGCCATAATCGCATTCGGGAAGTCTCTGTTGCGTAGATTCGATGTCCATGTCACCGTCGGCAGCCCCTCGCCGAAGCCCGCCGGTGCCTCACCTGGCGGCTTGCTGACGCCGCAACCGCCCACGCCGGGGACGACAAGGCCTTCGGACAGTCCAGCGCATCACGACGTCTCGTTGCAAGAGTTCTCCTCGCGAGTCTGGGATTGGGCTACTCAAGCTTGGGGGCAGGTCGTCCAATGGCATGCGCACATGGCCTGGTGGCTCATCATTGCCCTTTATATTGGCGGGATGGTTGGCATCGCGAGTCGCTACTCGGGGTATAGAAATCGCTATCGGGGATATAGTAGTGGTTTTCCTCTGGCTGTTATCTCTATGGTTCTACTGCTCTGGTTGCTGGCTGCTCCTGCGGCGACTTGGTTGACCGCAACCATGATTCTCGTCAGTCTTACCACTCTTGCGCTTCTGTGGCTTACTCGCTAGGCGACGTATTTGCGTGTGATGTCTTCGCGTCCACTTGCGTCCGCAAGTGCATAGACGCTGAATGATGAGGTGCTTCCTGTGGAGGGGTGAGGGTGCGGCTGGGCTTGTCGCACGGTGAAGTGGACGGGGTCGTTGCTGGCGACGCTACGGGCTGAGGGCGCTGCGGCGTTGCCTGCCGGCACGACGAGTGCTGAGGTGAGGCGGTCAAATGCGGCCGGACCTCTGCGTCACTCGGTCATGCAGAACTCGTTTTCGTCCTGGCGCTTAGGTGATCTACAAGCATGAACCGTGACCGCGCTGTGGCGGTCTAGCGCGGGCGACCGGGCGGTGACCTGCCAGCTGGCGGAGGCACGCGTGGCTCCGGTCGATTGGGGTGGACGCCCGTTCTTGGTCTCTCTGGTCTGTTTACGCAGGTGAGCGGCTCTCTGGCCGACTTCCCCGGGCGGGCCTGGGCGGGGTCTGAATAAGGCTGGGTGAGGCTATCCCTAAGTGAGGCTTAAGGGCGTTCTTTGTGGGGGGCGCGCGGCTTAGCGTTACGGGTGTCCACATCGGAAGACGGCGGAGGTGCACAGGCGGAGAGCAGACGAGCGTCGGCTGAGGTTCCGACTGAGGTTCCTGTTTGAGACAGGTTTCTGGCCTGCACGGCCTTGTAACCCCGCTCTGGGGCCGTGCGGGCCAGAAGTCTTTCTCAGCGCGGGAGGGCGCCGAGGAGGAGCAGGCGGAACGCGTCGGCGGTGCCGGTGGCGGCGGTGTCGCCGGTGGCGAGGCGGCGGACGGCGAGGCCGTAGAGCAGCGCGACGACCGTGGGGGCGTGGCGTTCGGCATCGGGGATGTCGAGGGCCGTCAGGACGGCGGCGGCGAGGCGGTCGTAGGCCTCGACGCTGCGGACGGAGACGTCGCGCATGTCGGGGTCGCGGGCGGCGTGCAGGTGGAGTTCGAGGTTAGCGATCTGCTCGGGGCCGTAGGCG
>NZ_CAACUY010000225.1 GCF_900659615.1 Actinomadura fibrosa | reverse complement strand
CGCGCTGGCGGCGGACCGGGCGGAGGCCCGCGCCGCCGCGCTCGCCGAGGTGGAGACGCGCGAGCGGGCGCTGCGGGAGGTCGTGGAGCGGAACGCGCGGATCGCCGCGCTCGCGGAGACCCGCGCCAAGCTCGGCGCGGACGTGCCGCTGCCCGCGCCCCTCACGCCGGGCGAGCAGGCCCCCGAGGAGCTGACCGCCTGGTGCGCCGCCACCGACGCGGCGCTGGACGAGGCGGAGCGGAGCCTGTCGGAGCATCTGGCCGCGGAGGTGACCGCGCGGATCCTCGCGGTTCCCGCCGAGGGTCTCACGACCGACACCGGCCACGGCGGACCACCCCCGCCACGCGTCCAACACGATGTGCACGCGACTCTCGAACGGATCATGACGCGGCTGCTGCCGGACGCCGCCGAGGCCGAGCGGCGCGCGGTCGCCGACGCGGCGCGGCTGCTCGCCGATGTCGGCACGGCCGAGGAGGCCGAGGGCGTCCTCCAGGAGGTCCGCCTGCGGATCTCGGCCGCCAACCGGCGGACCGAGGAGCTGCGGGCGGAGGAGCGGCGCCGCGCGGCGGAGCGCGACGCCGCCGAGCAGGCCGAGGCCGAGCGCCGCTACGTCCTCGACTCGATCACCGCGGCGTTCGAGGACCTCGGCTACGACGTCCAGTCCGGTTTCGAGACGCTGACGGCGGACGGCGGGACGCTCGTGCTGTCCAAGGGCGCCTGGCCCGACCACAGCGTGAAGATGCGCGTCGACGACGCGGCGCACGTGCGGGCGTCGATGGTGCGGGAGCGGCCCGCCGAGAGCGAGGACGACCGGCGCCTGGACGTCGAGCGGGAGCGCGAGTGGTGCGCGTCGTTCGAGGCCGCGCGGGAGCGGCTCGCCGGCGCCGGGATCCGCTCCGACGTCGGGTGGCGGCTGGAGCCGGGCGTCCGCGAGCTGCCGGTCGCCGCCGAGGCACGGCAGACTAGGGGCCGGGCCGAGCGGCGCGAGCAGCGCCGCGAGCGGGAACGGTGACCCCGCGCCGGCCCTCGGGGCGGAAGCGGAGCGGGATGGAGCGGGCCTGATGAGCATTGATTCGCCGACCCTCGGCGGGCGGTTGCAGGGCTGGCCGCCGTTCATCCGCGAGCTCGACGCCACGCTGTCCGTCCACTCGCAGTACGTCCTGTCGGGCAACCTGTACGACAGCTTCCTCGCGCCGCCGCTGGACGGCGTCGGGCCCGCCCGGCTGCTGCCGCTGCGCGACCTGCTGTGGGAGACGATCCGCTCCAGCGGCGCGTCGTTCATGGTCGTGTACGACCCGGTGGACGGCCTCCAGGTGCATCCGGAGGCCGGTGACGAGATCGGCGACGAGGCGGCGCGGGCCGCCGAGCGGCTGCTCGGCAAGCTGAAGGACGAGAAGCCGTCGCTGGAGGGGCTGACCCGGCACCTGGCCGCGGTGGCGCGGCCGGAGGAGAACATCCGCGCCGCCTTCGTGATCGACTCGGCGTCCCGGATCGCCCGCACCCCGACGGACCTGGAACCGGCGGAGCGGGACTTCTTCCGGTTCTGCGCGAAGCTGTCGCGCAGCGCCCGCCCGGTCCGGGTGGCGGGCGCCCGCCCGAAGCCGCTCTACAACCCGGTCCTGTGGCTGGTGGAGCGACCCGGCGACCTGCCGCCGTGGCTGACGGCCGACAACGAGAACGTCCGCGAGATCACGATCCCGCGGCCGCACCTCGGCGACCGGCAGGAGACCGCGCGGCTGCTGGCCCGCGCGTTCGGGGTGAGCGACGTGGGGAGCGACGCCGTCGCCGCCGCGGCGTGCGACGCGTTCGCCGAGCAGGCCGACGGGCTCACGCTCCAGTCGATGATCGAGGTGACGCGGCTCGCGAAGGAGCGCAACGTCGACCTCGCCGACCTGCCGGACGCGGTCCGCACCTACAAGCTCGGCGTCCTCGACAACCCGTGGAGCCGCGGGCACCTGCGGCGCCGCGTCCTGGAGGGCGAGAAGCGCGTCCCGGAGCGGGTGATCGGGCAGCCGCAGGCCGTCACGAAGACGCTCGACATCCTCAAGCGGGCCGTGCTCGGGCTGTCGGGCGCGCAGGCGACCCGGTCCGGGAGCCGGCCGCGCGGCGTGCTGTTCTTCGCGGGCCCGACCGGCACCGGCAAGACCGAGCTGGCCAAGGCGATCACCGAGCTGGTGTTCGGGGACGAGTCGGCCTACCTGCGCTTCGACATGAGCGAGTTCTCCGGCGAGGGGTCCGGCGACCGGCTGATCGGGTCGCCGCCCGGCTACGTGGGCCACGAGGCCGGCGGCGAGCTGACCAACGCCGTCCGCGAGGACCCGTTCCGCGTCATGCTGTTCGACGAGATCGAGAAGGCGCACCCGCGGATCCTCGACAAGTTCCTCCAGATCCTGGAGGACGGGCGGCTCACCGACGGGCGCGGCAACACCGTCCACTTCTCCGAGTCGATCCTGATCTTCACCTCGAACCTCGGGATGTACGTGCCGGGGCAGGATTTGACGACCCGCGACGGCGGGATCCCGTACGCGTCCGCGGGACGTGTGCAGAACATCACACCGGGGATGTCCTACGACGAGGTCGAGCAGCGGATCAAGGGGGCCGTCGCCGCGCACTTCACCGAGGTCCTCAACCGGCCGGAGCTGCTCAACCGGTTCGGCGACAACATCGTCGTGTTCGACTTCATCTCGGTGGAGGCCGCGAACAAGATCTTCGATCTCCAGTTCGCGAACATCTGCAAGCGGGTCGCGGAGGAGCACCGGCTCGTCCTCACCGTGAAGGGCGAGGCGTTGCAGCAGCTCCGCGAGTGGTGCACGAGCGAGCTCGACAAGGGCGGCCGGGGCATCGGCATGGCGCTGGAGTCGCACTTCGTCAACCCGCTGGCGCGCGCGCTGTTCGACCGGGAGCTCGTCCCGGACGAGCGGGTCACCGTCTCCGGGATCCGCCGCGAGGGCGGCATCGTCCACCTGGACCTCCAGTGACCGCCGCCGCCCGGGGCGTCCCGCCCGGCGGGGACCCGGCGACGCTGCTCCTCGCCAAGGCGCACTACCCGGTGACCACCCTCGGCCCGGGGACCCGCGCGGGCATCTGGACGCAGGGCTGCACGCTGCACTGCCCGGGCTGCCTGTCCCGCGACACCTGGGACGCCGATCCGGGCAAGGCCGTGCCGGTCGAGGCGATCATCGGCTGGCTCGCGTCGCTGCCCGGCCCGCTGGACGGGGTGACCGTCTCCGGCGGCGAGCCGTTCCAGCAGCCCGCCGCGCTGGCGGCGCTGCTGCGGGGCGTCCGCGCGTGGCGGGACTCCCGCCCCCATGAGAGCATTGGGTTGGACATATTGGTTTACAGCGGATATGTCTACTCTCGGCTCTCGCGCACCGAGGAGACGCGCGAGATCCTGGACATGTGTGACGCCGTGATCACGGGGCCGTACGTCGACCGGCTCAACCCTGGGGGGCGACACCCCGGAGGCGGCTCTCTACTCTGGAGGGGGTCGGCCAACCAGCGCCTCGTTCCGCTGTCCCCGCTGGGACGCGAACGGTACGGGGCACAGGCCGGCGTCGGCGACACTGAGGAAGAGGCAGGGCCCCGAGTGCAGGTGTCCGTGGACGAAGGGCCGGAGGGAAGGCGGGTGTACTACATCGGGATCCCGCGAAGGGGTGACATGGAGCACCTCACGTCGAGGCTCGAACGCGCCGGGGTGCGCGCGGGGGATGTGTCATGGCGACCTTGAACTGTCCTGTCTGTGACGAGCCCTTCCAGCCGGGCGACCTCGTCTGCCTGAGCTGCGGGGCCAACCTGGCGCGCGCCGGGGGCGCCCGCCGGCCGGGGCCCGGCGGCTACGACGACCAGCAGCCGCCGCGGATCCCGCCGCCGCCGCAGCACGGAGCGCCGCAGCACGGCGCCCCCCAGCACGGCGGCCCTCAGCACGGTGCCCCCCAGTACGGGGCGCCGCAGCCCCAGTACGGCGCCCCGCAGCAGGGCGCCCCCCAGCACGGCGCTCCGCAGCACGGCGCTCCCCAGCACGGGGGGCAGCCGCAGCACGGCCAGCCGTACCAGCAGCAGCCGGACGCGTGGGGCCCGCCGCAGCCGCAGGCTCCGCAGCAGGGCGGCCACGACCCCTACCAGCAGGCCGGCGACCCGTACCAGCAGCAGGCCTCGCAGCAGCAGGGGCCGCCCGCGCAGTCGCAGGACCCGTGGGGCGCGCCGCAACAGCAGCAGCCGGACGCCTGGGGCCCGCCCCAGCCGCCCGTGCAGCAGCCGCCGCAGCAGCAGGGCGGCCAGCAGTACGGGAGCCCGCAGCAGCCGGACCCGTGGGCGTCGCCTCCCCCGACCCCGCAGCAGCAGCCGGACCCGTGGGGCGGCCAGCAGCAGCAACAGCAGCCCGATCCGTGGGCCGCGCCGCCGCAGCCGCCGCAGCCGGCGCCCGATCAGTACCAGCCGGAGCAGCAGTACCAGCCTCCGGACCAGTACGGCGCGCCGCAGCAGCGGCCGCCGATGCCGCCGCCGCACGGCCGCGAGGCGACGCTGCTGCCGCCCGAGCAGCACCAGGGCCACCAGCAGCAGCGCCCGCACGCGCCCGACAGCACGGCGTTCATGTGCCCGTACTGCGAGGCGGTGCTGACCAACCCCGGCGCCGCCCAGTGCGACTCGTGCCTGCGCCCGCTGCCGCAGCAGGGCACGCCCGTCCTGCGGGTGCAGTTCCCGACGGGCGAGCTGAAGATCTCGGTCGGCCAGCACCTCGTGCTCGGCCGGGACGCGGGCCAGTCGCCGGTCGCCGCCACGTTCACGCAGTACGACAACGTGTCGCGGCGCCACTCGACGGTCTGGCTCGACCCGTCCGGCACGGCGTGGGTCCGGGACGAGGGCTCCACCAACGGGACGTTCGTGAACGGCGAGCGCCTCCCGCGCGGTGTGGAGGCGCCCCTCCGCGACGGCGACCAGCTCCGCCTGGCCGCCGACGTCACCGGGACCGTCCAGCTCACCTGACGCCCGTACGCGCGCAAGGCGGCGGCCCGGGGATCCGATCCCCGGGCCGCCGCCTTATGCCGCCGCCGCTCCAGCGGGGCGTGCGGGCATGGAAACGGGGGCCGTCCCGCGTGGACGGCCCCCGTTCCCTTCAGCGTTCGGTCGGCCGAAAGCTCGGTCCTCCGCGGCCGGCCGCAGCGTCGGTCCGCCGTAACGCCCGATCGTGCGGTCAGCCGGCGCGCTTGGTGCGGGCGCGGGTGCGCTCGCGCTCCTTCGCGTCCAGGACGACCTTGCGGATGCGGACGGCGGTCGGGGTGACCTCGACGCACTCGTCCTCGCGGCAGAACTCCAGCGCCTCCTCCAGCGACAGCTTCCGCGGCGGGGTCAGCCGCTCCAGCTCGTCGCCGGTCGAGGACCGCATGTTCGTGAGCTTCTTCTCCTTGGTGATGTTGACGTCCATGTCGTCGGAGCGCGAGTTCTCCCCGACGATCATGCCCTCGTACACCTCGGTGGTCGGCCCGACGAAGAACGTGCCGCGCTCCTGGAGGTTCGTGATCGCGAACGCGGTGGCGGCGCCCGCGCGGTCGGCGACGAGGGACCCGGACGGGCGGGTGCGCAGCTCGCCGAACCAGGGCTCGTAGGTCTCGAAGACGTGGTGCGCCATGCCGGTGCCGCGCGTCTCCGTCATGAACTCGGTGCGGAAGCCGATCAGGCCGCGCGCCGGGACCAGGAACTCCATCCGGATCCAGCCGGTGCCGTGGTTGGTCATGTGCTCCATGCGGCCCTTGCGGACCGCCATGAGCTGCGTGACCGCGCCGAGGTACTCCTCGGGGATGTCGACGGTGAGCCGCTCGACCGGCTCGTGCTTCTTCCCGTCGATCTCCTTGGCGACCACCTGCGGCTTGCCGACGGTCAGCTCGTAGCCCTCGCGGCGCATGTTCTCGACCAGGATCGCGAGGGCCAGCTCGCCGCGGCCCTGCACCTCCCAGGCGTCCGGGCGCTCGGTCGGCAGCACCTTGATCGACACGTTGCCGACCAGCTCGCGGTCCAGCCGGTCCTTCACCATCCGGGCGGTGACCTTGGTGCCCTTCTCGCGGCCGGCCATCGGGCCGGTGTTCGTCCCGATCGTCATCGAGATCGCGGGCTCGTCCACCGTGATCAGCGGCAGCGGGCGCGGGTCGTCGGGGTCGGCGATGGTGTCCCCGATCATGATCTCGGGGATGCCGGCGATCGCGATGATGTCGCCGGGGCCGGCCTCGTCGGCGGGCTTGCGGGTGAGCGCCTCGGTCATCAGCAGCTCGGTGATCTTCACCTTCTCGACGCTGCCGTCGTGCCGGCACCAGGCGACCTGCTGGCCCTTCTTGATCGTGCCGGCGTGCACCCGGCACAGCGCGATCCGGCCGAGGTAGCTGGAGGCGTCCAGGTTGGTGACGTGCGCCTGGAGCGGGGCGTCCGGGTCGTAGGACGGCGCCGGGATCGTCTCGGTGATCACCTTGAACAGCGGTTCGAGGTCCTCGCTGGCCGGCATGGCGCCGTCGGCGGGCTTGTCGAGCGAGGCCCGGCCGGCGCGCCCGGAGGCGTACACGATCGGGAAGTCGATCTGGCCCTCCTCGGCGTCGAGGTCCATGAACAGCTCGTAGGTCTCGTCCACGACCTCGTCGATGCGGGCGTCGGGACGGTCGGTCTTGTTCACGACCAGGATCACCGGCAGCCGCGCGGCGAGCGCCTTGCGCAGCACGAACCGCGTCTGCGGGAGCGGCCCCTCGCTGGCGTCCACGAGCAGGACGACGCCGTCGACCATCGACAGCCCGCGCTCCACCTCGCCGCCGAAGTCGGCGTGGCCGGGCGTGTCGATGATGTTGATGGTCAGGCCGTTGTGCCGGACGGCGGTGTTCTTCGCGAGGATCGTGATGCCCTTCTCGCGCTCCAGGTCGTTGGAGTCCATGACGCGGTCGTCGACGTCCTGGTTCTCGCGGAAGGCACCGGACTGCCAGAGCATGGCGTCGACCAGCGTCGTCTTGCCGTGGTCGACATGGGCGACGATCGCGACGTTCCGGAGGTCGTCGCGCGTGGAGATGGGCATGCGGGCTCGCCTTGCGTGAGAGTTCGGGAGTCGCCGCAGACGCGCGGCGTATCCCATTCTACTTGGCCTCGCGCCTTACCCCGCCCGAGCGAGACGAACCACACGTCGCGGAATCGCACCGGCCTCCCGAAGACGCACCGCCCCCGGGTGCACCACCCGTCCCGGGGACCCGGATTGGCCAATTTTGCCCATCCTTTGTAATCTGCCCGAGATCCGGTCGTCCGGAAGCCCCGTACGGCGGGGCTGCGGCCGGAACGCCGAATCACCCGTCCAGCGCGGCGGGGAACCGGGGACCCAGGATATTCCGGGGTGAATCGACGCATGTCGTAGGGCGACTCCTGGCCCGAACCCGTCAGCTAACCCGGTAGGCGTGCAGGGAGAGGAGAACACCGGTTTTGGCACCGGATCCCCAGCGGCGGCGCCGTGTCACGCCCGCCGTCGCCGCGACGACGCTCCTGATCGGCCTCGGCGCCACCGCGCCCGTCGCCGCCCACGCGGCCCAGCCGTTCACCGCCCCCTCCCCGGCACCGTCCGGCGCGTCCGCGCCGAGCCCGCTGCCGACCACGGAGAAGGGGCTGCGCAAGAGCCTGGACGCGCTGAACACCGAGGCCGAGACGCTCACCGAGCGCTACAACAAGGCCCGCGTCGAGCTCGACAAGGCCATCAAGGCCGAGAAGACCTCCGCGGACGCGGCCGCGCGGCTGGAGGCCCAGGCCGCCCCGGCCCGCGAGCGGCTCGGCCGGCTCGCCGCCGCGAACTACATGAACGGCGCCCCCGACGCGATCTTCGGTGCGGGCAGCCCCAGCGCGGACGGCCTGTCCGACACGGCCTACCTCGCGCAGAACCAGGCCGCCGCGGTCGCGGTGCTCCAGCGGCAGATCGACCAGGCCAACCAGGCGCGGAAGGCCGCCGCCGCGCGGACCGCGCAGGTCAAGCAGGCCGCCGCGCAGGCCGAGAGCGCCCGCGAGGCCGCCCGGGCCAAGGTCGCGGAGGTCACCAAGCGGCTCGACAAGCTGACCACGACCCACATCAAGGACCCGCACACGGGCCTGTCGGCGACCGTCAAGGGCTCCGACCTGCCGGCGAAGATGGCCCGCAAGGCGCTCACCAAGCTCGGCGCCCCCTACGTGTGGGCGGCCGCGGGGCCGACCACCTTCGACTGCTCCGGCCTCGTCGTCTGGGCGTACGCGCAGGTCGGCAAGCCGGGCCTGCCGCACTACACCGGCGACCTGTTCGGGCTCGGCCAGAAGGTGTCGCGGGGCTCGCTGCGGTCCGGGGACCTCGTGTACTTCGGCGGCAACCTGCACCACATGGGGATCTACCTCGGCGGCGGCAAGTTCCTGCACGCCCCCCAGACCGGCGACGTGGTGAAGATCTCCAACCTGTCGGACCGGTCCGACTTCGCGGGCGCGAACCGCATCACCTGAGCCCGCCGGGCCGCTTCCCGCCCGCGACCGATCCGTCCGAAAAGGGCTCCCTGGACCGGGGACACCGGCGCCGGGAGCCCTTTCCGCTTTTCGGGTCAGCCGATTCCCTGCGCCGCCAGCAGTTCAACGACCGGGCGGTCACTGGGGAGCCAGTCCACGTCGTAGAGCTCCCGCGGCCCGAGCCAGCGCAGCGCCAGATGCTCCAGCGCCGCCGGCTCGCCCGCGAGGATCTCCGCCGTCCACACCCGGAGCAGGGCGTGCTCGCCCAGCGGCCAGTCGCCGCCGATCCTGCGGCCCAGCCGGACCTCGACGCCGAGCTCCTCGTGGCACTCCCGGACCAGTGCCTCCTCGTCGGACTCCCCCGGATCCACCTTGCCGCCCGGCAGCTCCCAGCCGCCCGCCAGGTGCGGCGGCTCCGCCCGCTGGGCCCCCAGCAGCCGCCCGTCCGAGATGATCGCCGCGCCCACCACCACGAGATCGATCGCGATCAGCCCCTCTCCTCGCCGTCCCGCTCAGTCTGAGACGGTCGCCCGCGCCGGGTCGGTTCCGTCCGCGCGGGCCGCCTCGACGACGCCCGCCGCGGCGCGGACGATCTCCTCCAGATGGCCGCCGTGCGCGCCGCGCCAGTAGACCTGCCCGCACTCCGCGCACTGGCCGTACACGTCGTAGGCGCGCCGGGTGCCCTCCCGCAGCCGCCGCTCGACCTCCCGCTTGCCGACCGGGACGAGCGCCCCGTTGCAGGCCGTGCACCGCGTCCAGGGCCGCAGCGCGGGCGCGAACCGGTCGAGCAGGTCGCGGAGCTGGTCGTCGGGCCGCGAGCCGCGCACGTAGGCGCCGAACCACAGCGCCCGGCGGCGCAGCAGCCCGCGGTCCTGCGTCAGCAGGACGCGCCGCTCCGCGTTCGCCTGGACGACCAGCGCGGGGTCGTCCATGTCGTTGTGGTACGCGGTGTCCAGGCCGAGCAGCCGCATCCGCCGCGCCAGCGTGCCGAGGTGCACGTCGAGGAGGAACCGCGGCGCCTCCTGCCCCGGCTCCAGCGGGACGGGCTGGGGCCGCGGCACCGCCCGCACCAGCACCTCGTCCCCCGCTTCGGGACGAATCGACGGCTGTACTTCCTCGCCGCGGATCGACATCGGGCCGGCCTCGGGCAGCGGCACGCCCAGCGACTCGACGAGGTGCCCCAGCGTCGAGGTGCCGTCATAGGCGACGCGGCAGGAGGACCCGCGGCGCGAGGCGGGCAGGAAGAGGAGGAGTTCGTCGGCGATCCGGATGCGTATCTCGGGCTCCACGCCGTCAGCATGCCATGCGCCCGGCGGGATCCTCGCCCCGTTAATCGGCCCTTCACTCCGCGTCCGCCCCGATCCGCCGGGCCGACGCCTCCAGCGCGGACAGCACCCGTGACATGTCCTGCCCCCGCAGGACGCCGTCGCGCTTCACGACCCGTCCGCCGGCGAGCACCGTGTCGACGTTGCGGGTCTCCGCGGCCAGGACGACCGCCGCGATCGGGTCCCGCACCGCCGCCGTGCCGAGCGTGTCGGTGCGCAGCACCACCAGGTCCGCCTGCTTGCCCGGGGTCATCGACCCGGTGACGGCGCCGAGCCCGGCCACCTCGGCCCCCTCGATCGTCGCCATGCGGAGGACGTCCGCCACGGTGAACCCGGCGCCCGCGCCGTCCGGGCGGCCGCGCTCCAGCATGTGAGCGGCGCGCATGATGCTGAACATGTCGCCGGGTCCGCTGACGACGGTGTCGGCGCCGAGCCCCGTCGGGACGCCCGCCGCGCGGGCCCGTCCCGTGACCGCCTCGCCGATTCCGAGGGAGGCCTCGATGGCGGGCGTGGCCGACACCGTCCCGCCGTTCCCCGCGATCCGCTTGAGCGCGTCGCCGGTGTAGTGGTTCGCGTGGACGTACATGGTCGGATGGTCGATCAGCGCGTTCTCCTCCAGGAAGGCGAGCCCCCGCTCGGCGCTCTCGGGGCCGTGGCCGCCCATGTGCACGGTCACCGGCAGGTCCAGGTCGCGGGCGAGCCGCCACTCGCGCAGCGCGCGCTCCGGGTCCGTGAGCTCGGGACCGAGCGCGGCCATCGCCATCGTGACCGTCCCGCCGTCCCCGCCGTCGAAGTACGCGCGGCGGACGCGCGTCCCCTCGGCGGTGAAGGCGTCGAGATCCCCGCCGCCGAGGTGGCAGTAGCCGAACACCGCGCGGGCCCCGGAGTCCCGCAGCGCCGCGATGTTGGCGTCGGTGTGGTCGGGGCTCAACTGGATGTGGGCCCAGTCGACGACGGTCGTGATCCCGGAGTCCAGGCACTCCAGCGCGCCCGCGAGCGTGCCCGCGTACACGTCGTCCGGCCGGTATCGCGGGCTCAGCTCGCCGAGGACGCGTTCCAGGTAGCCGTGCAGCGTCGTGTCGGGGAGCGCCGCGCGGATCCCGGCCTGCCACGTGTGCCGGTGCGTGTCGACGAAGCCCGGCAGGACGATCCGTCCCGACACGTCGATCACCTCGGCACCGGCGGGGGCGGCGAGGTCCGGGCCGACCGCGGCGATGCGCCCGTCCTCGACGAGCACGTCGGCCGGGCCGAGAACCCGGGGCGCGGGGACGGTGTCGATGACGACGCCGCCGCGGAGCAGGAGGGAAGTAGTCATGCTCAAAGCTTAAAAAAAAGCTTTTTAGAAAGCAATATGGGGAGCGAGTATCCTCGCGATCGTGCAGGTGGACGACGCGGTGCCCCCGGACGACATCGACGAGGTCGCGGAGCTCTGGCGGCAGGACGGGCTGGCCGAGCCCCTCATCGCCATGCTGGAGGTGACGAAGCGGGCCGCGCGCATCAACCACCTCTTCCAGCAGGCCATGCGCCCCGAGCTCGCCGAACTCGGCCTCACCTACGCCGAGTTCGAGGTGCTGACCGTCCTGCGCCGCCAGGGCGAGCCCTACCGGCTGCGGCCGAGCGAGCTCACCAAGTCGGCGTTCCTCACCTCCGGCGGGACGAGCAACGTCCTCCAGCGGCTGGAGAAGGCCGGGCACATCGAGCGCGAGGCCAACGCGGGCGACGCCCGCAGCAGGTTCGTGCAGCTCACCCCCGCCGGCCTGCGCGTCGTCGCGCTCGCCTCCGAAGCGGCGGGCCGGGTGCACGAGGAGATCCTGGCGAGCGTGCCGCCGGAGACCGTCCGCGGCACCGCCGACGCCCTTCGCGCGATCACCACCGTGATCGGCCGGCGCCGCGTCCGCTGACCCCGCGCCCGGTCTCCGCTACTGGGCGGCCAGCTTGTTCTTCAGCTCCGGCTTGGCGAGCGGGCGGGTCGTCCCCACCCAGTCCGGCCGCTTGTAGGTCTTCACGCCGATGTTCGGGACGCATGTCGAGCAGCTCGCCACGACCATCTTCCCGCCGCCGATGACCATCCCGACATGCCCCGGGTTGCTCGCCGACGTGCCCGGCCCGGAGTTGAAGAACACCAGGTCGCCCGGCTGCTCCTTGCCCTTCTCGACCTTCACGCCGAACGGGAACTGCTCGAACGTCGTGCGCGGGATGCTCAGCCCCACCGACCGGTACGCGGCCTGGATCAGGCTGGAGCAGTCCCACGCGTCCGGGCCCGTGGCGCCGAAGATGTACCGCTTGCCGCGCTGCGCCATCGCGAACTCGATGATCTGCTTCACGACGCCGCTCGCGCTCGCCGGCAGGTCGTTGTCCTGGCAGTCGACCCCGTTGGACTGGACGACCGTGAAGTCGCCGCCGACGTACCGCTTCGCCCAGTCGAGGACGAGGTTCACGTAGTCCCAGGAGTGGTTGTACATGAAGATCGCGGTCTTCATCCGCTGCGGGGCGCCGTTGTGCTTGAGGTACGCGGCGGCCGTGAAGATCGCGTCCGCAGGCTTGTAGCGGTCCTTGCGGCCGTCCTTGTCGCCGTCCACCGCGAACGAGTTGAACGTCGGCGCCAGGAACTGCATGGGGCCGCCGGCACCCGCGTAGTTCTCGCCGCTGCTGACCCCCGGCAGGGTCGAGGTGCCGTGCGAGGTCTCGACCTTCCCGATGCCCGCGAGCACGTTCCAAGGGATGCCGTACTCCTGCCCGGCCTTCTTGTAGAGGTCCAGGTAGTCGGACGGGATCGCGCGCGCGTCCGTCGCCGCGGCGGGCTGCGCGCCCGCCCCCGACGTGTCCACGCATCCGCCGCCCACCCCGCCGCCGAACATGAACTGGCTCGCGCCGAACAGGATCGGCACGAAGATCAACGCGACGAACAGCACCGCGGCGACGCCCAGCCCGCCCGCGAACAGCAGCCGGCGAGGCGTCATCTCCCGCCCCCCGTGTCGCCCAGCTGCCCGTCCTCCGCCGGCTGGAACGCGTACACCTTCAGCGACCCGCCGTCCCGCGCCACCGTCACGGCGTACTGCTCGCTCGCGCTGCTCGTCGCGCCGCCCTTGGTGACCTGCTGCTTGCCCGTCACCAGGAAGATGATCGAGTTGTCCTCGATGTCGCGGACCCGGTCCAGTGTCGCCGACCCCGCCGCGACGACCTGCTTCTGCCGGTCCTCGTCCCGCCTGCCCGGAACCGACGCGTCGCGCTCCAGCTGCGTCCGCAGGTCATCGGTGATCAGCGGCGCCATCCGCGCGACGTAGACCTTGGGGTCCTCGTCGAACCGGGTCGTCCCGTACGCCGCGACGAACCGCTGCGCCAGGTCGGCCGCCGTGGCGAACTCCTGCTGGGAGAACGGCAGCAGCCGGTAGATGTCGAACTGGCCCGGCTTCACGGCGCTCTGGATGCCCGGCGGCGGCGACGCCGGACCGGTCGGCCCCGCCGTCCCGGCCGCCGCCGCGCTCGGACGGTCGTCGCCGCCGTCCGACCCGCCGCTCGGCGCGGCGACCGTCAGGTAGACGCCGACCAGCGCGAGCACCACCACGAGCCCCGCGAACAGGAACTTGCGCTGGCGGTCGTTCAGGTTCATCACTCGTTCCGTTCCGGCTCACCGGACTGGCGGTCGACCGGGCGCAGCCAGAACGGGATCGGCGGACCGTCCTCGGAGCCCTGCTTGCCCCACAGAGGGGGCGGTTGCCGGTTCCCGCCGGACACCGGCCCCGCCGCCGGAGCCCCTCCCCCGCCACCACCGTTCGTGCGCGGCTTCGGGACGTTCGACGCGGGACCGCCCGTGGACACGCCACCACCGGAGCCGGAGCCACCACCTCCGCCGGAACTGGAGCCACCGCCGGAACCGACCGGACCGGCGCCCGCGCGGCCACGACCGCGCTCCGCCGAACCGGACGAGCCGGACGAACGCCCTCCGCCGCCGAACCAGCCGCCGCCACCGGAACGACTGCCGCCACCGTTGCCGCCGCCCGAGCCGTTGCCGCCCGAACCGCCGCCCGCGGTGACACCGCCCCCGGCACTCCCGCCGGCACCGCCACCGCGTCCCGTCCAGGTCGTGGGACGCGCCGTCCCGCCGCCCGAACCCGCTCCGCCGCCGGAAGCCTTGCCACCGCCGCCACCGGCCGCGGCCGCACCGCCGGAGCCCTTGCCTCCGCCCGTGCTCGCTCTCGCACCCGACACGCCTCCAGGACGGGCGGCGGCCGCCGCGCCCGCACCGGCACCGGCGCCCGTGCCCGCTCCGGCGGACGCGTCCGTGCCCGCGGACACGCCACCGAGCGTCCCCGCACGGGACGGCAGGTTCAGCGGAGGCGCACCGCGCCGCGACCGCCCCTGCGCCGCGGCGACACCCGCGGTGCGCGGCTTGGCCGCGAG
>NZ_CAACUY010000224.1 GCF_900659615.1 Actinomadura fibrosa | reverse complement strand
CGTCGCCACGGAGGCCGGCGCGCGGGCCGGCACGGCGCCCGCCGCCGGGCGCATGGCCGCCGACCGCCGCTCCTGGCGGACGCGCTGGACCCTGCAACCCGGCACCGCCTACACGGTGACCGCCACCGGCACGGACGGCGGCAAGCGCACCGCGGCCGCGGCCCGGTTCACGACGCTCCGCCCGTCCGCGACCTTCCGGATCAGCGACGTCACGCCGCAGCCCGGCGAGACCGTCGGCGTGGGCATGCCGATGATCGTGACCTTCGACCGGCCGATCGGGCGCCGCGCCGCCGTCGAGCGGTCCCTCGAACTCCGGACGGTCCGGCGCGTCACGGGCGCCTGGCGCTGGACGACGCCGCAGCAGGTCGTGTTCCGGCCCCGGCGGTACTGGCCGGCGCGGGAGCGCGTCACCCTGATCGCCCACACCGCCGGGGTGCGGTCGGCGCCCGGCGTCTACGGGGCGTCCGGGACCGTGGCGGGCTTCCGCGTCGGCCCCGCCCGCCTCAGCACGGTGGACGCCCGGCGGCACCGGATGACCGTCCGGGTGGACGGGCGGACGGTCCGCAGCGTGGGGATCAGCGCGGGCAAGGGCGGCCGCCGGGCGTACACGACGACCAGCGGCGTCCACCTCACGATGGGCAAGGGCGACCCGGTCGTGATGAGCTCCGCGTGGATGGGCGTCACCGACAAGAAGGACCCGCGCTACTACAAGATGAAGGTCCGGCACGCGGTGCAGATCTCCAGCAGCGGCGAGTACGTGCACTCCGCGCCGTGGTCGGTGAAGTCGCAGGGCAGGGAGAACGTCAGCCACGGCTGCGTCAACGCCCCGCCGGACTTCGCGAGCTGGTTCTACGCCGGGTCGCTGCGCGGCGACGTCGTCACCGTCACCGGCACCGACCGGGCGCTGGAGTGGACGAACGGCTGGGGCTACTGGCAGCTCCCCTGGTCGTCGTGGCTGGCGGGCAGCGCCCTGCGCCGCCCGGTCGTCACCGTCCCGGCCACGGCGCGCTGACGGCCCGCCTCAGGTCCGGCGGAGGCGGGCGCGGGCGATCGCGGTGAAGTAGCCGAGCTCCGCGACCCGCATCAGCCGGGCCGCGGCCAGGTACAGCGCTCCCCCGCCGGCGCTGCCGACGACGACGGCGAGCAGGCCCGGGAGCCGCTCGCCGGGCATGCGGCCGAACGCCCACACCACCGCGGCCGCGAACGCGACGGCGGGCAGCGCCGCGACGTGCAGCCGCGTGACCGTGCGCAGGATCCGGCGGCCGTCCATGCCGCCGAGCCGCCGGCGCAGCGCCCAGACCGCGCCCGCCGCGCCGACGACGTAGAACAGCCCGTACGCCGCCGGCAGCCCGAGCACGACCTGCCGCGCCGGGACGAACCGGAGCAGCGCCAGCGCCGCGGCCGCCTGCGCGATCCCGGCCGGGACGGCGATCAGGCCGGGCGTGCGGGTGTCGCCGAGGGCGTAGAACACGCGCATCAGCAGCTGGTGCAGCGTGAACGGGAGCAGCAGCACCGCGAAGACCATGAGCACCGCGCCGATGCGGCGGGCGCCGTCCGGCGTGGTGCTGCCGTAGGCGAACAGCGCGACCGAGCCGGGGATCGCGAACACGAGCATGCCGAGCGACAGCGGGACGAGCAGCGCGCAGGCCAGCCGCAGGCCGCGGGAGAAGTCGTCGCGGACGAGGTCGCGGCGGCCGTCCGCCACGTGCGCGCTCATCCGGGGCAGCAGCGCCGTGATGACCGACACCGCGATGATCGCGTACGGGAGCTGGAAGACCACCAGCGCGAACCGGTACACGGCGAGGCCGCTGCCCGTGACCGGATGGCCCGCCGCCGCGGACGCGCGGGCGCCCGCGCGGGTCGCGACGTTCGCGGTCACGAGCACCCCGGCCTGGGCGACGACGATGTAGAGCAGCATCCACGTCGCCGTCCGCGCCGCCTCGCCGAACCCCGAGCCGCGCAGGTCCAGCCGCGGCCGGCCGCGGAACCCCGCCGACCACAGCGCCCACGCGAGCAGGCCGCTCTGCACGACCGTGCCGAGCGCGGACCCCGCGCCGAGCAGGGTCAGCTGCCCGTCCGTGACGGTCTCCGGCGTCCGGCCCGGCCCCGCGGCCCACAGGAACAGCAGCGCCGCCGCGATCGTGACCAGGTTGTTCGCCACCGGCGCCCACATCGGCGCGCCGAACCGCTGCCGGACGTTCAGCAGCGTGCTCGCGAGGCCGCTCACGCCGATGAAGAAGATCTGGGTCAGCAGCAGCCGGGTCAGCAGCACCGCGACCTCGCGCTGCCGCCCGGTGTACCCGCCCGCGTACAGCGAGATCAGCGGGCCGGCGGCCAGCACCGCCGCCACGGTGAGCACGGCCAGCGCGAGGAGCGCGACGCCGACCAGCCGCCGCTCGGTCGCCGCCCCGCCGTCGGCGTCCCCCATCCGCCGCTTGACCAGGAACGGGACGAACACGCTCGCCAGCAGCCCGCCGAGCAGCAGCTCGTACACGGTGTAGGGGATCATCTCGGCGGCCTGGTAGGCGTCGCCGAGCAGCGCCGTGCCGAGCGCGGCGCCGATCACGACCGTGCGCAGGAACCCGGTCACGCGGGAGAACAGCGTCCCGACCGCCATGACGGCGCTGAAGTGCGCGACGTCCGGCGGCGCGGCCTGCGCGGCCGCGCCGATCTCGTCCCGCTCCGAGCCGGGCCGCCCCGCCGCGCCCGGGTCGGCGACGTCGTCCGGGTCGCGGACCGGGACGAGCCCCGGCTCCGGCTCGCCGGGCGGCTCGGCCTCCTCCGCCGCCTCGAAGACCCCCGGCATCAGGACCCGGCGCTGCTCGCGCTCGTCCATCGGCACCACCCCCGTGCGTCAGCCGCAGTATGCCGCGCCGGAGGCGCCCCTTCCCGGAGGCCGCGCCCCGACGCACGAAGGCCCCGCCGGAGCGGGGCCTTCGTGGCGCGGCGGGGTCAGGCGGCCACCGCCTCGACCGCGGGGACCCGGACGGCGCGGCGGGCCGAACCGAGCGTCGTCGCGCCGGTGAGGACGACCGCCAGCGCGACGACCCCGATGAAGATCCAGACGCTGCCGTCCGGGGTGGGCGAGTCCATCCGGGCGATCCCGAACGGGACGATCGTGAAGACCGACGCCACCGTCCCGCAGGCCACGCCGATCACGGTCAGCACCGCCGACTCCAGCGCCACCGTGCCGAGCACCTGGCCGGGCGTCGCACCCGTCAGCCGGGCCTGGGCGAACTCCCGGCGCCGGTGCGCGGTCGCCGCGAGCAGCGTGTTCACCAGCATGATCGCGGTGAACACCACCACCATGCCGATGACCACGAGGTTGAGCGTCTCCACGCCCTTCTGGTCGGCCGTCTTGCTCAGCCCCGCCGCGTCCGTCGCGGCGTTCTCGGTGGCCTGGAGGTACAGCGTGCCGACCGCGGTCCCGGTGAACAGGATGATCGGGGTGACCGCGGCGGACATCGCGCCCGTCCGCCGCCGCAGCGTGGTGACCGCGAGGTCGCCGGCCGCGCCGAACGCCCGCAGCGGGGCCGCCAGCAGCGCCGTCACGCCGCGGATGATCGCGGGCGCCAGGAACGCGAACCCGATCGCGGCGGCGATGTCGGCCTGCCCGGCCGAGGCCATCGCGTCCGTGCCCTTGCCCTTCATCAGCGTGCAGGTCAGGACCGCCGCGTAGGTGGCCAGCAGGAGGCACAGCGCCCCGCCGGCGATGCGCTTGCGGCTCAGCCGCGTCTTCTCCGCCGCCGCGTCCGCCATGGACTCCGCGACCCGGACCCGCGCGGCGCGGCGCGCGGTGATCAGCGCGGCGGCCGTGGCGGACACGAACGTGATGCCGAGCCCCATCGAGACCGCGATCGGCCCGAACGCGTGCGGGACGTCCGCCGGCACCTGGCCGGTGTCGTGCAGCAGCCCGACGATGCCCCGCCCGGCGAGCGCGGCCGGGACGATCGCGAGCAGCCCCGCCGCGACCGCGACCCCGGCCGCCTCACCGACGATCATCCGGCCGATCTGCGCCGGGGTCGCGCCGACGCTCTTCAGCAGCGCCATCTCCGCGGCCCGCTGCCGGACCGACAGCGTCAGCGTCGAGGTGACGGCGAACACCACCAGGATCAGGCCCCAGCCGCCGACCACCGACGCCATCGTCACCAGGGTCTCCCTGGCGGTGCCGGTGACGCCGTCGCCGGTCGCCGTGTCGAGCATGGACGCGAACGCCATGAGGATCGTCGCGCCGAGGAACATCGAGAGGAAGCTCGCGCCGAACGCGCCGGCCCGCTTGCGCAGCGAGCGCATTGCCAGTCCGAACATCGTCACACCCCCGCCGTGATGCGCTGGCGCTCGACCTCGTCGGCCAGGTGCGTCATCCGCTCGGCGACGGTCTCGGCCGTCGGCGCCTGCTGGTAGCCGACGATCCGCCCGTCCGCGAGGTACAGGACGGCGTCCGCGTGCGCGGCGGCGACCGGGTCGTGCGTCACCATCACCACCGTCTGCCCGTAGACGCGCACGGCCTCCTGGAGGAGCGCCAGCACCGCCCGCGCGCTGCGGGTGTCGAGCGCGCCCGTCGGCTCGTCCCCGAACACGACCCGCGGCTCGGTGACGAGGGCCCGCGCGATCGCGACGCGCTGCTGCTGCCCGCCGGACAGCTCCGACGGCAGGTGGTCGAGCCGGTCGCCGAGGCCGACGCGCTCCAGGACCTCCTGGGCGCGCCGCCGGTCGACCTTGCGCCCCGCGAGCTTGAGCGGCAGCGTCACGTTCTGCATGACGGTCAGCGTCGGCAGCAGGTTGAACTGCTGGAACACGAACCCGATCCGCTGCCGCCGGAACTTCGTCAGGGCCGCCTCGCTGCCGCCCGCGAGCTCCGCGCCGTCCACGAACACGCGCCCCGCCGTCGGCCGGTCGAGGCCCGCCGCGCACTGGAGCAGCGTGCTCTTGCCCGATCCGGACGGCCCCATCACCGCGGTGAAGGAGCCCACCGGCAGCGACAGGGACACGCCGTCCAGCGCCACCACCTGGTTGCCCTCGGGCCCGTAGACCCGGCGGACCCCCTCCAGCCGCAGCGCCTCGCCGCCCGCGTCCCCGGCCGGCCGTGCCGCCTTGCGTCCCAACATCGCCTTACCTCCCACCCGGTGCCCCCTCGCGGAGCGCCTCTGGGAACGAAGCTACGGACGGCGGAGATCGCAGAGGATGGGTCCACCACACCTATCGGGGTAGGCAAAACTCCACCATCGCCCGCCGCGGTCCGGGGCGGTCTAGCCAGAGACGACGATCTTGCCTTGGGCGTGGCGGGTCTCCAGGCGGCGGAGCGCGTCGGGGACCTCGACGAACGGGTACGTGCGGTCGATGACGGGGGTGAGCCGGCCGGTCTCCATGAGGCCGGCCAGGTAGCGCAGGTCCTCCGCGTTGGGTTTCCAGCTGACGGTGACGATCCGCTGGCTGACGAAGCGGGAGACAAGGGCGCCGCGGAGCAGTTGCGCGGCCGGACCGAGCAGGCGGCCGCCGCCGACGAGGCCGCCGACGAGGGCCAGCGTGCCCTGCGGCTTGAGGGGGCGGCGCAGGTCCCGGAGCGAGCGGTTGCCCACGATGTCCACGAGCAGGTCGTACCGCGCGGCTCTCGTCGTGAAGTCCTCGCGGGTGTAGTCCACGACGTCGTCGGCGCCGATGGAGCGGACGAGGTCGGCGTTGCGGGTACTGCACACCGCGGTGACCTCGGCACCGAGCACCTTGGCGAGCTGGACGGCGAACGTCCCGATGCCGCCGGACGCGCCGTTGATCAGGACGCGCTGCCCCGCCGACAGCCGCCCCGCGTCCCGGAGTGCCTGGAGCGCGGTGTGCCCGGCCATCGACACGGCGGCCGCCTGCTCGAAGGTGACGTTCGCGGGCTTGACGGCCAGCTTCTCCGGCGAGGCGGCGACGGCGTCCGCGAAGGACCCGAACGGGACCTCGCCGAAGACCTCGTCTCCGGGACGCAGCGTGGCCACGTCGGCGCCGACCCGTTCGACGACCCCGGCGAGGTCGGCTCCCAGGAGGCCCTTCCTCGGCCGCCGCAGCCCGGCGTGCAGGCGCGCGAGGAACGGGTCGCCGCGCAGGTGGCGCCAGTCGTAGGGGTTCACGGACGCCGCCCGGACGCGCACCAGGACCTCGTCGCGGGCGATGGCGGGCTCAGCTACGTCGCGCAGGGTCAGGACGTCGGGCGGGCCGTAGCGGTTCCAGGTCCAGGCCTTCATCGGGCTCTCCTCCGGGCCTCGTCGTACAGCGTAAGGCTGTCGTACGTCGTAAGGTATTCGTACGCCGTAAGGCAGTCAATGGCCGCAGGAAGGATCGCCCCGATCAGGGCTTTCCGGACGGCTTCATCGGAGGTTGCGGACGGCTCAGCCGCCGGCGCGGCGGCGTTCCAGCCCTTCGAGGATCAGGTCGAGGGCGAACTCGAACTCGAACTGGTCGTCGCAGAAGCCAAGCGTGCCGTCCGGGTCGTCGTGGACGGCCTGCGCCAGCATCCCGGCGAGGTTCGGGAACTGCTCCGCCATCGCGGCGGGGTCCGCGACCTCGGCGTCGCCCGGGTCGGGATCGAACAGCTCCTGGGTGAACCCGAGGGCGCGGCTGCCGAGGACGTGCAGCGCGCGGTGGGCCAGGTCGTAGGAGAACCCTCCCGCGCGGAGGACGCCGACCACACCGTCGTAGTAGGCGATCACCAGCGGGCTCGTCGTGGTGCGCCCCTCCAGCACGCGCGGGGCCCAGCGGTGGCGCAGGAACACCTCGCGGGCGGCGAGGATCCGCGCGCGCAAGATGGTCCGCCAGTCCTCGGGGGACGGCGCGCCGACCTCGTCCACCGCCGCCATGACCTCACCGAGGACCACCTCGACGAGGCCGTCGAGGACCGCCTCCTTGCTGGCGACGTGGTGGTACAGCGACATGGCCTCGACCCCGAGCTCCTGCGCGAGGCGCCGCATCGTGAGCGCGCCGAGCCCGTCGCGGTCGGCGATCGCCACGGCGGCGCGCAGCACCCGCCGCCGGCTCAGCGGGATGCGCGGCCGCTCGGTCTCCGCGTCGGCGTCGGTGCGTGGGGCCATGATGACACGGTAAGGCCACCGGAGATCACGTGCGGCCCGCCGCGATCCTCTCCAGCGGGCCGGTGTAGCGGTGGCGGCGGTCGGGACGGGCGCGGCCCACCGCGTGCTTCAGCGCCGGCACGGCGGGCTCGCCGATCAGGACGAGCCCCTCCTCCGCGGCCTGCCGGACGAGCCGGTGCGCATGCGAGAGCAACGCGATCAATCCGGGGACGGCAGGCCGGTGTCCGGCGTGGCTCAGTGCCCGGACGGCGGAGCGCACCACGTCGGGTTCGGGATCGTCCAGGAGCCGGACGGTCTGTTCCAGGTAGGCGGGCCGGTCGAGGACGCGGCGGGAGACGCGGTGCGCGTGCAGCCTCACCTTCGTCTCGGGATGGACGAGCAGAGCCGACAGCACGTCCTCCAGATCGGCGTCCACGGGGCCTTCGGCGAGCGCGGTCAGGGCCCGGCGGATCTCCTTCGGGCCGCCCTCCCGCGCCTGCCGGAGCAGGTCAGCGCGTGAAGGCCCGGGATCGGGCGCCGGACGCTGCCGGAGCGCGGTGAGCGCGGCCTCGTCGGCGAGACGCGCGTCCGGTGCGCGGAGCGGGCCGTCGACGAGGACCAGGGCGTCCGCGAGGTCGTCGCGCCCTTCGTCGAGCAGGCGCCGGCGTGCGCGTTCCAGATCGGGGGTGCGCAGCAGCGGACGGCCCGCGAGGAGATCGAGCAGGCCCCACGCGCCGTCCGCGAGCCGCGCGGAGACGGCTTCGGCGACGAGGTCGGGGGCGGTCCGGCGCAGCGCGTCCCCGGCGGCGGACGCGGACGGGCCGCCCTCCTCCCACAGGGACACGAGCACCGGGACGAACCGCTCCAACTCGGCCGGATCGAGGCGTTCGGCCAGACGGGCGAGGCGCTCGCCGTCCTCGGGAAGGTCCGTCAGGCCGGTCATGTCGGGAGCGATGCCGATGCGGCCGTCCAGGTAGGCGCGGAGCAGGGCGAGCCGCACCGCCGGTTCGGGCCAGTCGCGCAGGACGCGGGCGGCGCCGTCGCGGCGGGACGCGGACGCGTCGCCCAGCATGGCGAGCAGGCGGTCGCGCTGCGCATCCGAACGCGGCTGGTCCAGGTCGTCCGGACGCGGGACGCGCGCCTCCGTTCCCGGGTCGCGCGCCTCCTCCGCCAGCGTCCAGGGCGGGGCATCCAGCGGTTGCAGGTCGAGCATCCAGTCGATGAGAGGGCCGCGGACGGTCGCGGGCGCCGAGGGGTAGACGCTGATCAGGGCGTCCAGGCGGTCGCGGGACGGCCCGCCGCCCCCGGCCGCCGCGCGCAGCCGTGCCAGCGACCGGGCGTCGCGGACCGCGGCACGGAGGGCGTCGCGCCAGTCCGGTTCGGCGGGAGCGTCCACCGGCTCCTGCCCGAACGCCTCGCGCAGGACGTCCTCCTCGCCTGGCCCGCGTCCGGCGGCGAGCGCGCGATCGAGGTCGGCCCGCGTCAGGACGGCGTCGCACAGGCGCAGGATGACGAGACCGTCCCGTCCCAGCGGCAGGCCGCGCACATGCTCGGCGAGGCCGAGGCGCTCGGCCGGACCCAGCCGCGGAACGGCCTCGCGCAGCGCCTCCATGAGCCGATCAGTGTCCGGGAGGGCGTCGATGAGCGTGCGGGCCGACCTGGCGAAGGCGTCGAGTTCCGCGTCCGTCCAGGGCGGTGGGCAGATTCGCAGCGCGAACCGGGTCGCCCGGACGCCGGCCAGCCCCAGGAAGTCGGCCAGCATGGGGCGAAGGCGGCCATAGGGGGCCGCGTAGGGCTTGCGTTCGTGGGCGTCCACGACACGGCGCGCGATCCCGGCATTCCACCCGTGCTCGATCAGCGCCTCGACGTCCGCGGCGGGCGCGGGCGCCCGGCCGGGCACCGTGATCCCGTGGCGGGCCAGCTCGGCGACCGGTCCGGGCGCGGGCGCGACCAGGCCGTCCGCGACGAGGCCGAGCAGCGCGCCGCCCGCCGCCGAGCCCTGGTCGGCCAGCGCCGCGATGGAGCGGGCCGGGAGCAGGCCGTCCAGACTCCGCAGCAGGAGGTCCCGCGCGCGATGGTCGGCGCGATCCGCCGCCGCGATGACGGTGGCGGCGAACGCGTCGCCCAGGACCGCCCGCGACGCGCCGATCAGGGCCTCCCGCAGGCCGGGATTGTCGTGGTGACCGAGCCAGTACAGCAGCTTCGGGACGGCGTCCGGGCCGCCCGCGCGGGCGAGGACGGCCGCGGCCGTCTTCTTGACGTTCATGTTCGGGTGGTCGAGGCACGCCGCGACCGCCCCCTGGCCCACGCCCGCCTCCCCCAGCGCGAGCAGCGCCTGCCGGACCGTCCGGACGTCCTCGGACGCCATTAGCGGGACCAGGCTCGCCGCCATCACCCGCGCGTCGCCGTCGTCGCGCCCGATCACCGCGATGGCCTGCGCCCGGACCTGCTCGTCCCGGTCGCGCAGCAGCGGGTGGACGCGCGCCTTCGCCCGCCGGTACGGGACCTCGCGCAGCACACCGAGCAGCGCGGCCCGGTCCGCCGCCACGAGCCCGGGACGGTCGAGCAGGTCGAGGACCAGGCTCGCGAGCAGGGCGTTCCCGGCCGCCTCCGCGTCGCTGGCGTCCAGCAGGCAGCGCGGCCGGATCGCGCGCCGCCGGAACAGCCGCGCGCCGAGGCCGCGGATCGCGGCGAGGGCCTCGTCCGGGACGTCCGGTCGCTCCGCGGCCACGCGCAGCAGCAGGTCGCCGATCACCGGCACGGTGGACGCGTCGCCGTTGCGCGCCAGCCTGCACAGCGCCTCGACGGGATCGTCCGGGTCCAAGCCCGCGCGGAGCAGCGCCAGCTCGCCCGCGTCCGGCCCGCCGAGATCGTCGGCGATCCGCGGCGGCAGGTCCCGCGGGTCGAGCCGCTCCAGGAGTGCCCGCCTCCCCGCGGCGTCCGCGGTCAGGTGCCAGAGCAGTTCCAGGGCCCGATGCCTGTGCGGACGCAGGTGAGCGGCGCTGTCCCCGTCGAGTTCCCCGCGCAGGACGGCCGCGGTGCGCGCTCCGCCCACGGCCTCCAGAGCGTCAAGCGCTTCACGCGGCGCACGAGGCAGCAACGCCAGGACGACTTCCTCGGCAGGCTCGTACCGGAGCGCGCGGATCGCCCGCAGGAACGGGGCCGGATCGTCCGCCCCGGGCGCCAGTTCCGTGACAGCGGCGCCGACGTCCACGCCCGGGGCGCCCTGCTCGTGCAGCGCGACCAGCAGATCCAGCCGACGCGGCCAGGAGAGGGAGTCCTCCGCCGCCGTCACCTCTCGGAGCATCGCGTGCCTGGACGAGAACAGGACGGCCGCGACCTCCTCCGCCGGCACGCGATGGTCGGCGAGCGCGAGGCCGACGACCGCCGGGACGTCCCGGTCGGCCGGGAAGTGGCCGCGCGCGTGCATCCCGCGCAGGCAGGCGACGGCGGGCCCGGCGAGCAGCAGCGGATCGGCGCCCGCGACCCGCAGAAGATCACCGATGTCGTCGCGGGTCGCCAGGCCGCCGAGCAGTTCGAGGGCCCGCCGCCGCACCTCTGGCGGCCGTCCGGGATCCGCGGCGACCTCGCGCAGCAGCCGGGCGTGCCCGTGCCGCCCCGCGACCTCGATCGCCGCCCCGGCGGGACCCGCGGCGAGGAACCGGCGCACCCGCTCCTCCGGCAGCGGTTCCAGGGCCGCCCACGGCGCGGCCAGCTCCTCCAGCGGCTCCGGGACGTCGGCGGCGAGATCCTCGATGATCGTCCTCGCCCGCCCCGGCGCCAGCAGCGCCCCCACGAGGGCATCGCGGACGATCCGGAACGCCTCACCCCGCAGGACGCGATCGGAACGCCCGGCCAGCTCGCGCACGAACGCCTCGGGATCACCGACGTCCACCGCGCGCAGCTCGCGAACGGCCTGGTAGAGCAGGTCCCCGGCGGGCTCGTCCCGCACGGTGGACGGCCGGTCCGCGATCTCCGCCCGCAGCCACGCGATCCGCACGCGGACGGGCAGCCCCGCCTCCCGCCACCGCGGCCACACCCCGAGATGCCCGCGCAACCGCAGGAACACGCGTGCCAACGCGAGCGCCGCCTCGGGCGGCCCCTCCAGAACGGACGGCAGGCAGGGGGCATACCCGGCCGGGTCCTCGTCGAGCCCCGCGTCCAGTCGGTCGGCCAGGTGCAGGAGGGCGATCGCGCGGACCCGCGCGTCCCCATGGCCGAGGAGGTCCTTCAGCTCGGCCGCTGTGCAGGTCCGGGCATCGAGCCCGGCCACGCCCGATTCGTCCGCCGACGCCATGCCGCCGATCCTAGGACGGCCGCACCGGTGATCAGTGCCGGGCGTTGGGCCGCTTGCCCTTGTTGTGCTTCCCGCGCTTCCGGGCCCGGCGCTTGCGCGTCTTCTTCGACATGCCACCGATTGACCACCCGCAAGCCCCCTTCCGGCAAGCAACCGGTCACGCGCGCCAGAAGCAAAAGCGCCGGCCCGCGCGTCCGAAAAGGACGCGAGAACCGGCGCCACCCGTCTGAAGCCCAACAATCGCCGACCGGAACGTTGCGATCGCGTGCGAAGCCAAGTTCAAGCGAAGCGAGAACTTGATCGCGCAGCGAGCCCCTGGGCGAGCCGGAGCGATGCCAGCGATCGCGGCGGTGCCCGTTGAAGGGAGGCGCGCCAGCGCCGACCGCCGAGGGCACTGCAATCGACACAGTGCCCGTTGAAGGGAGGCCCGCTAGGGCCGACCGCCGAGGGTACTGCTATCTAACTTCAGTGATTTCGGGGCCGCGTTCGAAGGGGTCGAAGGTCTGCTCGGCGGCCTGGTCCTCGGACTCGCCGGCCTCGCTGAACTCCTTGGGGATCTGGAGCTCCAGGAGGTCGCGCGGGGGCATGGGGGCGTCGCCGCGGACGACGACCACGCCGCGGAGGACGTCCTCCAGGACCTGCCACTGCTCCTCGTCCTCGATCGCGGCGCCCTGCACGACGGCCTGGAGGAACCAGCGGGGGCCGTCCACGCCGAGGAAGCGGATGATCTGCGGCGCCCAGCCCTGCTCGATGAACTCGGCCGGGATCTGCTCGCGGACCTCCTGCGGCATCTCCGCGAGGACCTCCTCGGTCAGCGCGGCGGGGACCATCGCCAGGAGCTCGGGGCCGAACGGGCCCTCGCCCTCCTGGGTCTGGCCCTGGGCCTCCTCCTGGATGTCCTTGGCGGTCTCGCGGCGCACGTCGTCCCAGATGCCGCTGCGCTTGGGCGCGGCGAACACCTGGAGCTGCATGGCGCTCTCCTCGTACTGCACCAGGACGGCGACGGGGCGCCCGTCGAGCGGGTTGCCCTCCTCGTCGACCTGGGTGGCCTCGAAGTTGACCTGGAATCCGAGGCCCGGGGCGACCGGCACCTGGAGGGATCCGAAGTCGAGGCGCTGCATCTCGGGGAAGGAGTCCTCGGAGTCCCAGGGACCGCCCTTGCCCGAGTCGGCCTTGGCGGGGGCCTCCGCGTCCTCAACGGCCTCGTCGACGGCCTCCGCCGACTCCTCGGTCACCCCGGTGTCCTTCGCGGGCTCCTCGGCCTGCCGGCGACGTCCAAAAGCCACGACTCACGCTCCTTCTCGACTGTGCTCATTATCCGCGAAACCGCCCGTGGAGCCGAATCCGCCGGCTCCGCGCGCCGATCCGGGAAGTTCGGCGACCTCGTGGAACACCGCCTGCTCCACCCGCTGGACGACCATCTGCGCGATGCGGTCTCCGCGCCGCAGCGAGACGGTGGCGCGGGGGTCGGTGTTCAGCAGGGTCACCTGGATCTCGCCCCGGTAGCCGGCGTCGACCGTTCCGGGTGCGTTCACTATGGTCACCCCCAACCTAGCGCCCAAACCAGACCGCGGGTGAACGAAAGCGGCGTAGCCGTCGGGCAGTGCGATCGCCACGCCTGTCGGGACGACGGCCCGCTCGCCCGGGGGGAGCTCGACGTCGACGCGGGCGACCAGGTCGGCGCCGGCGTCGCCCGCGTGGGCGTAGCCGGGGAGGGGCAGCCCGGGATCGAGCCGCTTGATCAGCACATCGACCTTGCCCACGGGTTCACCTCACGTTCGGGAGCGTCGCGCCGGCGGTCGCCGCGGCTGCTGAGGAGCCACCCGACCTTACCGGGGGTCCCGCGGGCGTACCGGTGCGAAACGCCGCCGCGCGCGCGAGTCCCGGCGGCACCCTACCCGCCCCGGCGGGTGACCGCTTCCGGAAGGTTTGGGGTTATCCGGGCAGAACGCGCGTAGCGTCACGGCTGTCGCGTGCAGCACGACCCGCACGGGAGGGCACAGGATGAGCCCGCTGTCACCGGGAACCATCACCCATCGATCGCTGGACGGGATCCGGGTCCGGATCACCGGCCCGCACGACCTCGGCCGTCCCTGCACCTCGGTGGCGCGGATCGCCGCGGACGGCCGCCTCCACGAGATCTCCGGCGGGACCCGCGCGGACGCGCTGTCCTGGGCGGAGGACATCGGCGTCGAGCGCTTCGACCAGGAGTTCCGCATCCAGGACGGGCGCCTCCGGGTCGGGCGGGCGGAGAGCCGCGACGCCGACACGGGGGTGAGCGATCCCGTCCTCGCCGCCGTCTGGGAGGGGCGCCGCCACGCGGTGTTCACGCACCTGTACCACGGTCGGCCCGCGGACGCCGTGGCGTTCTTCGGCACGATCCGGCTGACGGAGCACGCGGACGGGATCACCGCCGTCCCGCGCGGCCGAGCCCGGCGGCCCGAGCCCGCCGAGATGGTCAAGGAGGTCCCGGGCCTCGGCCTGCTGGAGATCACGGCGCTGACCGGGCAGACCCGCAAGCGGCTGCCGTCCTGGCGTGGGGCGCCGGTCGCGGGCGGGGAGCTCTTCCAGGACACCATCGAGGGCCAGGGCCCCTACTTCCTGCTGGCGCTCCGGTCGCTGCTGGTGACCGTCCTGCCCGAGGAGGACCGGGTCCGCGAGATCCCGCGCCGCCTGGCCGGGCTGGCGGTGGAGGCGGTCCGGTGACCGCGCTGCTCGCCGGGACCGCCGCGGTCGCCGTCCCGCTCGTCCTGCTGGGATCGCTGTTCGGGCAGCTCAGGCGGCCCGGCACCCTCGCGGCGGCGCTGCGCGCACAAAGGACGTTCCCGCCGTCGCTGGCCGGTCCGGTCGCGGCGGCCGTGCTCGCGGCCGAGGCGGTCGCGGGCCTCGGCGGCGCGGCCGGGCTGCTGATGTGGCGGGACG